>QHUU01000105.1 GCA_003222155.1 Gemmatimonadota bacterium | reverse complement strand
CGGATGGGCGTGGGCAGCACGCGCTGGACCCTCGCGGTCGCCGCGGCGGACTTCAACGGCGACGGCTGGCCCGACCTGTTCCTGGCCAACGACTACGGCCCGGAGGAGCTGTACCTGAACGACCACGGCCGGCGGTTCATCCTCAGCCGCGTGGGTCTGGAGGGCGATTCCAAGAGCGGCATGTCGGCCACGCTCGGCGACGTGCTGAATCGCGGACGGGTGGACGCCTTCGTGACCAACATCTCCGAACGGGGGTATCTGTTTCACGGAAACAACCTGCGCCTCAACTTCCTTCCGGAGCTCGGCCGGTTTCAGCAAGCCGCCGAAGGCGTCGTGGCCGACGCGGGATGGGCCTGGGGAGCCCAGCTCGGCGACCTGGACAATGACGGCCGGAACGAGCTGTTCATCGTCAACGGCTACGTGTCGGGCGACCGCGATCGGAGCTACTGGTACGCGGCGTCGAAGATCGCGGGCGCGTACGGGCCCGTCTTCGAAGATGCGAGAGCCTGGCCCGCCATCGGCACGGCGAGCCTGTCCGGGTACGAGCGATCGCGGGTGCTCGTGAACCGCGGCCTGGCGGGCTGGAGCGACGTCGCCTCCCGGGTCGGTGTAACCGACGAGTACGACGGGCGCGCCGTCGTGCTGGTCGACCTGTTCAACCGCGGTGTGCTCGATGTGGTGGTCGCGAACCAGAAGCAGCCGGCGCTGGTCTACAAGAACAGCGTCGTGCCCGGCAACCACTGGATCACGTTCAAGCTCGTGGGCACCCGGTCCAACCGCAGCGCCATCGGGGCGGAGGTGCTCGTCGCCGCGGGCGGCACACCCCAGCTCAAAGTCGTGGACGGGGGCTCCGGATTCGCGAGCCAGAACGACCGCCGGCTCCATTTCGGGCTGGGACAGACCGCGCGCGTGGACAGCGCGGTCATCCGCTGGCCTTCGGGCACCGTTCAGACCGTCGCGCACCCGGCCGCGGACCAGCTGCATGTCATCACCGAGTCTAGTCGCTAGCCGGGCGCTGTGGAGCTGGCTGGGCCGGCTCGATCCGCGTTACCCCGTCTCCTTCCTGATCACGCTCATCCTCGTGCTCGGCGAGGCGCGCTACGGCATCCTGGGGGGCTACGACCGGCTCGTCACGGCGCTCGGCGTCTGCACCGCGACGGAGCTGGCGCTGTCGCGCACGGTGCGCGGGCGCTTCGCGAACGTGCAGAGCGCGTACATCACGGGCATCAGCCTCGCGCTCTTGATCAAGCCGCGCGCCGGGCTGCTGTGGCCGTTCGCGCTCGGGGGCTTCGTCGCCATCGCCTCCAAGTATGTGCTGCAGTACCGCGGCCGGCACCTCTGGAACCCGAGCAACTTCGCCATCAGCCTGCTCGTCCTCGCGGCGCCGGGGAGTATCGCCATCCTCAGTCGTCAGTGGGGCAATGACCTGGCGACCAACGCGGTGATTTGGTGCTTCGGCCTCCTCATCGTTTCCCGCGTGCGGATGCTCCACGTGACGCTCTCGTACGTAGCATGCTTCGTCGCGCTGGCCATGGTGCGAAGCATGATCACGGGCGGCCCGCTGCTTGCTGAAATCGCGCCGCTCACCGGCCCGATGTACCAGCTGTTCATCTTCTTCATGGTCACCGATCCCAAGACGACCGTGAGCACGGTCCGGGCACGGACCCTCGTGGCGGCCACGGTGGCCCTGGTTGAGGCGGTCATCCGCCTGGCGGGTGACTTTCACGTGGCGGCGCTGGGCCCGCTTTATCCCGCCCCGCCGATTGTCGCTCTGGCGATAGTCGGGCCGCTCGCCAAGGTGATCGACCTGCAGCGCGAGCGCGTGAGGGTCATTTCGGCAGACGGAGAGAACGCAGCGCCCTCTTGACGGACGGTGCTCCCCCGGCGCATGCTTCGCGCCCTTTATGCGTCTCTCTGTTCTCGAACGCGGTCATCGCCTGGCCGACCGGCTGAAGTTTTGGCTCGTCCGGCTCGTGAGTGGGCACCGCGTCCCCGACGTGGTGAAGACGGTTCTCTACCGGCCGGAGTTCTTCGGCCACGCCATGCGTGAGTGGACGCAAGCGGTGATGCGCGGTTCTTCGCCGTGGAGCGTGGGCGAGCGGGCGCTGCTCGCCGCGTTCACGTCACGCCTGAACCGGTGTCCGTTCTGAACGGGCGCCTCCGGCGCGGTCGCGTCGCTGGCCTCGGGAGACGGACAGGTGCTCCAGGCGGTGCTGACGGATTGGCGCACCGCCCCGATCGATCGGAAGCTCAGAGCGACACTGGGCTTCCTCGAGACGCTCACGCTCACGCCCGCCGAGGTGGGTGCCGCGGACCTGGCGCCGCTGCGCGCCGCCGGCGTGACGGATGAAGCCATCGAAGACGCGATCGAGGTGTGCGCACTGTTCAGCGTGTACAACCGGCTCGCCGACGCGCTGGGCTTCCACGTCCCCACCGGGGACGGGCACGCGGCCCTCGCGCGCTTCGTACTGAAGCGCGGCTACCTCGTCTGAGCGCGTCGATCGACCGCTACCGCGGGCCTGGCGACGCGAAGCCCAGTATGATGGACTCCACCTCGACGCCGTAGTTACCGGGCTCGATCCCGACTCCGTCCTCGCGCCGCAGCGAAAGCTGCAGCCGCTCCACCCGGTCGAGCCGCGGGCGGTCGCCGCTGCCCCCCCGCCCGGCCGCGGGTCCCACCCAGTAGTTCCACTCGCCGGGGAATCCCTCCGGAAGGAGCACGCCACGGCCTACGGTCAGCGCGGCAAGGGGGACCGCCTGCTCGCTCCAGGCACCGTCGACCGTGACCGCCGCGCTCCAGCTGGTACCGTCGTCCTCCATCAGCGTGAGGTGCAGCCCCTGCCGGCGCCCGAGGCCGCGCAGCCGCACCCGGATCTCATCGGCGCGGGTGATGGTCTCCTGGCGGGCCCTGATACGGTCCTTGATGACGAGGGACGCGGTGTAGTCGGGCGGAACTGCGCCGCTCGCGTTCATGGGCAACTCGAAGTGGAAGACCGGCTGACCCGTGACGTCGGAGAAAGCCAGGTGGAAGAGCCCACGGCGTCCCGCGTCGCCGAGGCGAGTGAAGGCCAGCTGCGCGGCGTCCGCGGCGGGATTGAACAGCCGCAGCGGCGTGCGCGGGTCGACCACATCGAGCCTCCAGGACCCCCGGCCGAGGTAGTCCCAGTCCGTCGGCTTCTGATACAGGCGATCGGGGAAGGTCACCCCCGAGTCCCCGTGGAAGAGCGTGATCACGAATTCGTGCGGGCCCCCGCTCTCCCGCAAGACCGCGGCCGGGACGGTGGCGCCCCACACGTAGCCGCCGGCGGGGTGCATCGTGATGCCGTGGTAGAAGCCGCCGGCCACCGGCCGGATGAAGAGCAGGCCCGAGTCGGGCGGGGTGGGGTCGACGACGCGCACGCGCAGCTGGGCGTCGCGCCCCGCGAGACCCTCGGAAGCGGCGAGCGATTGCACCGACGGCGGTAGCGTATCGAGCGGAGGCGCGTGATACTCGGCAAACCCCACCTCGCCCACGTATGCCGGCAACGTGGCGGCGTCCACGGGACCGGCGGCACTCAACACGTAGACGCCGGGTGTGACCATGAACGCGCCGCCGGCCGCCCGCTCGGTCCGCCGGTTGCCGGCCGCGATCGGCTGCACGGTGAACGCGGCGCCGAGGTCCGGCAGGGTGAGCGTCATGAGCCAGGCGCGGCTGATCGCACGCGTCACCACCTTGTCGGGACTGGGTGGCTCGAAGGGGTCGCGGACGGGCACGGCGTCCGGATACACCTCGAGGCGCCAGAGGCCCGACCGCACCTTGTCCAGGAAGTAGATCCCCTCCCCTTGATAGGTCACGGTAGACGAGGAGCCGTATCCCGCGATGCGGAGCAGCGCCGCCGGATCGGGGGGCGTGGCGCGCGTCGAGCCGGCGTACAGCAACGCGTCGCGCGCCACCAGCTCGCCCAGGTCGCCGTCATAGGAAACGTGGAAGTCGCCGAACCGCGCGTTCTGCGGATAGGGGCCATACGAGCGTAGCCGGGGCAGACGGTGCATGGCCTCGGCGGCGATGATCGCGCTCATCGCCTTGTGCGGTGTGTAGACCAGGTTCAGGTAGTGCGTTTGCCAGCCGAGGTTGCGCGAGGCGGTGCGCAGCATGTCGTAGGCGAACATGGCGGCGAACTGCGCACCCACGGAGCGGAACGTCCGCGCCATGGCCGGATACATGTAACCCGTCTGCAGGTCCGGCGAGTCGAATTCGTACACGATGCGCGGGCTCCGGGCCAGCTCCGGGCGCAGCATGTCGGGAAAGCTGTCGACCGTGCGGAGGTAGTTGCCTGCCAGCTCGTGGCCGGCGTTCAGGCCCGTGGGATACCAGGCGAAGGTCACACCCTGCGCCCGTGACCGCCTGATCGCCTCGGCGATCCTGAAATCCTGGCTCACGTTGTAGAACACGAGCTTGGTGCATCCCGTGCTGCGCACCGCGTCCGTGAGCGCGTTGATGTAGCGGACCGAGCCGTCGATGTCCTCCGGGTGATGCCAGGGCTCGTTCACCAGCTCGATGAAGAGAATGGCCGGCTCGTCCTTCAGAGCCACGCGGGTGTAGGGATTCACGTGCTCCAGGATCTGGCGCAGGTAGGTCATCTGCGCCGCGATGGCGAGCGGGTCGGTCCCGATGCGGGCCTTGCCGAACCGCCGGCCGAACCCCGGCGCCGAGCTGTCCGCCAGCGCATCCGGCCAGTTGGAGTTGTACAGCTGGATGGGACTGAGGAGCATGTAGATGCCCCGCTCCCGGGCGCGGGCGATGAGATAGTCCAGCAAGTCGAGATGCTCGTTGGCGATCAGGTTGCCGTCCGAGTCGGAGGCCTCCCAGTCGCCCCAGAAGGTGAGCCGCAACCCGTCCCAGCCCATGCGGGCGAACTGCGCCATGTCTTCGTCGATCATCTTCTTGCGATCGGCGCGCAGATAGCCGGCGGCGCGGTAGTCGGAGGCGGTGGGCAGCACGTAGTTCGCGCCGAAAAGGCTTACCTCCTTCTGGTCGTCTCGCCACCGCACGACGCCCTGGCGGTCGAGGTAGACCGCCCTGGTGGCGCGCTGAGCAGCGAGTGCGGCCGGGAGCAGGATCGCCAGACAAAGGGTTGCGCGCACGGCGGGTCTATCGGCGCATCAGGTCGAACACGAGGCCCTCCCGCGGTGCCAGGGTCGCCGCCGGAACGTAGCCCCGAACATGCCCATCCCCGCTCACCCGCAGCACCAGCCCATCGGGACCGCCCAGCAGGTTGCGCGGCGTGTAGCTGCCGGGCGGGAGCACGCGCTCCCCCTCCCCCGAGCCGATCGACACACCCGAGGCGGGCGCGCCCCCCAGGTTCGCCACGACCAGCACCGCATGGTCGCCCGCCCGGCGGAGATAGGCGGTCACCGAGGCGCTGCTCGCTGCCAGTGGCACGAGGCGGCCCGTCCCCAGTGCCTGGTTCTCTTTGCGGAGGTGGATCAGCCGGCGGTAGCGGTTCAAGAGCGACCGGGGGTCGGCCTCCTCGGTCGCGACGTTCGTCACGAACGAGTCGGGTTGGGGACTCTCCCACGGTGTGCCCGAGGTGAAGCCCACGCCGGGACGCGGAGCCCACTGCATCGGAGTCCGCAACCGCGGATCGGGCTTGTCGCCCGTCATCCCGATCTCCTCGCCGTAATAGACGAAGGGCAGACCCGGAAGCGTGAGCAACAACGTCGCGGCCAATTTGGCGCGCGCGACATCGCCGCCCAGCGCGGTGAGCACGCGAGTCTGGTCGTGGTTGCTCAAGAACGGACACCAGCGGTACTCGGGCAGGGTGTCCTGGAGCCGGAGGAAACCGCTGAGCAACCCCGCGGCCGAGCCGGTGCGGACCGCCGACAAGAGTGAGTCGGCCAGCTCGAAACCGAAGTACGCTGTGAGCTGATCCGGGTAATACGGCATCATCGCGTTGATGTTACCCCACGCTTCGCCGACCGTATAGGCGCCCGGTTTGACGCTGTCCACGTGCGCGGCGTACTGGTGCAGGAAGGCGTGGGTGCCGGGGCACCCCATCAGGCAGCTCCCTTCCTCCACGAGATAGGGCACGGCGTCCAGGCGAAAGCCGTCCACGTCCATGTCGCGCAGCCAGAAGGTGGCGATACGCTTCGCCTCGTCCCGCACGGCTGGCGTCTCGTAGTTCAAGTCCGGCATGCCGCTCCAGAATACCCCGTAGTAGTACTCGTCGCGCACGGGCGAGCGGTGCCAGTCGTCCCCGCCGTGGGGCCCCTTGCCCAGGGGCGACGGCGCAAAGCGATACCAGGCGCGATAGGGCGATGTCGTATCGTGCAGGGCCGCCTGGAAATAGCGGTGCTCG
Source organism: Gemmatimonadota bacterium (assembly GCA_003222155.1). Taxonomy (GTDB): domain Bacteria; phylum Gemmatimonadota; class Gemmatimonadetes; order Gemmatimonadales; family GWC2-71-9; genus AG41. The sequence continues at coordinate 14,792 of QHUU01000105.1, read as the reverse complement.
CTCGAGCTGTGGTTCAGCACCATGTCCACGAGCACCTTGATGCCGCGGCGGTGGGCTTGGGCCACGAGCCGCTTGAAATCGTCGTTGCTGCCGTAGGCGGGCTCGACGCGGTAGTAGTCGCTGACGTCGTAGCCGTGGTAGCTGGGTGACGCGGCGACCGGCATGAGCCAGATGCAGGACGCGCCCAACTTGTCGATGTAGTCGAGCTTCTCGATCAACCCGTTCAGGTCGCCGATCCCATCGCCGTTCGAGTCGTAGAACGAGCGGACGAACACTTCGTAGCACACGGCGCCGCGCGTCCAGACGGGGCCGGCCGCTTGCTGCGCGGCGAGCGAAGCGATCGGCATGCACGCCAGGAGCACGGCGCCGCGGCGGAGCGCGCGTGAGATTGACACGGCTCGCGCCCCCATGGTACCACTCGGCAAGGAGCGAGGAGGTACTATGGGCGACGAGATGGGCGCGTTTCGCGTCAGTGTGGAGATCGAGAACCCTGCGCGCCCGGGTGAACGACGGACGCTGGAAGCGGTCCTGGTCGACCCCGGGGCGGAGTTGTCGTGGCTTCCCGCTCCTGTCCTCGAGTCTCTGGGGATCGCGCGAATCCTCCTGGGGGCGCATTCGCCGGAAGGCATGAATCTGCGTGTCGACCCCCTTAGGAAGCAGCTGATCGACGCGGGACCCGCGCCCGCCGCGGCCACGCGCGCGGCATGATGCCTAAAGCTCACGGCAGCTTGGTCGCGACGTCGATCGCGATCGCCGAATTGGCCGCGAGCTGGACCCGGATCGCGCCCGCGGAGCTCACGACGATCGACCCGCCGGACAGGGCGTCGGCGTAGGTCCCCGGCACCATGCCCGTGGCGATCGTCGTGTCGAGCGGCACACCCTCGCGATTGATGGCCACGAAGCCCTTGTCGCCTCGTGAGAACGCGACGGCATTGGCGCCGTCGTCCCACCAGTGGTTCACGTCGCTGCCCGCGACGAGCTTCCGGAAGGAGACCATTCTCAGAATGTACGGATCGCGGTGCTCGCACACCCACTGGCCGACGGTGACGGTCTCGAGGCTCGACGCGCAGGTTACGTCATTGGTATTGCCGTTCGCATCGGACGGCGGGCCCATGTCGCTTCCCGCCGGACAGTCGAACGCGTAGCTCGACAGGACCGACGGATAGCCGTAGGGTTGCGCCAGCATCCACACGTTCGCCAGACGGAAGGTGTTGCCGTCACGATAGCTGATGCCGCATTGGTGCTGTGTGTCGTGGTTCTGGAGGAACACCACGGCCTTGTCGGAGGGCATTAATCCCCACGCGGCCTCGGAGAACTGGTTCCCGGACGCGCCGCCGGGGTTGAGTTGCGAGATGTGCTGCCCGCCGATCTGCCGGAACTTGTCCCCTACGCCGACGAACGTGAATTCGGTGATGTCGGCGGCGCCGCCCGAGCGGTAACCCTCGCCGAAGTAATCGTGCGGCGAGAGCGCCTCGCCCGCCCCGCCGATGACCTCCAGGAAATAATACGGGATCGGCCGTCCCTCCGCGCTCAACGTGGAATCGACGAGCGCGAGAATGGCGTCGAGCTCAACCTGCTGGATGTGCTTCGCGGCGTCGATGCGGAAGCCAGCGACGCCCAGGCGCGCGAGCGAGATCAGGTAGCCGGCGATCTTCTGGCGGACCGCGGGCAGACCGGTGTTGAGATCGGGCAGCCCGAACAATTCGCAATCCTGGACGTTAGCGGCGTCTTGATAGTTGCTGACCGTGCACGGGGTGTGGAAATCGCCGGGCGTGTAGAGACCCGGATAGCTGTACTTGGTATAGGCCGTCCCGTTCGAGCCCACTCCGGGGCTCGGATAGTTGGTCATGTGGTTGATGACGGCGTCCACGTAGATACCTACGCCCGCCGCGCGACAGCGTTGCACCATGGCGGCGAATTCGGCGCCCGTGCCCGACCGGCTGCGGGCGATGCTGTAGCTGACCGGCTGGTAGCGCTCGCTCCAGGGGTACGTAGGGGCTTGGACGCTGTGCTCCTGCGGCGGCGAGATCTGGACCGCAGTGAAGCCGGCGGGCCCGAGGACATTCTCACACTCGGTCGCGATGTCGGTCCACTTCCACTCGAACAGGTGGACGAACACGTCGCCCGCGGCCATGTGGCCGCTGGGGCGGTAGGTCGACGGCAGCGTCGGCCGATTCCCGGGGGACCGGGGAGAGAGCGCACCACCGCACGCCGCCACTGCCCACAGCAGCAGGGCCGCGGCGACGCGACGTGCAAGTAACAGCGAAGACTCCCGGCGATCAGTAACCCGGATTTTGCTTGAGGTTCGGGTTGGCGACCACCTCGGAGTATGGGAGCGGGTACAGGTCGAGATGCGAATCGGTCGCAATGCCGGCCGAATTCGTCCCGTTCGGGTCCTGACCCTTCCACGCCCACAGATACGCGCCCCCCGTGAACAGGCCATACCGGATCAGGTCGGTCCGGCGGTGGGCTTCCCACAGGAGCTCGCGGCCCCGCTCGGCGAGAATGAAGTCCAATGTGAGCTGACCGGCCGTGATGTCGCCGGACGTACCGCCGTATGCACGCTCCCGCAACAGGTTCACGTAGGTCAGCGCCTGCGCCACGTTGCCGCCCGTACCACCCCGCAACACGGCCTCGGCGTAGATCAGGTACGCCTCGCCGAGGCGGAACATCGGGAAATCCGTGTCCACGAACGCGGAGTCCGAGGGAGGCACACCGGTCGAGGTCACATTCTGGTACTTGGGCGCCGCGATCCCTTTGGTAAAGTCGCCGATGCTCGTCACCGCAAGCGTCTGACCGCTCGTGTAGAAGTACCCGGCGCGGTTGTCCCCGGCGGCATAGAAGCTGTCGGCCTGCGGCTTGAGGCGCAGCCCCCACCAGCAGCCGTTGATGCCGTAGGTGCCGTTGCTCATGCTGCCCCCGCAGGAGGCATGCGCGAGGAACGTCACGCCACCGTAGGTCTGCGTCCTCTTCCCGTCCTGCGTAATGGCAAAGATGATCTCGCGAGAGGTGTTGTTGTCGGCCAGAAACAGATGCCGATAGCTGGTGTCCAGGCTGTACGCCCCCGATCCGATGACGGCCTGCGCTGCGGTCAGCGCCTCGGTCCAGTGCGGCGTGCCGGTGTAGACGCCTGCGTTCAGGTAGACCTCGGCCAGCAGCATAGATGCGGCTGGCCCCGTCGCGCGGCCGTACGTGCTCGCGCCGGGCGGGGGCAGCGAGTCGATGATCGCGTTCAGCTCGCTCACGATGAAGTTGAAGACGTCCGTACGCGTGCTCTGCGCGGGCGGCGGCCCACCGATCAGGTTGCTTTCGGTGACGAGCGGGATGTCTCCGAAGAGATCGATCCCGTGCCAGTAGCTCAAGGCTCGCAAGAACCGGGCCTCGGCGCGGTAGAACCGGATGTTCGTCCTCAGCGTCGGGTCGTTCTGGTTCCGCTCCGCTAGCTTGGCAGCGGTGCTCTGGCGCAGGAACTCGTTCGCCAGCACGACCTGGAAGTAGACGCGGTAATACATCGCCACCACCATGCGGCTCTGCGAGGTCCAGGTCTGCGTGTTCATCTCGGGCAGGCCGATGTCGTTCCACGCGATCACCGCCTCATCCGTGGGCAGCTCCTCCGTCTCCCAGTAGAGGCGCAGATACTGCGAGAACCCCTCGTCGATGCCGGAGATGTCCGGCAGCCCTGCTGGGCCTTGTTGTCCGCTGACCGCCAACCCGGCGTACAACCGCGCGAGGAATGCCTGGTACGAGTTGGGGTCGTTGAAGATGTTGGACTCGGTGACCGTGCTCTTCGGCTCCACTGTCAGGTCGGTGCAGTCGGCTGCGGCCAGGAGCAGGAGCGTGGCCGCGCACGCGCGCGCCGTCGGTCTGGTGAGGTTCATGGCTCCGTCCCCCTAGAACCGCACGCTCAGGCCACCGGTGACGGTGCGCGAGCGGGGATAGATGTTGTTGTCGACGCCGTTCAGGCCCGCGGTCGGGTCCACGCCGCCATAGCCCGTGATGGTGAACACGTTCTGTACCGTGCTGAAGAGACGTACCTGTTGGCCGCGGTACGTGAACGAATAGCCCAGCGTGATGTTGTCCATCCGCAGGAACGATCCGTCCTCCACGTAATAGTCCGAGAGGTACTGTGGAGTCAGAAATCCGGTCGTCAACACCGACGTGTGCAGGTTGTACGGGGAAAAGCGCCTGACCTCCTGGTAGGTGCCCAGGTTGGAAGCCACGTTGTTGTAGACCCAGTTCCCGAGCCACGCCCGCAGCGTGAAGCTGAAGTCGAAGTTGCCGTACGTGAGATATGACGAATGCCCCAGGATCCACTTGGGCGCCGGGTCGTGGTACGCCCGCAGGCTGGCGGCGTCGCAGGTAGAGGCGATGGTGTCGGCCAGGCTGACGTATTTGCCCTCGACCGGCTTCCCGTTCCGGTACTGCTGTTGGCACACGAAGAACGAGTTGATCGGCTGGCCCGGTTCGAGGATCCCGATCGTCGTGCCCACGCCGCCGGAGACGCCGTTGACCGGGATCTGCTGCGCACCATTGGCGCTGATGCTCGTCAGCCTGTTCGTATTGTGGGCCGCCGTAAAGTCGGCGGTCCAGGTGAGGCGGCTCCCGCCCCCTCGCAGCACGCGGGCGCTGAGGCTGGCCTCGATGCCCTGGTTTTTCATGGTACCGATGTTGCTCGTCACGAAGTTCGAGAAGTTGGTGCCGGCGGGCTGCGGCACCGTGAAGATCAGGTCGCTGGTCTTCTTGACATACCAGTCGATGGCGCCGCTGAACCGCTGCTCCAGGAACCCGAAATCGAGGCCGACGTTGGTGGCGGCGGTCTCCTCCCACTTGATGTTCTTGTCGACTGCGCTGGGGCGAATCGTCGGGACGAACACGTTGCCGAACTGCACCTGCGCCAGCGAGTTCCCGGCCAGATATGCCGTGTACTGCTGGTAGTTCGCGAACGCCTGGTTGCCGGTCTTCGCCCACGACACGCGCAGCTTCAGGTCCGAGAGCTCCCGCACGCGGCTCAGGAACGGCTCCTGCGAGATCCGCCACGCGAGGGCAACCGACGGGAACGTACCCCAAGCGTTGCTCGCCCCGAAGCGCGAGGATCCGTCGCGGCGCAGGCTCACCGCCGCCAGGTAGCGATCCGAGTGGTTGTAGGTGAGCCGCCCGAAGAAGGAGATCAGCCTGCTTTCCTGGACGTTCGGACTTCCCGGCGAAACGTGTGCTGCTGTCGGGAAGCCGTTGATGTCGAAGATATCGGTGCTCAGGCCCGTCAACGTCAGCGAGGGGAACTCGGCGTGCGACTGGACATAGGAATAGCCGGCAGTCGCATCGATGGTGCCGGGTACGAAGCTGAGCGTCCGCGCATAGTTCAGATACGTTTCGAGTACTGTGTTCACCATGTTGGGATCGGTGCGATACTCGGAGCCGAAATTGCCGGACTTGATTTCGCTGTGCAGGACGCTCGGGTTGAAGGTCGCTTGCGTGAATTGGGTGACGTCGTACCCGAGGTTGACGTTGGCCTTTAACCCCTCGACGAAGGGCAGGCTGTAGTCCGCCTGCACGTTGCCGACGCTGCGGTAGGTCGTGCCCTGGAACTTGGCCAGATTCAGCAGCTGCAGGGGGTTGTCCGCCGATTGCAGCTGATTCTTCGGCCAGTTGTAGTAGCCGGTGACGGTGTTGGGATCGTAGACCGGCTGCGTCGGCCCCATCTGGGCGGCGTTGGAGAGCACGCCGCCCGGCGGGAACTGGTCGAACGAGCGCGAGCCCTTCAGGTTCGTGCGCACGGAAAGGCGATCGTTGAGGACGCGCTGGTCGTAGTTGAAGCCCAGGGAGATCCGTTGGGTCGAAGTGCCCTGGATGATCCCGTCCTGATTCAAGTAGCCCAGCGACAGTCGGTAGCGGTTGCTTCCCCCCGTGCCCGAGACGGCAAAGTTGTGGTCCTGGCCGAACGCGGTCCGGTCCACCAGGCCGAACCAGTCGGTGTTCGCGTTCCCCAGCTGGTTGATCTGTGACGTGTCGCCGTGCGCGAGCACGGCTGCCCGAAACTGCGCCGCGTTCAGCATCGAGGGCAGCCGGGTCACGGACGAGGAGGACGCGCTGCCGCTGTATTCGACCTGCGACCCGCCCCGTCCCGACTTCGTCGTGATCAGGACGACGCCATTGGCGGCGTTCGCCCCGTAAATCGCCGCAGCCGACGCATCCTTCAAGACCGTGACGCTCGCGATGTCACGCGGGTTCAGGAAGTTGAGAGCGTCGCGCCCGGCCGAGGGGTTGAGGGTGTCGCGCCCGACGAATATGCCGCCGCCGGCGCCGGTACCCACGGGCATGCCATCGACGACGTACAGCGGTTCGCTGCTGGCGTTGACGGACGTCGCGCCGCGAATCCGGATCGTGAGGTTGCCACCCGGCTCGTTGTTGTCGACCAGTTGCACACCGGCGACCTTGTTCTCGATGAGCTGCTGCGGGCTGACGACACGGCCCGTATTGAACTGCTCCGCGGTCACTTGTGTCACGGACCCGGTGATGTTGCCGGCCCGTTGCTCCCCGTACCCGGTGACGACGATCTCCGACAGGCCTACCGCCTGCGGGGACAGGGCGACGTCGACGACGACCGTGTCGCCCGCCGCGACCGTGACGGCCCGCTTCGCCGGCGCGTAGCCGATCATTCGCGTCCGCAGGGTGTCGCTGCCCGCGGGGACTCCCGTGACGACATAACGGCCATCGGCCTGGGTCAGCGCGGCGCGGCTCCCGATCGCGACCGAGATCCCGGAGAGCGGCTGATGCGTCGCGTCGTCCGTCACGTGTCCGCGGACCGTGCCGCTGGGCTGCTGCGCGCCGAGCGGCGCCACGCACAGCACCGCCAGCAGCGCGCCAATCACGCACTCTGCTCGTTTCATACGCGTCCTCTCAAGCTGAAAGTGTGGCTCGCATGCCACATGATTCTTCCTCTCCACGCTGCGTTGTCAAGGACGCCCGAAGCGCGGACGGAGGACCTGGAGCTTGTCGTTGTTCCGGGCCACCAGGATCACGCGGCCGCCGTCCGCGCGCCGCACCCACTCCATATGGCGCACCTGTCCATCGATCACGACGCCGCTCCGCTCCATGTCGATGGCCTCGAAGCGCCCGTCTCCCCTGCCCCGCAGCAACAGGCCGTAACTGGCATCGGAGCGCCCGAGCACCGGTGGGAATCCGTAATCGTTCCCCGCGACCAGGAGGTCAGTCCGCCCGTCGCCGTCGAAATCCTCCGCCAGCGCAGCGCGAATCGGCGCGAATTGGGCCTCGACGGGCAGCGGCGCGAGCGTGAAGCCGCCGTGGCCGTTGTTCAGCGCGACGGAGCTCGCAAAAACTCGGGCCTCTCGCACCGTCGCCCGGGCGAGCTCCGCGGCGCTGAAGACGTCCTCGACTCGGGATGCCCCGAAGGACGCATATGTCGGGAACCGGTTCCGCAGACTGGGGACGACACTCAGCAGCTCGTCCCGACCGGCGACCGGGTAGCTCACGCCGTGACTGTAGACCGTGAGCACCTGCTCGAGCGTGCCGTTGTGCCCGAAGTCGGCCACGTACAAGCGGACCGGCTGCGCCGGCGACGCCCGGAGAGCGGAGTTGAGCCCGAGGTTGCCGAGCACCAGGTCGGGGCGCCCGTCGCCGTTCAGGTCCGCCACGGTGACGCTGCTCCACCACCCTTCCGTTCCCGCGAGCCCCGCCTCGCCGGTCCGATCGACGAGTCGGCCATTCTCGTTGTGGAACACGCGTACCGCCATCCACTCCCCGGTGACGATCAAGTCGAGCCGGCCGTCGTGATCGTAATCGACCCAGGCCGCCGCGGTTACCATGCCGACCTGGGCGAGGTCCGGGGCCTTCTCGAGTGTCACGTCACGAAAGTGCCCGGTGCCGTCGTTCTCGAGCAGGTAGCTGCGAGGGGCGAGGCCGTAGCGCTTCGCCACGGCACGCCGCCCCACGAACAGATCGAGATGCCCGTCGCCGTTGAAATCGCCGGGCACCACGCACGACCCGCTTTCGGCAAACCGCGGCAGGGCCAGCGTGTCGCGGGAGAAATGGCCCCGACCGTCGTTCACGTACAGCCGATCCTGCAGCGCCGCGTCGTCGCCCCAGAACTCGTTGCCACCGCTCACGACGTACAGGTCGGGATGCCCGTCGCCGTTGGCGTCGAAGAACACCGCAGCGACGTCCTCGCTGAGGCTGTCGGCCTGGAACACGCGCTCGAGCGCCGCGCTCGTGCGGAACGTCCCGTCGCGCCGCTGCAAAAAAAGCCGTCCGGCCTGCCATTGGGCCCCGCCCACGTAGATGTCGTCCAACCCGTCGCCATCGACGTCGCCGACGGCGAGCGCGGGCCCCTCAGCCGACAAGAGGTGGGGGATCAAGGGCTCGCGGTGGAAATCGTAGAAGGCATTCTCGTGGTGCGTGAAGTCGATGCGCACGCTGTCCGTCACGTCGGTGAGAGGCGGCAGGGGCGGCAAGGGCGGCAGCGTGGCACCCTGCTGCGACAGCGTGAGCGTGCGGTCGACCGCTACGAGGGTCAACACCTGACGACGCCGATCGGGCCACGTCACCGTCAGCGAGTCGATCTGTTCCGCGGACCCCAGTCCGAAATGCAGGCGCGGATCGACGGAAGACTGGAACCCCCGGGTGGGAAACTGCTCGAGCATCTGCAGCGTGCCGCCCGTGCCGCCCGTGCCGCCACGTTTGATCACCACCTTCGCGCCGATCCCGGCCGTGTTCGCCCCGGAGCCCCGCAGCACTACTTGCAGGTAGTGGTTCCCGGTGAGCTCGCGCGCGCGGTTGCGGTAGATCGCGGGGGGGGCGTTGAGGTTATTGACGACGAGGTCGAGGGCGCCGGAATTGTTCAGGTCGACGTACGCGGCGCCGTTCGAAAACCCCGGCGTCGCGAGCCCCCAGCGAGCGGCCTCGTTCGTGAACGTCAGGTCTCCATTGTTGCGATACGCGTAGTTGGGCGTCGCGACCTGCGGCATCTTCCTGATGAGCGTCCCAACCAGCCCGCCCATTCCCTGCCTCAGCGACGCCTGGACGGCCGGGTTGACGACATAGGCGAGGTAGTCCAGATCGTTGGGCCGCCGATAGATCCCGGTGGTAATGAAGAGGTCCTTGTATCCGTCGTTGTCCAGGTCGGCGAACAGCGGGGCCCAGCTCCAATCGGTCGCAGCGACGCCCGCCAGATAGCCGATCTCACTGAAGCGTACCCGTCCTCGCAGGGCGCCGCGGTTGAGCTGCAGCGTGTTGCGGGCGTACTGCGGACGGTAGCCGGCCGCGAGCTTCTCGAGGTGGACGTCGAAACTTTCGGCATTGGCGGAGCTCTTGAGGATCTGCTCCTGGTCGGGCAACATGTCGAGCACCACGAGGTCCGGCCGCCCGTCGTTGTTGAAGTCCGCGGCGTCGACGCCCATCGAGGCATGGCTGGTGTGTCCCAGCACCGTGGCGCCGGACTCGGTGAACGTGCCGTCGCAGTTGTTGATGTAGACGAAGTCGTCTTCCTGGAAGTCGTTGGCGACGTACAAGTCGGGGCAGCCGTCGAGATTCAGGTCGCTCGCGACGACGCCGAGACCGTATCGCACGGCGCCACCGTAGAGGCCTGCTTGGTCGCTCACATCCACGAAATGGCCCTTGTCCTGACGGTATAGGCGATCCCCGAGCCTCGCGCCCGGGGATGCGTGCTGGCGATGGAGGGCGTTGCCGCGCTCGGGGTGCGGCGTGTGGGTGAGGAGGTACATGTCGAGATCGCCGTCGCCGTCGTAATCGAAGAAGAGAGCCTGCGTGGACAAGCCGGCGAAGTCGAGACCGTATTCTTTCGTGCGATCCGTGAAGGTGCCATCGCCGTTGTTGACATAGAGCACGTTGTGCCCGTGCATCGTGAGGAGGTCGACGGCGGACACGTAGATATCGACGTAGCCGTCGCCGTTCACGTCGGCCATCGTGACGCCGGTCTTCCAGCCGTCGGGGTCCGCTACCCCGGCCCGCTCGGTGACGTCCTCGAAGCGATAATTGCCCTTGTTCAAGTAGAGCCGGTTGGGCCCGACGTTGGACGTGAAGTAGAGATCCGGCAGGCCGTCATTGTTGACGTCGCCGACCGCCACACCGCCGCCGTCGTAGAAGTACATGTAGGTGAGAATGTTGAACGCGGTGTCGTCGGGCAGGCGATTCACGAACGTGACGCCGGTGCGCTCCGGCGAAAGCCGTTCGAACAGCTGCGGCTCACGGGCGCGGCCGCAGCCCGCGAGCGCCAGCCCCGCGAAGAGAGTCAGGGCGGCTGCGCGCCGAGGGCCGGTCCCTCCGGCTCGGGACGCCTGACAACCACCCCACCCGACCCCTTGCGTCTTCGCCTTCGGGACCGCCCCTCGGCGCTTGCACATCGGCGACGCGACCGGTGTGGCGGGGTGGCTGTCAAGGAGCCGAACCGCAGGGGCCACCGGTCGCCGGAGCCGATGCCCCCGAGCAGTGAGCACCGCTGGAGCTCGGCTAGCGCGCGAGGCGGATGCGGATCGCCTGCCCGCCGCCGGGCGCCAGCACCAGATGCAGACGCGACGTCGCGTCGACCGGGCGCTGCGAAATTGCGACCGGCAGCGGATTCGTGAGCCAGTGCGCGCCGGGCCCGTCCGCGTAGATCTCGGCGACGTACTTGCGCCCCGACGTGAGGAAGCTGAGCGGGACGTCGAACGTCCGTGCTTCTTCATCGGTAATGGCGCCGAGGTACCAACTGGGGCCGTTCCGCTCGCGCCGCGCCACGACCACGTAATCGCCGATCTTCCCTGCGAGCACGCGCGTCGTGTCCCAGTCGACCGCCACGTCCCGGATGAACTGGAACGCGGGCTGGTGCTCGTAATTCTCGGGCAGGTCCGCCGCCATCTGGAGCGGCGAGTAGAGCACGACGTACAGCGCCAGCTGCTTGGCGAGCGTGGTCCGGGGGCGGGGCTCGTCGGGGCGCCGCGGCCGTCCCGTACCCCGCTCGATCAGGATATCGAAGATGCCCGGCGTGAAATCCATCGGCCCGTCCAGCAGACGCGTGAAGAACAGGATCGTCTCGTGCTCGGGCGGATTGCCCCCTTCGGCGCTCCACGCGTTGTATTCCTGCCCGCGCGCGCCCTCGCGGCTCATCATGTTCGGGTAGGTGCGACGCTCCCCGGTATCGTGGATCGGCTCGTGCACGTCGAGCATGATGCCGTATTGGGCCGCCTTCTCGATCACGTGGCGGTGGTGCCGCACCATGTACTGGCCGTAGTGCGAGTGCCCCTCGCCCACGAAGTCCGTCACGTACCCCGATTTGATCGCGTCCAGGCCGAGCGAACGGTACAGCGCGAAGGCGCTGTCCATCTGCCGCTCGTAGTTCTCGATGCCGCCCGACGTCTCGTTGTGGACGATCAGTTTGACGCCCTTCGCGCGGGCGTACCGGGCCAGCTCCGGGAGGTCGTAGTCGGGATAGGATTTCGTGAACGAGAACGCGTTGCGGTTCTGGATCCAGTCCCCGTCCCAGCCCACGTTCCAACCTTCCACCAACACGCCCCCCAAGCCGTTCGCCGCCGCGAAATCGATGTAGCGTTTCGTGTTCGCCGTGGTGGCGCCATGCTTGGGCCCCGAGCTCCACGTCATCGTGCCGATGTGCATGCCCCACCAGATGCCGACGTATTTCATCGGCTTGATCCCGCTGGTGTTCGGAATGACGCTCGGCGGATTGAGGTTCAGGCCCAGCACGGAGGGCGCGAGATCGGTCGCGCGGTCGGCCAGCTGGATCGTGCGCCACGGCGTGACGAACGGCGTCCGGCCGTACACCTTCGTCCCGTCGGCGTAGGGCGCGAGCGCCACGCGTAGCGTGCGCGACTGCATGCGCGGCCCGGCGAGGAACATGCGCGCGTAATCGACCAGGTTCGCCTCGTGAATCACGATGAACGTGCGGCCGTCCCGCGTCTCCAGCGTGAGCGGCGTCTGGACACTGTCGAGCACGCTCACCGGAGAGGACGAGAACAGCATCTCCGAGCGGTCTAGCCGAGGCCGGTTCGACGGAATCCACCAGGCGCGGGCGTCGTCCTCCAGGGTGAACTCGGTCAGCTCATCCGTGATGGCGAACTCATCGAGCCCCGGCTGCTTGGGGAATTCGTAGCGGAACCCGACGCCGTCGTCGAACACCCGGAACGCCACAGTAAACCGTCGGCCGGGCGGCGCCGCTTCGGCGACCGAGACCCTGAGCTCGTTGTGGTGATCGCGTACCCGGGCCACCTCGCCCCACGGTTGCGTCCAGGTCTCGTCGTGCGCGCTCCGCGCCGTGTCGACGATGCGCAGGCTGTCGCGCAGCGGCGGCGCGCCCCGGAACGCCACCCCGAGCCGCGAGGGCAGGAACAGAGGGCGGGTGTCGCGGTTAAGGCTGTAATACAGGCCACCGTCGCGGATCTCGACCGTCACCTGGTTCCGGCCGTCCGGTGATGCGACGCCGACCCGGTCCTGGGTGGCGGCGGTGGTAGCGGCGAGCGTGGCCGCCGCGATACTCAACGCGACCAGACGAGTCGTACTGCGAAGCCAGGTGCGCATGTCGTTTCACCGAGTTACGGGGTTGGTCGCCGCGCTGTATATTGAAACGTCGCCGCGAATGCTCGGGGTGGTTCAGACCTCCACACGCTGGAGGACGCCGATGACTTGGTTTACGACCCGCACGCTCCTGACAGTCGGCCTGCTCGTGGGCCTCGGCGGGGCTTGCGTCCATCGGCAGGAAACGAGCACTTCCGCGGCGCCTCCCAGCTCGGTGGTGACGGCCGAAGACATCGCGCGCCAACCCGGCCAGCCGATCGAGCAGGTGCTGATGGGCCGCTTCCCCGGGGTGACCGTAACGCGCGGGTTCGACGGCAGCCTTTCGGTGCGCATCCGCGGCACCACGTCGATTCGCGCCAGCAGCGAGCCGCTGTACGTCATCGACGGCGTCGAGATCCAACCCGGACCGGGCGGCAGCCTCAGCGGGATCAATCCCCACGACATCGCGACCATCGAAGTGGTGAAAGACCCCGCCGGCGAGGCGATGTACGGCGTGCGGGGCGCCAACGGCGTGATCATCATCAAGACGAAGCGTCCCGATCAGTGAGGTCACCCATGTCCTCCACCCACGCGCACCGCCTCCTCGGGGTGCTCCTCGGCGTCGTCACTGCCTGCTCCCACCGGACGAACGAAGCGGTCGCACCGGCGGCCGCGCCACCCGGCTCAATCATGACCGAAGAAGAGATCGCGCGCGCCCCGGGCCGGCCGATCGAGCAGCTGCTGATGGACCGCTTTCCCGGCGTGATGGTGTCGCGCACTGCCGACGGCGGCCTCTCCATCCGCATCCGCGGCGTCAGCTCGTTTCACTCGAGCAACGAGCCCCTCTATGTGGTCGACGACGTGCCGATGCAAGCCGCCCCGGGCGGTGCCCTCAAGGGCATCAACCCGCACGACATCGCGTCGATCCAGGTGCTCAAAGACCCCGCCGAGACGGCGATCTACGGCGTCCGCGGCGCCAACGGGGTGATCGTCATCAGGACGAAGCGCCGCTAGCGGCCGCTTCCGCTCGGCCGCGCGGAAGATCAGCGGCCGATCGTTGTTGCGCGTCACGACGTAGAGATCACCGCTCCGCGTCCGGACCCGCTGGATATCGCGGGCCTGCCCCGGGACGGTAAATCCGCTCTCTGCCGCCCGCACCGGCGTGAACCGTCCCCTGCCGTCTCCGCGCAGCATCAGGCCGTAGCTCGCGCTCATCCGCCCGATCTCGGGCTGCACCCCGTCGAAGTTTCCCGCAAGCAGCAGGTCGGGCTTGCCGTCTCCGTCCACGTCCTGGGCCAGGATGCCGTACACCGGGGCCAGCTGGGCCTCGCGCGCGAGCGGGACGAGCGTGAACGACCCGTCACCGTTGTTGCGCGCCAGCGCCGTGGCGAAGGTGTGGGCCTGCTTGAAGGTCGCGCCGGCGAGCTCCGCGGGCGAGAAGATGTCGGTGACGCTCTTGCCCGCGTAGTCGGCGTAGCGAGGAAAGCGCGGCTTCAAGTAGGGGAGCGCGGCGGTCAGCTCGTCCCGCATCGCGATCGGATAGCTCGTCCCGTGATTGTAGACGGACACGATCTGGTCGGTCACGCCGTTGCCGGCGAAGTCCTTCGCGTACATGGTCACGGGCTCCGCCTCGCTGGCCTGCAGGCGGGTGTTCAGGCCCAGGTTGCCGACGATCAAGTCGACCCGGCCGTGACCCGTGAAGTCGCCGGCGACGATGCGGTTCCACCACCCCTCGCTGCGCTCCAAGCCCGGCGTCGTCATACGGACGAGCTTCCCACGGCCCGCGTTGTGGAACACGGTGATCGGCATCCACTCACCCACCACGACGAGATCGAGCCGGCCGTCGCCGTCCACGTCGCGCCACACCGCGTCCGTCACCATGCCGACCCGCTCGAGCTCGGGCGCGAGCCGCTTGGTTACGTCGCTGAAACGGCCGTGCCCGTCGTTCTGGAGCAGCATGCTCTGGGGATCGACGCCGTAGTGCCACGGCACGACACGCCCGCCCACGAACAGATCGACGTCCCCGTCGCCGTCGTAATCGGCGGCCACCACGCGCGACCCGCTCACGTCTTCGGGCGGCAGGCTGCCGACGGCCTTGCGGAAAGTACCGTGCCCGTCGTTCAGGTACAGCCGGTCCTGCAGCGCGGGCGCCAGTTGTGAGAATTCGCTGCCGCCACTCACGACATACAGGTCGGGATGCCCGTCGCCGTTCGCGTCGAAGAACACGGCGCCAAGGTCTTCCGATCCCGCGTCGGCCTCGAACAGCTTCTGGT
>QHUU01000053.1 GCA_003222155.1 Gemmatimonadota bacterium | reverse complement strand
CTAAGTGGGAAACCCTCCCCAAGATGAACACTCCCGGGTCGCGAGACCCCTGAAGGGCCGTGGGAGACTACCACGTTGATAGGCGGCAGGTGTAAGGCGCGCGAGCGCTTCAGCCGAGCCGTACTAATTGCCCGTGAGGCTTGATCTCTTCTCGGTCTCGAGGTGAGCCTCGGCATCACTACACACTCGTCGGTTGTCATGGTTACATGCTGGCGACTAGCGCGACAGGGCCACACCCGTTCCCATCCCGAACACGGTCGTTAAGCCTGTCAGCGCCGATGGTACTGCGACTGCGAGGTCGTGGGAGAGTAGGCCGCCGCCAGCTTCCCACTGCAGAACGACGTCGAGCACAGACGTCGAGCAACACCGTAGCACACAGGCGTCACGCGAAACCGGACCACGGTTCTGCGTGACGCCTTTGTAGTACGTCTTCGCGTGACGTCTCTGCTTGACGTTTCTGCGGGACGTCGTTGCTTTCGTTCATGACGCGATGCGGAACGATCGTGCTCGCCGGACGTCCCAATGCGGGAAAGTCCTCTTTACTGAACGCCCTCGTCGGCGAGCACCTGGCCATCGTCTCGCCCAAGCCGCAATCCACCCGGCTCCCCGTGGTCGGCCTGCTCACGCGCGACGACACGCAGTACATCTTCACCGACTCTCCCGGGTTGCTCGAGCCCGAGTACCAGCTGCACGTGGCGATGCGCGCCGCGGCGCTGCGCGCCATCGACGACGCGGAAGTCATCGCGTACTTGCACCCGCTCGCGGAGCATCCGGCCCCCGCCTTGACGCAGGTCGCAAAGCTCGACCGGGCGCCCCGGGCGCCGATCGTCACGGTCTATACGAAGTCCGACCTCGCGCCTTCCACCAACCTCTACCAACCTCCACAACCTCCAGCAACCTCCAGCGTCGTCGTCTCCGCCGTCACTCGCGAGGGTCTCGACGCGCTGCTGGCGACGTTGCGGCCCCACCTTCCCGAGGGCCCGTTTCACTACGATCCCGAGGAAATGGCGACCCAGCCCACCCGCTTCTTCGCGGCAGAGTTCATCCGCGAGGCGGCGTTCGAGCTGCTGCACGAGGAGTTGCCGTATAGCGTCGCGGTGGAGATCGACGAGTTTCGGGAGGCCGCCGAGCCCCTGTATATTCGCGCCGTGGTGTACGTCGAGCGTGCCAGCCAGAAGGGCATCGTGATCGGCGACGGCGGCCGCACCATCAAGGCGCTCGGCCAGGCGGCCCGCGTCAAGATCGAGGCCCTGCTCGACGCGCACGTGTTCCTGGAGCTGCACGTGAAGGTGCTGCCCAAATGGCGGCGCCGCGACGCGTCGCTCAAACGCCTGGGGTACGCCCGATGAGTCTCGCTCCCGATCTGCTCGAAATCTTGGTCTGTCCCAAATGCAAAGGGCCCCTCGAGCATCGCACGGCGCCCGCCGAGGCCCTGGTGTGCCACGCCTGCCGTCTGATCTACGCCGTCGAAGACGACATCCCCATCATGCTGATCGACGAGGCCAAGCACTTCTGAGCGCGCTGGCGGGCGTTTGTTTGACACTCGCCTCCACGAGGCCTAAGTTTAGGCGCGCTCGACCCTTACGCGAGGAGCCAGGTGCGCGGGACGCGCCCGACGATACTCTTTTTCTCGCCGGCTGGTCGCACGGTACCTGACTTCCTGGCGCACTGGGTGAACGGCAAAGGACTCACCATCATCCCCGTGCCAGACCCGGGTGACGTCGAGCAGCGGGTGCTGCGATCGCTGCCGCAGCTCGTCGTCATCGACGCCGACGACGGCCCGCAGGGGCTTGCCCTGTGTGGCCGGCTCAAGGCGGATTCCTACTCGGCGATCGTCCCCCTCGCCGTCCTCACCAGTCGGCACACCACCGATCGGGTCCAGGAATGGTTCACCGCGGGGGCGGACGAGGTCATCAGCCCGCTGTTCGAGCCGGCCGAGCAGGCGAGCCGGCTGGACGGCCTGATGACCCGCACCGCGCGCGACGTCGCCGTCAATCCCTCCACGCGGCTCCCCGGCACCACGGAGATCGAGCGCGAGATACGGCGGCGCATGGAGAACGGCGAGCTGTTCGCCGTCTGCTACGCCGACCTCGATCACTTCAAGGAGTACAACGATCGTTACAGCTACAACGACGGCGATCGGGTGATCTACATCCTGTCGCGCATCCTGCACGACGTCGTGAAAGGGCTGCTCGCGGGCCGCGGCTTCGTGGGGCACATCGGTGGGGACGACTTCATCTTCATCATCCCGTTCGACGACATCCCCGAGGTGTGCGGCGAGGTGCTCGAGGTGTTCGACACGCTGATTCCGTATCAGTACAACGAGCAGGACCGGCGCGCGGGGTACTATTTCGGGAAGGACCGCCGCGGCCAGCTGCACCGCGTGCCGCTCATGACGCTGTCGATCGGGATCGTGACGAACCAGCACCGCCGCTTTGCGCACCCGGCGCAGGTGAGCGAGCTCGCGACCGAAATGAAGAGCTATGCCAAGACCCAGCCGGGATCGGTGTTCGTGGTCGATCGCCGGCACGATCCGGAGCTCGATGAAAACGAGGGACGCGCGAGATGAACGTCACCTGTCCGTCGTGCGAGACCGTGTACCGCGTGGACCCCGCCAAGGTCCCGCCGGGCGGGGTGCGCGCGCGCTGCGCGGTGTGCAGCAGCGTGTTTCCCGTGAACCCCGCGACGGGTGCGGCGGCACCCGCCGTCGCAGCAGCCCCGCGGGCACCCGCTGCTCCGGCGAGTGCCGCCGCGCCGTCGCCCGCGCCCCGGGCGCCGGCTCCACCGCCGCCACCACCGTCGGTCCCCGTGCCCCCGCGCCCGCCCGGAATGCCGCGCTTCTCCGGACCGGTTGCTGCTCCAGCCGCGCCGCCGGCCGCGCCGCCGCGGCCCGCGGGGCCGCCCGCCGCACCGGCGGCAGCGCCGCCCACACCCACGATGCGACCGCCGCCGTCGCCCGCTCCCCCGGCGCGCGCCCCGGCCGCCGCCGCCCCGGCGCCTGCCGCCCGCGTCGCGCCCGCAGCGCCCGCCCCGCCCGCGCGTCCCGCGACGCCTGCTGTCGCGCCCCCCGCGCCCGCGCCCGCGGGCGCGGCGCCCGGGCAGCGCATGACCGGCCCGCTGCGGCCGGTGAATCCCTTCATGGTGCAGGACCCGAAGCAGAAGGCCCGCCGACTCGCACGGGCGCTCGTGTCGGACCTGGTGGTGTACCATCCGGAGAAGCGCCAGCAGGGGCTGCGCGACGGCACGCTGCCGCAGTTGTTCAAGGACGAGATCGAGAAGAGCTGGCAGGAATACGTCGAGCAGGTCGGAGCCGAGATCGCCAAGAGCACGTCGTTCTGGGTGGAAGCGTTGAACGAGATTCTGGCCGGGGGCAACAAGGTTTTCTGAGACTGGTGTCGGGGGCTCTAACCCATTATCTTTCCTAGCAGTTAGAGCCGCCCTCCGCTCCGCCGGGGGCGGCTCGTTTCCTACATGCGAGCCGAAACGAGCACACCGTGGCCTTAGCCGACCGATTCACCGAATTCGACCGCCGCCTCACCGAGCTCGGGAGCTTCCTTTGACGTAGCGGGGAAGACCAAGCGGCTGGGTGAGCTGGAGCACACCATGGCCGAAGGGGGCGTCTGGGCGGACCCGGAGCGGGCGCGCCAGGTGGTGGACGAAGTGAAGAGCCTCAAGAGCTGGCTCGAGCCCTACAACACGCTGCGCAAGCGACTCGACGATGCGCGCGGCCTCGCGGAGCTGGCGGACGCGGAGCGCGATCAGGCGCTGGCGCAGGAGCTCGACACCGAAGCCGCTCAGATCACCGGAGAGCTCGAGCGGCTCGAGTTGCGCAACATGCTGCGCGGCGGCGACGACGCCCGGGATGCGCTGCTCACGATTCATCCGGGCGCGGGCGGCACCGAGTCCCAGGACTGGGCGGAAATGCTGATGCGCATGTACACGCGCTGGGCGGAGCGCCACGGCTTCAAGGTGGAGCTGCTCGACCTGCTCCAGGGGGAGGAAGCGGGCATCAAGTCGGTCGACCTCCAGATCAGCGGGCAGTACGCCTACGGGTTGCTCAAGGCGGAAAAGGGCGTGCACCGCCTGGTGCGGATCTCGCCGTTCGATTCGCAGTCGCGTCGCCACACCTCGTTCGCGTCGGTGTTCGTCTATCCGGTCGTGGAGGAGGACATCGAGATCGAGATCAACCCGGACGATCTGCGCATCGACACGTTCCGCGCGTCGGGCAAGGGCGGGCAACACGTCAACAAGACGTCCTCGGCCGTGCGCATCACCCACCTGCCGACGAACATCGTCGTGTCGTGCCAGCAGGAGCGCAGCCAGTTCAAGAACAAGGCGACCGCGCTCAAGATGCTCAAGGCCCGGCTGTACGAGCGCGCCGTGGCGGAGCGCGAGGCGAAAAAGGCGGAGGTCGACAAGCAGAAGACCGACATTTCGTGGGGCAACCAGATCCGCTCCTACGTGTTCCAGCCGTACACGATGGTCAACGACCATCGCACCGAGCTCAAGGTCGCGGACGTGCAGAAGGTGATGGACGGCGACCTGGACCCGTTCATCGAGGCGTATCTCAAGCGCTTCGGAAGACAGGCGGCGTGACCAGCTTCGTCGAGGCGGCGCGCCGCGAGAAGCTGGCCGAGCTCGTGAAACGGGGCGTCGTCCCGTTCGCCTACCGGTTCGACCGCACCGGCTCGGTCCAGGCGGCGCTCGAGGGATTCCGTCCCGACGACCCGACCGTCCACCGGCTCGCGGGGCGGCTCATTCTGCTGCGCTCCATGGGCAAGACCACCTTCGGGCATCTCGAAGATCGCTCGGACAAGATTCAGGTCTATTTCAAGGTCGACGACGTGGGCAGCGACGCCTACGAGCTGGTGAAGCTGCTCGACCTGGGGGACGTGATCGGCGTCGAGGGCCCGCTGTTCCGGACCAAGACCGGTGAAGTCACGCTGCGGGTGCAGCGCCTCACCCTGCTCACCAAGTCGCTGCGTCCGCTGCCGCTCGGCAAGGAGGACGCGGAGGGCAAACGGCACGGGGAGCTGTCCGATCCCGAGCTGCGCGCCCGGCAGCGCTACGCCGATCTGGCGGTGCACCCGGACGTGCGGGACGTCTTCCGGCTGCGGGCGCGCGCGACCGGCTACATCCGCACGTTCCTCGACGCGCGCGGCTACCTCGAGGTGGAGACGCCGGTGCTGCAGCCCGTGTACGGCGGTGCATCGGCGCGGCCGTTCGTCACCCACTACGAGGCGCTCGACACCAACGTCTACCTGCGCATCGCGGACGAGCTGTACCTCAAGCGCTGTATCGTAGGCGGGCTCGAGAAGGTGTACGAGATCGGGCACGACTTCCGCAACGAGGGGATGGACCGCTTCCATAACCCCGAGTTCACGATGGCGGAGTGGTACGAGGCGTACGCCGACTACGAGGTGATGCTGCAGCTCACGGAGGCGATGCTGTCCGGGATGGTGCAGGAGCTGTTCGGCACCACGACGCTCGAGCGGCACGGGGCCACGCTCGATTTCCAGCGGCCGTTCGCGCGCAAAGACTACTACGCCCTGGTGCGCGAGACGGCCGCAATCGACCTCACGCGTGCCACCGAACCCGAGCTACGCGCGGCCCTGAAGCGCAAGGACGTCGCCGAGGCGGACACGTTCGCGGGAGCGAAGCTGGTGGATGAAGTCTTCAAGAGCTACGTCGAGCCGACGCTGATCCAGCCGACCTTCGTGCTCGACTATCCGGTAGCGTTGTCGCCGCTCGCCAAGCTCAAGCGCGGCGACGCCACCCGGGTCGAGCGCTGGGAGCTGTTCGTCCAGCGGCGCGAGCTGGCGAACGCCTTCAGCGAGCTGAACGATCCCGACGAGCAGCGCCGCCGCTTCGAGCAGCAGGCGCGGCTGCGCGCCGCCGGCGATGTGGAGGCGCAGCACCTCGACGAGGACTTCATCCGGGCGCTCGAGTACGGCATGCCGCCTACCGGTGGCGTGGGGCTGGGGGTCGACCGGCTCCTGATGGTACTCGCGGATCAGTCGCACATTCGCGACGTCATCCTGTTTCCCATGCTGCGGCCCGAATGATCTCGCGCCTGGAGGTCGGTATCGCGTTGCGCTATCTGCGCAGCCGTCGCTCGTCGCGGCTGCTGTCGCTCATCACCGTGATCGCGGTCGGTGGCGTGACGGTGGGCGTCATGGCGCTGGTGGTGGTGCTCGGCGTGATGAACGGTCTGCAGGCCGACCTGCGCGACAAGATCCTCGTCGCGAACCCCCACCTCCGCGTGCTCACGTACGGCGAAGGGCTGCGGCTCGACGACTGGCGCAAGGTGCTCGGCCAAGTCCGGCGCACGCCGGGCGTGGAGGCGGCGGCGCCGTTCGTCCTCACGCAGGGCCTCATCTCGGCGGGGCACGACTACGCCGAGGGGGTGGTGGTGTACGGGGTCGATCCCGACACGGCGAGCCGCGCCGTCACGAGCTTCGCACAACATTTCGCCAAGGGAGATCTCACCTTCCGGACGTCGCGCCGCGACGTGGAAGGCGGCATCGCCCTCGGCACCCGCCTCGCCTCCAAACTCTCGGCCTTCCCCGGCGACGTGGTGACCCTGGTCGCCCCCGCCGGGGCCAAGTTCAACCCCAGCCTCGGCGCCTATGTGCCCAAGTTCCATCGGTACGAGGTCAGCGGCATCTTCGACACCGGCATGTACGAGTACGACAACAGCTACGTCGCGCTCGACCGCCGGGTGGCGCAACGCTTCGCAGGTCTCGACACGGCCGTGACGGGGGTGGAGGTGCGTCTCGCCGACCCATGGCAGGCCCAACCGTTCGGCGCCGCGCTGGAAACGCGGCTCGGGTACCCGTACCGCGCGCTCGACTGGCAGTCGCAGAACGCGTCGCTGTTCTCGGCGCTGAAGCTCGAGAAACTCGCGATGGCGTTCGTGGTGTTCCTCATCTGTGTGGTGGCCGCTTTCAACGTCGTCGGCATGCTCTCCATGGTGGTGCGCGACAAGACGCGGGAGATCGGGATCCTGCTCGCCATGGGGCTGCGACGCGCCGCGATTCGTCGCATCTTCCTGGCGCAGGGCATCCTGATCGGGTTGACGGGGACCACGCTTGGCGTGGCACTGGGGCTGATCGTGGGGGGGATGGTCAACCGGGGCCACTGGATCCCAATCGACCCTTCCATCTATTTCATCGATCATCTCCCGGTGCATACGCAGCCCCTCGACGTGCTCCTGGTCATTGCGGCGAGTCTCGTGGTGGCGACCCTGGCGCCGCTCTACCCCTCGCTCCAGGCTGCGCGGCTCGACCCGGTGACGGCGATCCGGTACGAATGACGGCCTTGCTCGAGGCGCGGGGGATCCGCAAGGTGTTCGCCGGCGGCGACGGCCAGCCGCTGGAGGTGCTGCGCGCGGTCGACCTGAGCGTGCGGCGCGGGGAGTTCGTCGCCATCGTCGGAGCGTCGGGGGCGGGCAAGAGCACGCTGCTGCACCTGCTGGGAGCGCTGGACCGGCCCACCGGCGGGGACGTGTGGCTCGACGGCTCGCGCTACGCCGACCTCGAGCCGGATGCCCTGGCAGACCTGCGGAACCACAAGTTGGGTTTCGTTTTTCAGTTCCATCATCTCTTGCGGGAATTCTCCGCCTTGGAGAACGTGATGATGCCCCTCCTGATCGGCGGACACGAGCCGCGCCGGGCCCGCTCGCGGGCGGAGGAAGTGCTGTCGCTGGTCGGGCTCGCCGGGCGCATGACGCACCGGCCCGGCGAGTTGTCCGGAGGCGAGCAGCAACGCTGTGCCGTGGCGCGTGCGCTGGTGCACGATCCCAGCCTGGTGCTGGCGGACGAGCCCTCGGGCAACCTCGATCACGCCAACTCGGACCGGTTGCACGAGGTGTTCTTCCGCCTGGCGCGCGAGTACGAAACGGCGGTCGTGGTGGTGACGCACAACCGGCAGCTCGCGGGGCGGGCGGATCGGATCATGATGCTCGAGGACGGCCGCCTCGCCGCAGTCGGCTCGGTGGACGCGATACCTTGATGATGTGCGACAACTGCAAGGAGCGCGAGGTGGAGATCCACCTCACCAAAGTGGAAAACGACACGAAAGTGACGCTCCACTTGTGCAAGCAGTGCGCTCAGCAAAAGGGGTTCGAGACGGGCGAGTCGATCCTCAAGTCCCCGTTGGGCGGCTTCATCCAGGCGATGGGGAAGGGGAGCACCAATGTCCTCCCCACGCCGGCGGACGGGCTGCGCTGTGCCGCGTGCGGGAGCACGCTCAAGGACTTCCGCGAGTCGGGTCGACTGGGGTGCGCCCAGTGCTACGAGTCTTTCTCCACGCATCTCAAAGACCTGCTGCGCCGGCTGCACGGCTCCAGCCAGCACGTCGGGGAGCGCTATGCGCCTCCCGGCGCCGCCGGCGCGACCGACCCGCGCCTGCAGCTGCTCGAGCTCAAGGAGCAGCTGCGGCGCGCCGTGGAAAACGAAAACTTCGAGCTCGCCGCCGAGCTGCGCGATCGCATCCGGGTGCTCGAATGATCGACCTCTCGCTCCTGCCCGACGGCGGCATCGGCTGGCTCGACGCCTCCGGGCCGAAGGGCAGCATCGTCCTCTCGACCCGCATCCGTCTGGCGCGCAACCTCGAGGGCTACGTGTTCAGCCAGCGGGCCAAGGACGCCGACCGCACGGCCGTGCTCACGCGCGTGGAGGAAGCGAGCGCGGCGAGCGACTTGCTGAAGGGGGCCGCGACCATCCGGCTCGACCGGCTGGAGCGCATCGAGCGGCAGCTGTTGCACGAGCGGCACCTCGTGTCCAAGGAGCTGGCGGGCCTGGATCGCGAGGCCCGGCCTCGCCCCGGGGCCGCCCTCGTGGTGCAGGGAACCGTCGGCGTCATGGTCAACGAGGAAGACCACCTGCGATTGCACGGAATGCGCTCGGGATTCGCCCTGGAGGACGCATACGCCGATTTGGAGGCGCTGGACGCCGACCTGGGGCGGCTGCTGCCCTTCGCGTTTCATCCGGAATTTGGCTATCTTACCTCCTGCCCGACCAATGCCGGGACGGGGCTGCGGGCGAGCGTGCTTATCCACTTGCCGGGCCTCGTTTTGACCAAGGAAGTCGGGAAGGTGCTTCAGGGGCTCACCCAGGTAGGACTCACCTTCCGGGGGTTATATGGGGAGGGGAGCGAGGTCGTCGGGAACTTCTTTCAGTTGTCTAATCAGACGACGCTCGGGAAGTCGGAAGACGAGCTGCTGGATCACCTGGGCAAGATCGTGCGGCAGGTCATTGAGTACGAGGAGCAGGCGCGCGAGGTGCTGCTGCGCACCGCGCCCGACGAAGTAGCCGACAAGACGTGGCGCGGGTACGGGTTGCTGAAGTACGCGCGGAAGCTGACGTTCGAAGAGACGATGAACCTGTTGAGCGGCGTACGCTTAGGGGTCGGGCTGAATCTGATCCCCGGATTGAGTGTATATACGCTCAACAAGCTGCTGATCTTCACCCAGCCCGCGCACCTCGCGGCGCTCGAGGGACGTCAGACCGGCGATCCCGAGTTGCCGACGGCGCGCGCCACCTATGTCCGTCGGGTGCTCGAGACCGAGGCAGTGTGAGGCAGGGGGATAGATGAACGGCTACAACTTCACGGATCGCGTGCGCAAGGTCCTGCAGATGGCGCGGGAGGAAGCCGCCCGCCTGCACCACGAGTACGTGGGGACCGAGCACATCCTGTTGGGATTGATCCGCGAAGGTGAGGGGGTCGCGGCGGCGGTCCTGACCAACCTGAACGTCGACCTCGAGGAAATTCAGCAGAAGATCGAGGAGACGGTGAAGAAAGGAAAGGCGGCCGCGGCCGCCGGACCCGACCTGCCGTATACCTCGCGCGCCAAGAAAGTGCTCGAGCTCGCGATGAGCGAAGCCCGCGAGCTGAATCACTCGTACGTCGGGACCGAGCACCTGCTGCTCGGCCTGCTGCGCGAAGAGAAGGGGATCGCGGCGCAGGTGCTCACCGACGCCGGCGTGAACCTGGAGCAGGCGCGGGCGGAGACGCTGCGGCTGCTCGGCAGCGAGATGCCGTCGGGACCCGCGCCGTCGGGCTCGGGCGCGCAGCCGGCGAGCCCGAAGAGCGAGAAGAAATCCAAGACCCCGGCGCTCGACCACTTCTGCCGCGACCTGACCCAGCTCGCGGCGGAGGGCCAGCTCGATCCCACGATCGGACGTCAGAAAGAGATCGAGCGGGTGATGGAGATCCTGTCGCGCCGCAAGAAAAACAACCCCGTCCTGATCGGCGAGCCGGGGGTGGGCAAGACGGCAATCGTCGAAGGGCTGGCGCAGCTGATCGCGAGCGGCCAATGCCCCGACGCCCTGAAGGATCATCGCGTGCTGTCGCTCGACATGGCGGCGGTGATCGCGGGCACGAAGTACCGCGGCCAGTTCGAGGAGCGCCTCAAGGCGATCATCAACGAGATCGCGCAGAACAAGAGCATCATCCTCTTCATCGACGAGCTGCATACGCTGGTGGGGGCGGGCGCGGCGGAGGGGGCGGTGGACGCTTCCAACATGCTGAAGCCGGCGCTCGCCCGGGGCGAGCTGCAGTGCGTGGGCGCGTCCACCCTGAACGAGTACCGCAAGTACATCGAGAAGGACGGCGCGCTCGAGCGGCGCTTCCAGACGGTGATCGTCGATCCGCCCACGGTGGACGAAACGATCGAGATCCTGAAGGGCCTGCGCAAGCGCTACGAGGAGCACCACCGGGTGATCATCCCGGACGACACCCTCGACGCCGCGGCGAAGCTGTCGGAGCGCTACATCACCGACCGGTTCCTGCCCGACAAGGCGATCGACGTGATCGACGAAGCCGGTGCGCGCGCGCGCCTCGCCACTCAGGTGCCGCCTCCCGAGGTCGCGGCGCTCAAAAACAAGCTCGAGCACATCAACGGCGACAAGGAGAACGCGGTCCGCGACCAGAACTTCGAGCGGGCGGCGGCGCTGCGCGACCAGGAGCGCGAGCTCCAGGCGGAGATCCGGCGCAAGCAGGAAGCGTGGGAGAAAGAGCGGCAAACACACCGGCCCACGATCAGCGAGGAAGGCGTGGCGTTCATCGTGTCACGCTGGACGGGGATTCCCGTGACGCGCCTCCAGGAAGCCGAGACGGCCCGGCTGCTCCGCATGGAAGAGGAAATGCACCAGACCGTGGTGGGCCAGGACGAGGCGATCGCCGTGATCTCGCGGGCCATCCGCCGCAGTCGTGCCGGGCTCAAGGATCCCAAGCGGCCGATCGGGTCGTTCATCTTTTCCGGTCCGACCGGCGTCGGCAAGACCGAGCTCGCCCGCGGGCTGGCGCGGTTCCTGTTCGCGGACGCGAGCGCGCTCATCCGCGTCGACATGTCGGAGTACATGGAGAAGTTCTCGGTGAGTCGGCTGATCGGGGCGCCTCCGGGCTACGTGGGCTACGAGGATTCCGGCACGCTCACGAAGGCGGTGCGGCGCAAGCCCTATTCGGTGGTGCTGCTCGACGAGATCGAGAAGGCGCACCCCGACGTCTTCAACATCCTGCTGCAGGTGCTGGACGAAGGGCACCTCACCGATAACTACGGCCGGGTGATCGACTTCAAGAACACGGTCGTGATCATGACGTCGAACGTCGGTGCCCGCGACATGGTGAAGGGCAAGGCGCTCGGCTTCGCGCAGCCCGACAGTCGCGCGAGCTTCGAGAAGATGGCGGAGAAGGTCAAGGAGGAGATCAACAAGACCTTCAACCCCGAGTTCCTGAACCGGCTGGACGACATCATCGTGTTCCACCCGCTCACGCGGGAGCACATCGCGCAGATCGTCTCGATCCTGCTCAAGGAAGTGCAGCGGCGGTTGGGCGAGGAAGAGCTCACGCTGCGGCTCACGCCGGCGGCCTCGGATTTCCTGGTGGACCACGGGTACGATGAGCACTTCGGCGCGCGCCCCCTGAAGCGCGCCATTCAGAAGTACGTGGAAGATCCGCTGTCGGAGAAAATCCTGGTCGGCGAGTTCGCACGGGGCGACGAAATCGAGGTCGACGTGGCCCCGGACAAGGAACGGCTGGCGTTCCGCGCGCTCTCCGGCTCGAAGGCGTGATTCGCAAAGCTTCGCTCGTCATCTTTTCGGGTGGTCTGGCGCTCCTCGCCTCGCGCGCCGCGCGGGCGCAGGGCGAGGGCCCCGTCCAGGCGCCTCCCGCCGTCGCCCCCGATTCCATCGTGGTGCGCGGCCTGCGCCGCGTCGACCGCAAGCAGGTCCTCGAGCAGAGCGGGCTCGCGCCCGGCCGGCCCCTCGGGTACCGCGACGTGCAGCGCGCCATTCAGGCGCTCTACGCCACCGGCCAGTTCGACGACGTCCGGGCGGAGCAGGACACCGCCGGCGGCCGCCAGCTCCTCATCGTCCACGTGCGCGAGCGCCCCATCCTCGTCAAGTGGGCGGTGCGCGGCGTGGGCCGGGTCTCGGAAGGGAGCGTCCGCGACAAGGCACAGCTCGCCGAGGGCCGGCCGCTCGACCCCGCGGCCCTGACGCGGGCGCGCGGCCGCATCGACTCGCTGTACCGCGCCGAAGGCTACTACCTGGCCCACGTGAGCGTGATCAAGGTGTACGAGGCCGACTCGGCGCGCGTCCGCGTCGTGTTCGACGTGGACGAGGGGCGCCGCGTCGCCGTCGCGCGGGTCGCGGTGGAAGGCAACACCCACTTCCCCACGGATCGCCTCGTCGGGACCATGAAGACGCGCCCCGAAGGCTTCTGGTGGTTCCGCTCCGGCGAATACGACGACGAAAAGCTGCGGTCCGACCTCCAGGAGCACCTCCCCAAGCTGTACGGGGACAAGGGCTTCGTGGATTTCCAGGTGCTGGGCGACACGCTGATCGTGGACGACACGACGGGCAAGGCGACGCTCGTGGTGCGCGTCAGCGAAGGCGAGCCATACCGTGTCGGCACCTTCGAGATCGTCGGCAACCGGCGCTTCTCGACCGAGGAGCTGCAGCAGGTGTTCCCGTTCAAGGAGGAAAGCCGCAGCGGCTTCCTCGGCCTCGGCGGCACCGAGCACGGTCCAGCGTACTTCGACGCGGCGCGCTGGGACGACGCCACGCAGCAGCTGCGGACCCTCTACTACAACAACGGCTACATCTATGTGAACGTGCAGCCGCAGGTGATCCGCCGTACGGCCGCGGACGGCAAGCCGGTGGTCGACCTCCGCTGGGCGATCAACGAGGGACAGCCTGCGATCGTCAACAAGATCGAGATCTCGGGCAACGACGTCACCCACGAGCGGGTGATCCGCGAAGCGATCGTGCTGTTGCCCGGGGACGTGTTCCGGCAGGACGCGCTGATTCGCTCCTACCAGAACATCTCGAATCTCGGCTTCTTTCAGCAGCCGCTCCCGTTCCCGGACACCCGGCCCGCCAACGACCAGGGCGACGTCGACGTGATCTTCCGGGTGACCGAGAAGCACACCGGCAACATCAACTTCGGCGCGTCGGTGGGGCAGGGCACCGGCGTGGGCGGGTTCCTCGGACTCGACGAGCCGAACCTGTTCGGGCAGGGCAAGAAGGGTCATTTCCAGTGGCAATTCGGCCAGAACATCAGCGACTTTTCCGTCACCTACACCGATCCCGCCATCCGCGAGTCGCGCATTTCCGGGACGTTCGACGTGCACAACACGCGGCTGCGCTATACCATCGCGGATCTCGGCACGCTGCGTCGCCGCGGCGCCAGCGTGCAGTTCGGATTCCCGCTATTCAACGATCGTTACACCCGGCTGTTCGTGTCCTACGGGATCGACGATCAGTCGTTCACCGGTGCGAGTACCGGGCTCGCGGCGCTGCGCTGCAACAACTGCATCCGCTCCACGTTCGGCGTCTCGCTCTTGCGCGACACCCGTATCGATCTGCCGTTCCCCACCGCGGGCACCATGCACTCGATCGGGCTGTCGCAGTCCGGCGGCCCCCTGGGCGGGTCGGGGAATTTCCAGCGCCTCGATCTCGAAGGCCGGTGGTACGCCCCGCTCGGCCAGCTGGGCGGCGCGGCCAGTGCGTCGCCGGTCAGGTTCGTGATGGGTTTGTCGACGCGCTCGGGGCTCGTGTTCGGGAATTCCCCCTTCTTCGACCAGCTGTTCACGATGGGCGGCGTGCAGTACGGCATCCCGCTGCGCGGCTACGACGAGTTCTCGGTCACACCCCGCGGATACGACCCGACCGCCGTCAACGGCCAGGCGACGGCCGGCTCGTTCGGGAAGGCGTATTTCGCCATGACGGGCGAGATCGGCGCCCGGCTGTCGCAGATGTTCTATGTCAACATGTTCGTGGACGCCGGCAACGTGTGGGCGCACGCCGGCGAGTTCGATCCGACGCGCCTGTTCCGCGGCGCCGGCCTGGGCTTGAGCATCATCTCGCCCCTGGGGCCGATCGGGATCGACTGGGCATACGGCTTCGACCGCACGGATCCCTTCGGCCGCCCGGCGCCGGGGTTCAAGCTGCACTTCAAGCTGGGCAACTTCTTCTGATCGGACTCCCGCGCTACGGCGGGGCAACGGACACCGGTTTCTCTCTCGGGGAGACAGTTATGAAGTGTGTGGTGACCATGTGGACGTGGGTCGGGCTGGTAGCGGTCGCACCGGCCGTGTTGGGAGCGCAGGCGCAGGGCGCGCTCAAGATCGCCTTCGTCCACTCGCAGACGATCCTCGAGCAGACACCGGGGTACGCCGCGGCGGAATCGACGCTGAGCAAGGAGGGCCAGGGCATCCGCGACTCGCTGCAGCGCATGCAGCAGCAGTGGGATTCGACGATGCGCGCCTTCGATCAGCAGTCGCTCGCGCTCTCCTCGGCCGCGAAGCAGGCGAAGCAGCGCGACCTGCAGGCCATGCAGCAGCGCCTCCAGCAGCGCCAGAACGACATGCAGACCCGCTTCCAGCAACGGGAGCAGGAGCTGCTCCAGCCGATCCAGGCCCGGGTCATCGGGATCGTCCAGGGTATCCGCGCCGAGGCCAACTACGCGCTGATCTTCGATATGGACGGTCAGAACAGCAGTGTGTTCCTGGCGGTCGACCCGAGCCTCGATGTCACCAACAAGGTGATCGAGCGGCTGAAGCAGTCCAAATAGGGCGCCCCGAGCCCGTGCGCGACCGGCAACAGTCGCAGGGCGGCGGGGACAGCGGAGCCGGCGCCGGCGCCGCCCGGCGCTTGAGCGCCCGCGACATCGCGGCCCTGACGAACGGTGAGCTCGTCGGCCCGCCGGACGCGACGGTGTCGGGCGTCGCGCCGCTCGACCGGGCCGGTCCGAACGACCTGTCGTTTCTTGCCGCCAGACGCTATCTCCAGTATTTTCAACGGTCTAGCGCGGCCGTCGTGCTCTGCAAGCCGGATCTCGTCCAGGAGGCGCCGGAAGGTCCCGCGTGCCGCGTGCTGGTGCGCGATCCGCACGTGGCGCTGCTCTCGATCATTCCGGTGCTCTATCCCGAGCCCGCGTGGGAGCCCGGGATCCACCGGACCGCGGTGATCGGCGCCGGGGTCGTGTGGCAGGAGCCGGTGGCGATCGGCCCATACGTGGTGCTGGGTGGCGGCGTTCGGCTGGGGCGGAACGTGCGCATCGGCGCCGGGTGCGTGCTGGGGGACGGCGTCCAGCTGGGTGACGACGTGCAGCTCCTGCCCCACGTGGTCTGCTACGGCGGGACGATCGTGGGAAATCGGGTCATCCTGCACGCCGGCGTGCGGCTCGGGGCGGATGGGTTCGGGTACGTGCCCGGCAAGACGGGGGAGCTGCCGCGCAAGATCCCCCAGGTCGGGCGCTGCATCATCGGCGACGACGTGGAGATCGGCGCGAATACCACCATCGACCGCGGCAGCGTGGACGACACTGTGGTCGGCCCGGGGACGAAGATCGACAACCTCGTGCAGATCGGCCACAACTGCCGGATCGGCGCCCGCTGTCTGATCGCCGGCCAGGCGGGCATCGCGGGCAGCACGCACGTCGAGGACGACGTGTTCCTGGCGGGCCAAGCGGGGCTTGCCGACCATGTGACGGTCGGGCGCGGGGCACGCGTGACGGTGCAGGGAGGGGTGATCGGGGACATCGAGGCGGGCGCGACGGTGTCGGGGTACCCGGCGCGCAAGCACCGCGAGTTCCTGCGGGCGCAAGGCGCGCTGTACCGGCTGGCGCAGATCGTGGACGACCTCGAGGCACTCGTGCGGCGGACCGATGGCTCCCAGCGCTAGGCGCAGCATCAGGAAAAAGGCCGCCGTTTCGGGCACGGGGTTGCACACGGGAGTGCGGACCGAAGCCACCTTCCTGCCCGCGCCGGCGGGGCAGGGGATCGTGTTCCGTCGCGTCGATCTTGCGGGGAAGCCCGAAGTGCCGGCGCGGCTGTCCGAGGTCGAGGCGGTCGAGCGGCGCACGGCGATCGGCAAGGGCGAGACGACCATCCACACGGTCGAGCACCTGCTCGCGGCGGTCGCGGCCCACGAGATCGACGATCTGACCGTGGAGCTCACGGGTCCCGAACCGCCGATTCTCGACGGCAGCTTCCAGCCCTATTTCGAAGCGCTGGCGCACGCCGGCCCGACGGAGACGAGCGGCGAGCCGGTCATCCTGACGGTGCCGGCGCCGTTCACGGTCACCGACGGCGACTCGACGTACGTCGTCGCCCCCGCCAAGGAGCTGCGGCTCACCGTCACGATCGAGTGGCCGCACCCCCTCATCGGGCGCCAGTCGGGGAGCTACACGGTGACGGCGCAGGCGTTCGCGGCGGAGCTCGCGCCGGCGCGCACGTTCGGGTTCGTGAGCGAGGTCGAGTCGCTCAAGGCGCGAGGGCTGATCAAAGGCGCGTCCCAGGCCAACGCCATCCTGCTGGACGAGCGCGGGCTCGCCAATGGGGCCCAGCTGCGCTGGCCGGACGAATTCCTGCGCCACAAAGCCGCGGACATCGTCGGCGATCTCGCGCTCACGGGCGCGCGCATCCGGGCGCACGTCGTGGCCGAGCGGCCGAGCCACAGTGGCAACATCGCCGTGGCCCGGGCGTTGGCGCGCGCGTCGCGGACGAGCGGCGCGGCGCCCAAGATGGACATCGGGCGGATCATGGACGTGCTGCCGCACCGCTATCCCTTCCTGCTGGTGGACCGCATCATCGAGGTGGAAGGCCAGCAGCGGATCGTCGGCATCAAGAACGTCACGATCAACGAGCCGTTCTTTCAGGGGCACTTCCCCGGCCACCCGATCATGCCGGGGGTGCTGATCATCGAAGCCATGGCGCAGGTGGGCGGCATGCTGCTGATGGGCTACTTCGAGGGGCAAAACGTCGAAGACAAGGTGGTCTATTTCATGTCGCTCGACAACGTCAAGTTCCGCCGTCCCGTGGTGCCGGGCGACCAGATCCGGTTCGAGCTCGAGATGGTGCAGTTCCGCGGCAAGACGTGCAAGATGAAAGGCGTCGGGTACGTGGACGGGCAGGTGGTGGCGGAGGCGGACATGATGGCGACGGTGGTCGATCGGTGATCCACCGGACCGCACTCGTCGATCCCACCGCCCACATCGGGAGCGACGTCACGGTCGGGCCGTACGCGATCATCGGACCGCGGGTGACGATCGGGGAGCGCTGCCAGGTCGCCGCGCACGCCGTGCTCGAGCGCAACGTCAAGATCGGCACCGGCGTGCGCATCGGGTACGGCAGCGTGCTCGGCAACGACCCGCAGGACCTGAAGTACCGAGGCGAGGACACCTGGGTCGAAGTGGGCGACGGGACGGTGATCCGGGAATACTGCACGATCAACCGTGGGACGTCGGCGACCGGCAAGACCGCCGTGGGCCAGCGCTGCTTCCTCATGTCGTACGTACACCTGGCGCACGACTGCTACATCGGGAACGACGTGATCATCGCCAACGCGGTCCAGATGGCCGGGCACGTGACCATCGAGGACCGGGCGGTCATCTCGGGGCTGGTGCCGATCCATCAGTTCGTGCGGATCGGCACGTTCTCCTTCGTCGGCGGCGGGTCGCGCGTCAATCAGGACGTGCCGCCCTACACCAAGGCGGTCGGTAATCCGGTGCATCTCTACGGCCTCAACTCGGTGGGGCTGCAGCGCGCCGGCTTCTCGCCCGAAGTGAAGCTCGCCCTGAAGCGCGCCTACCGCCTGCTGTTCAATTCCGACATGACGGTGAGCCAGGGCATCGCCAAGGCGCGGGCCGAGCTGCCGCAGATCCCCGAAGTGGAGAGCTTCCTGAAGTTCATCGAAGGGTCGCAGCGGGGAGTGCTGGTGTGAGCGGCCGGCCGATCCGGGTCGGGGTGGTCGGCACGGGGGCGCTCGGCTTCCACCACGCCCGGCTGCTCTCCCGGATGCCGGGCGTGGGGTTTGCGGGCATCTACGACAAGAACCCCACGCGCGCCGCCGAGGTGGCGCAACAGCTCGGCACGGTGGCGCATCCCACATTGGCGGCACTGCTCGATCGCGTGGACGCGGTGACGGTGGCCGTCCCGACGCCCGCGCACGCGGCCGTGGGGCGCTCGGTGCTCGAGCGCGACATCGCCGTGCTCATGGAGAAGCCGCTGGCCGACACGCTGGTCGGCGCGGAGGACCTGGTGCGGGGCGCGGCCGAGCACGGCGTCGTGTTGCAGGTGGGTCACGTGGAGCGGTTCAACCGAGCGGTGCGCGCCGCCGCGCAGTACCTGGAGGAGCCCCGCTTTCTCCAGATCGACCGCCTCGCCCCGTTCCAGCCGCGCGGCACCGATGTCGCCGTGATCCTCGACCTGATGATCCACGACCTGGATCTGGTGCTGGAGCTGGTGCGCGCTCCGGTGACGGACGTCCGCGCCACGGGAGTCGCCATTCTCACGCCCCACGTGGACATCGCCAACGCGCGCCTCGAGTTCGCCAACGGCGCCATCGCCAACGTCACGGCGAGCCGGGTGTCGCGGGAGCGCACCCGCAAGCTGCGGGTGTTCCAGCCTACCGGCTACTGCTCGCTCGACCTGGCGCAGGGCAGCGGCGACTTCTTCCGCTTGAAGCCCGGCTGGCAGGGTCTGGGCGCCACCAAGCTCGAGGAGATCGTGGAGCACGTGCGCCTCGAGGCGCCCGAGGCGGAGCCGCTCCAGCTCGAGCTCGAGAGCTTCGTACGCGCCGTGCGGGGCGAGGAGGAGGTCGTCGTGTCGGGCGCCGCCGGAGCGCAGGCCCTGGCGCTGGCGTTCCGCGTCGCCGCAGCGGTTCAGGCTTCGCCCCTCGCGCCGCTCGTCCCACCACTCGTTCCACCAGTCCCACACGCCGCCACGCGGCCGTGAGCCGCGCGCCGCGGATTTACATCTCCGCCGGCGAGCCGTCGGGGGACGCGCACGCCGCGGCCGTCGTGAGCGCGCTCAAGCGCCGCCTCCCCGCCGCGACCGTCGAGGCGTTCGGCGGGCCGGACCTCGAGGCCGCGGGTGCGGTCGTGCTCGACCGCATGGAGCGGTT
Organism: Gemmatimonadota bacterium; assembly: GCA_003222155.1. Taxonomy (GTDB): domain Bacteria; phylum Gemmatimonadota; class Gemmatimonadetes; order Gemmatimonadales; family GWC2-71-9; genus AG41. The sequence goes on along the minus strand of QHUU01000053.1, from coordinate 101,826 downwards.
TTCCGTGGTCGGGTTCGTCGAGGCGCTGTGGAAGCTCCCGGCGCACGTCCGGCTGCTCGGCCGCGTCCGCGACGCCTTCCGGGCAAAGCGCTACGATGTCGTGATCCTCGTGGACTATCCTGGCTACCATCTTCGGGCTGCGGCGGCGGCCCGCGCAGCGGGAATCCCCGTGCTGTATTACATCGCCCCGCAGATGTGGGCCTGGGCGCCGGGTCGCGTGCGCCGGCTGGCCGCGGTGCGACGCCTGGCGGTGATCCTGCCGTTCGAGGAGCGCTTCTTTCGTGACCGCGGAGTCGCGGCGACATTCGTCGGCCATCCGCTGCGGGACCGGCCGCCAGCGCCTCCGCGCGCAGAGGCCCGACGCACCCTCGGCCTCGACCAGACGCGACCGGTGCTGGGCTTGTTCCCGGGAAGTCGCCCGCAAGAGGTGAAGCGACTCTGGCCCGCATTCTCGAGCGCCGCCGTGCGGATCCTCGCCGTGCGTCCCGAGGTGCAGGTCGTCGTCGCCGCGACGGGCCGGGCGCATTATCCCGGCGCCGGCGTCATCCGCATTCACCGGGGCGATCCGCTCGCCGTGTTCGCCGCCGCCGACGCGGGGCTGTGCAAGTCCGGCACGACGACGCTCGAAGCCGCGCTCGCCGATGTCCCGATGGCGATCGCGTACCGGCTCAATCCCGTGTCCTTCGCCATCGCGATCCGGGTGCTGCAGGTGCCCCACGTGGGGCTGGTGAACCTGATCGCGGAGCGCCAGGTGGCACCGGAGTTCCTGCAGGGCGCGGCCACGCCGGCCGCGCTGGCGGACGCCGTGCTCCCACTGCTGGACCCGGCGAGCGAGGCGGCCCGTCGCCAGCGGGAGGGGCTCGCGCTCGTGCGCGAGCGGCTCGGGCCGCCCGGCGCCGCGGAGCGCGTTGCGGCGCTCGCCGCGGAGCTCGCGGGGTGACGACGCTCCTGGCGGGGCTCGTGCGCCTGCTCGCGGCGACGTGGCGCTACCGGGTGCGGGGTTGGGAGCACGTGACGACGGCGCGCGCCAGCGGCCGCCCGCTGATCTACGTCCTGTGGCACAGTCGCATCCTGCCCCTGCTCTATCACCGCCGCGACGAAGGGATGGCCCTCCTCATCAGCCGCCACCGGGACGGGGGGTACCTCGCGGAGCTGTCCGAGCGCTGGGGGTACCGCGTCGTGCGCGGGTCGTCGCAGCGCGGCGGCGACGTGGGGCTGCTGGGCCTGGTGCGCCACCTGCGGCAGGGCGGCGAGGTGGCGCTGACCCCCGACGGGCCGCGCGGGCCGGCGGAGCGGATGAAGCCGGGCGCCCTGGCCGCCGCGCAGCACGCGAACGCACTCGTGATCGCCGCCGGCGCGCGCGCCTCCTCCGCCTGGTGGATCCGGTCGTGGGACCGGTTCTGCCTGCCGCGGCCGTTCGCGGCCGTGGACATCGTGTACAGCGCGCCGTTCGCGGTCGAGCAGGGCAAGGCCGCGCTGCGGCAGGCGCTCACCCGCGCGGAGGAGGAGCTGTCGCGGGTCACATATGGGGACCAGGGACGAGGGACGAGGGACGGGTGAGCGCGGCTCGTGTGGTGCAGTGGCTGTGGGGGACGTCGCCGGCGGCGCGAGTGACGCGTCTGCCGCTCGTTCCCCTTGCCGGCGTGTACTGGGTCGTCATGCGGATACGGAGCGCGCGCAACGCTGGCGGCGGCGTGCTGCGTCTGCCCCTCCCCACGATCGCGGTCGGCAACCTGTCGGTGGGAGGCACCGGGAAGACCCCCCTCGCCGGGTGGATCGCGGCCTACTGCGTGCGCCGGGGGTGGAAGCCGGGGATTCTGCTGCGCGGATACGGCGGCGACGAGCCGTTGGTCCACCGCCGGCTCGTCCCCGAGGCGGTCGTCGTGGCGAACCCCGACCGCGTTGCGGGCGCGGCGGCGGCGCGGGCGGCGGGAGCCCGCGTGCTGGTCCTGGACGACGCGTACCAGCTGCTGGGCGTGGCGCGCGACTTGAACGTCGCGGTCGTCAGCGCCGAGAGCTGGGCGGGATCGCCCTGGCCGCTGCCCGCGGGACCCTGGCGCGAGCGCTGGGGGGCGCTCGAGCGCGCCGACCTGATAGTCGTCACACGGAAACATGCGCCGGCGCCCGCTGCCGTCGACGTCGCGGCGCGGCTCGCCCGCCGTCGGCCCGGGACGCCGATTGCGGTCGCGTGGCTCGCGCTCGCGCACCTCGAGGGGATACAGTCTGGAACGCGCTCGGGGCTGGAGCTACTGGCGGGGCAGGACGTCGTGGCTGCCGCCGGGATCGCCGACCCGGCGGGCTTCGCGGCGCAACTCTCCGGCGCGGGAGCACGCGTGCAACTGCTGGCGTATCAAGATCATCACGCGTACGGCCCGGCCGATCTGGAGCGGCTCGTGCGGGCCGCGGCGACGGGCGGTTATGTTGTAGTCACTGAAAAAGATGCCGTGAAGCTCCGCGGCCGCTGGCCGGCAGGGATTCCGGAACCGCTGGTCGCGGTGCTCGGCGTCCGCTGGGAGCGCGACGGCCGGGCGCTCGAGCAGGCGCTGGACGCCGTGCTCGCCCCGGCTGCACGTCCCTGAGACCCCACTGGTGCGCGAGTGACATGAGCGAACCTGCGATCAAGCCGCCAGCCCCGCCGGCGATCATTCGGCCGGACAAGGACACGTTCCTGGCCGAGGAGAATCCCTTCGAGGCCATGATGGAGCGGTTCGACCACGCCGCGCAGCTCCTGAACCTCGATCCCGGCCTGTACAAAGTCCTCCGCAACCCCGAAAAGCAGATCATCGTGTCGGTGCCCGTGCTGCGCGACTCGGGCGAGCTCGACGTCTACACCGGGTACCGCGTGCTGTACAACACCTCACGCGGGCCCGCCAAGGGCGGCATCAGGTTCGATCTGAACGTGACGCTCGAGGAGGTCAAGGCGCTGGCCGCCTGGATGACCTGGAAGTGCGCGCTCGTGAACATCCCGTTCGGAGGCTCGAAGGGCGGGGTGGTGTGTGATCCCAGCACGATGTCGCTGGCCGAGCTGGAGCGCGTCACGCGCCGCTACACCGCGAGCATCATCGAGACCCTCGGGCCCGACTCCGACGTGCCGGCCCCGGACGTGAACACCAACGAGCGGGTGATGGCCTGGATCATGGACACCTACTCCATGCATCACCGCCACACGGTGACGGCGGTGGTGACGGGCAAACCGATCGAAATGGGGGGCTCGCTCGGGCGGCGCGAGGCGACGGGGCGGGGGTGCATGCACGTGACGCGCGAGGCGCTCGGCAAGCTCGGGATGACGCTCAAGGGCGCGCGTGTGGCCGTGCAGGGCTTCGGCAACGTGGGATCGGTCGCGGCGGACCTGATGGCCAAGGAGGGGGCCGTCATCGTCGGTGTCTCGGACAAGTCCGGGGCCCTGTACAGCGCCAAGGGGCTCGACGTGCCCGACGTTCTCAAGTGGGTGCGTGAGCACCGCCAGCTGGCCGGCTACCCACAGGCCGATGCGATCGCCAAGGATCAGCTCCTCACGGCGGAGTGCGACGTGCTGGTGCCGGCGGCGACCGAGAACGTCATCACGCGCAAGAACGCGCCACACATCAAGGCGAAGGTGATCTGCGAGGGCGCGAACGGTCCCACCACGGCGGCCGCGGACGAGATCCTCGAGAAGAAAGGCATCTTCGTGATTCCCGACATCCTCGCGAACGCGGGCGGGGTGACCGTCAGCTACTTCGAGTGGGTGCAGGATCGCGGCGGCTATTTCTGGGACGAAGACACGGTGAACCGGCGACTCGAGTCGATCATGACGCGCTCGTTTCACGAAGTGATGGCCCTGGTCGAGAAGCACAAGGTCTCGACCCGCATCGCGTGCTACATGCTCGCCGTCGACCGCGTGGCGGCGATGCACCGGCTGCGTGGGATGTATGCCTGATGCAGTATCGCGTCGTCGCGGTGGGTCGCCTGCGGGACGCGGGCGTCCGGGCGGCGTGCGATGACTACCTGGCGCGGCTGAAACGCTACGCGCGGGTGGAGGAGCGAGAAGCGAAAGACGAGGCGCGGATCCTCGAGGCGGTGCCCGGGGGCTCGCGCCTCGTCGTCTTGTCGGAGCGGGGCGAGCAGTGGACGTCCGAGGAGCTGGCCGCATGGACGGCCCGCTGGGAGATGGACGGCCGGGACGTGGCCTTCGCCATCGGCGGCGCCGAGGGCGTGCCGGAGCCCGTGCTCGAGCGCGCGGAGCGCGTCTGGAGCCTGTCCCGGTTGACGTTTCCGCACGAGCTGGCGCGGCTGCTCGTGTACGAGCAGCTGTACCGCGCGTACACCATCCGCCGGGGGGAGCCATACCATCGCGGATCGTGAGCTGACGCCCGAGGACCGCGCGGCGCTGTTGGGGCTCGCGCGGGCCACGCTCACGGCGCATCTGGCGCGGCGGCCGCTGCCGACAGCGCCCGCCGTGCCCGGAGCGCTGCTCAAGCGGGGCGCCTTCGTCACCATCACCGCGCGGGGAGCGCTGCGGGGCTGCATCGGGCACATCGCGGCCGACCGCGAACTCGCCAGCGTGGTGTCCGAGATGACCGTCGCCGCGGCGCAGGACGATCCACGGTTCCCGCCGGTCGAGCCGGACGAGCTGCCGGACCTGGCGCTCGAGATCTCGGTGCTCTCGGAGGCGGCACCGGTCGTGCCTCCGGTCGATGCGGGGCGCATCGTCGCGGGGCGCGACGGCGTGATCGTGCGCCGCGGTCGCAACGTCGGCCTGCTGCTGCCCCAGGTGGCCCGGGAACATCACTGGGGACCGGAGGCGCTGCTCGCCGCCACGTGCCGCAAGGCGGGCCTCCCGCCCGAGGCGTGGCGGGAACCGGGTACCGAGCTGTTCACGTTTCAAGCGGACGTGTTCGGAGAAACCCGGGAAACGGGAAAGGGGAAAGGGGAACCGTGATTCCGCGGATAGTGAGCACTCCCATCGCGCCGCTCGCGATCCCCAACTCGCGGCTTGCAGCGCGGCGCGTGGACGTGGACGTCGTCGCGGCCGCGCTTCCCGGGCCGGGGCGCGATCGCCTCGCCGCGGGCGAGGTGCTGGTGGTCACGACCGGCCAGCAGCCGGGGCTCTTCACCGGCCCGCTGTACACCGTCTACAAGGCCCTGTCGGCGATGGCGCTCGCCGCGCGGCTCGAGCGCGAGCGGCGCGCGCCGGTGGTGCCCGTGTTCTGGGTCGCGGGGGACGATCACGACTTCGCCGAGGCGAACCACGCGTGGTTCCTCGACAAGAACGGCGAGCTGGCCCAGGCCGTGTTGCGCGAGCGCGCCGCCGAGGCGCCGCTCCTGCCGCTGGCGCGCGAGCCGTGCGGGCCGGAGATCGCCGGCGTGCTGCGGCAGCTCGACGAGGGCACGCCCGACAGCGAATTCAAGCCGGGCGTGCTGGAATGGCTCGGGAAGTGTTATCGCCCAGAGGCCACGCTCGCCGACGCCTTCGCGCAGGCGCTCGACGCCCTGCTCGGGCCGCGCGGGCTGGTCGTCCTGCGCGTCCACGATCCTCGAGCCAAGCGCGCGGCCGCGCCCTGGGTGCTCAAGGGGCTCGACGTCACGCTCCCCGACGGATACGCGCCGGTGTTCGTCGAAGCGAGCCAGGGCCGCGATCGCTTGCAGCGCGACGGCGACGGCTTCGTCACCCGTCGCAGCGGCGAGCGTTTCAGTCGCGCGGACCTGACGCGCCTGGCGCGCGACGCGCCCGAGCGGCTCTCCCCCAACGTGCTGCTGCGGCCCGCCGTCGAAGCGGCGCTGCTCCCCACGCTCGCCTACGCGGGCGGTCCCGCGGAGCTCAAGTACCTCCCCGACGCGGCGCCGCTGTACGAGACGCTGGGCGTGATCCGCCAGGCGCCGGTGCCGCGCTGGTCCGGCCTGCTGGTGGAGAGCCGGGTGGACAAGCTGATGGAGCGCCACGGCCTGGACCTGGCGGCGTTCGACGGGAAGCCGGGCGAGCTGGAGGCGCGGCTGGTCCGCGACGAGCTGCCGGCGGAGACCGTCGCGACGCTCGCCGCCCTGCGGCGCGGCATCGAGGAGCATTACGCCGCGCTGCGCGAGTCGGCGGCGCGCATCGATCCCACGCTCGAGCGGACCGTGGAGTCGGCGCGCAACGCGGCCCTGTCGGGCGCGCAGACGATCGAGAAGAAGCTGGTAGCGAGTGTGAAGCGCAGCGAGGGCGAGACCCTGATCCGTCAGATCGCGCGCGCGCGCGCCGCGGTGTACCCGCAGGGCCAGCCGCAGGAGCGCGTGCTCACCTTCCCCTCGTTTTCGATCCGCTACGGGCCGGCGCTCGTGGACGCGCTCGAGCAAGAGGTGGCGCGGTGGGCGGGCGCTTCGTAGAATGCTCTCATGTGGCTCCTGGTGGTCGTCCTGCTCGTCGCCCTCATGATCCCCATCGCCGCCATCCTGCTCGATTCGCCCCTGGGACGCTCGATCGCCCGGCGGCTTGAGGGGCAGGGCGACGGGGGAGCGGCAGGAACGGGGGCCGGCGTGCGTCAGCTCGAGCGCCGGGTGGAGGTGCTCGAGACCGACCTGGAAGAGCTGAATCGCTCCATCAGCGGGATGCGCGAGGAGCTGCAGTTCGTGCAGCGCCTGCTGGAAGACCCCCGTAAGAAGAAGCCCGGCTCCTGACCGAGCCCCGGTCGGCCGTCAGCGGGGGGCGCCAGGCGGCCCGCGTGGCCGCCGGGATCCTCGTGACCCGCGTCCTCGGATACGCGCGCGAGCGCGTGTTCGCGTACTACTTCGGCAACGACAGCATCCCCGCCGACGCCTTCCGGGCGGCGCTACGAATTCCCAACACGATCCGCAATCTGCTCAGCGAGGGCACACTCGCCGGGTCGTTCATTCCCGTATACGCCGCGCTCAACGAGCGGCCGGACAAGGGCGCGGCCCGGGCCCTCGCGGGGGCGGTTCTGGGACTGCTGGTGCTCGCGTCGGGCGTACTCGCCCTGCTCGGCATCGCCCTGGCGCCTGCGATCACCACGGTGATCGCGCAGGGCTTCGACGAGCCGCGCCGGCAGCTTACCATCACGCTGGTGCGCATCCTGTTTCCCATGGCGGGGCTGATGGTGATCTCCGCGTGGTGCCTCGGGATTCTCAACACGCACCGGCGCTTTTTCCTGCCGTACGCCGCACCGGCGCTGTGGAACATCGCAGGCATCGTGGCCATGCTTGCGGCGGGGACCTGGTTTGCGAACCGGGCGCTGCCGCTCGACGCGCAGCTGCACCGCGTGGCGCTGGCCCTCGCCTGGGGCACGGTGGCGGGGAGTCTGCTACAGATCGCGGTGCAGCTGCCTGCGTGCTGGAGCTTGCTCCACGGCATCGCCCTCCGGCTCTCCCTGAGCCCCGAGGGAGTGCGGAACGTGCTGCTCGCCTGGGTGCCCTTGGTGTTCGGCGCCGGGGTCGCGCAGGTCTCGGGGCTCATCGACACGCTGCTCGGCTCGTTCACGGGACCGGGGGGCGTCTCGGCTCTGGGTTACGCTCAGCTGATCCAGATCCTGCCGATCAGCCTGTTCGGTGTATCCGTCGCCGCGGTGTCGCTTCCGGAGCTGTCGCGCGACGCGGCCGGCCGCGCGGGAGGGGGCCCCGCACCCAACGAGCAGTTGCGCATGCGGATCGCGGTGGGTTTCCGACGGATCGTGTTTTTCATCGTGCCCTCGTCCGTCGCCTGCATCGCCCTGGCCCGGGAGATCGTCGCCGCGCTGTATCAGACGGGTCGCTTCACCGCCAACGCCACCGCCCTCGTCGGCAGCGTGCTCGCCGCGTACGGCGTCGGGCTGCTGGGGCAGGCGACGGTGAAGCTGTTCGCGTCGGGTTTTTATGCCATGCGCGACACGCGCACCCCGGTGAAGATCGCGGCGCTGTCGCTCGTCGTATCGACGGGCCTCGCCTGGGTGCTCATGCGCTGGCTGGGCGCGCCCGGGATCGCGCTGGGATCGTCCATCGGGGCGTTTCTCAACACCACGCTCCACCTGCGCGACCTGAGCCGGCGCATCGGCAGCGTGCTGCGGGGCCCCGACTGGCGGTCCTTCGCGATCGCCCTCGCGGCCGGGATCGTCGCGGGCGCCGGCGCGGTCGGGGCGGCGCACGTCACGAGCGGCCTGGCGCCGGTGCCGCGCGGCGTGCTCGTGCTCGTTATCTTTGGGATGGTGTACGGCGCGCTGACGCTGCTGCTCAAGCATCCCGACGCCATCCGCACATGGCAATCCCTGACCGCCTCGCACGCAAGCTAGACGCCCTTCCCGACAAGCCCGGCGTGTACCTCTGGAAGAGCGCCGCCGGCGAGACGCTCTACGTGGGCAAGGCGAAGAGCCTGCGCGGCCGGGTGCCGAGCTACTTCGGTCCCGACGGCGGTGCCACGCCCGAGCGGGCGGCGCTGGTGAGCCAGATCGCGGATCTCGAGACGATCATCGTACCGAACGAGGCGCAGGCGCTCTTGCTCGAAAACAATCTCATCAAGGAGCACAAGCCGCGTTTCAACATCCGCCTCACCGACGACAAGAGCTACCCCCGCATCGCCGTGACGCTGGGAGAGCCGTTTCCGCGGGTGCTGGTGGTGCGCCGGGTGGCCATGTCGGGCGCGCGCTTCTTCGGGCCCTACACCGACGTGGCCACCTTGCGCCAGACGCTCAGGATCATCCGTCGCATCTTCACCGTGCGGTCGTGCCACTGGGATCTGCCGCGCGACGCACCCGCCCGCCCTTGTCTCGACTACCACATCGAGCGGTGCCGGGCCCCGTGCGTGGGCTATCAGAGCGAGGCCGATTACCGCCGCATGATCGACGATGTGGTGTTGTTCCTCGAGGGGAAGACCGTGGACGTGCGCATCCGGCTGCGCGAGCGCATGCAGCAGGCCTCGCAACAGCTCGATTTCGAGCGCGCCGCGCAGCTGCGCGACGCCTTGAAGTGGCTCGATCAGCTGGAGCAGCCGCAGGCCGTCGAGCTGGTCGGGCGCGGGGACGCGGACGCGGTGGGGCTCGCGCGGGACGGCGACGACGTGTGCGGCGTGGTGCTGCGGGTGCGCGAGGGCAAGCTGATCGCGCGCGACCATTGGTTCCTCGAGAACGCGGAGCACGAGACCGAAGGCGCGATCCTCGCTGTCTTCCTGGTACGCTGCTATCTGCCGCTCGAGGTGCGCGCCCAGCGGGTGTTACTGCCGTTCCCGCCCTTACCGGAAGACCTCGCGTCGCTCGCCGAGCTGGCGCCCGCGGTGGATTGGCACGTGCCGCAGCGCGGCAGCGACGCGAAGCTCGCCGAGCTGGCGGACCAAAACGCGCGCTACCTGCTCGATGGCCTCAAGATCGAGAGCTTCGACATCGACGAGCGATCGGCCGACCCGGTGTTCGCGCTGGGGCGCGACCTCGGGCTCGCGGCGGTGCCGCGCGCCTTCGTGTGCATCGACATCTCGACCAACCAGGGGCGGGACACGGTGGGGTCGCTGGTGTGGTTCGAAGCAGGCCGTCCCAAGAAGGCGGAGTACCGGCGCTTCAGGATCAGGGGCGCCCCGCAGGACGATTTCGCGGCCGTGCACGAGGTGGTGACGCGCTACCTCACCCGGCGCCGCGCCGAAGGGAAGCCGCTCCCCGATCTCATGGTGATCGACGGCGGGAAAGGGCAGCTCGGCGCGGCGCTCGACGCGGCGCGAGGCGCCGGCCTGGAGCAGCTGCCGATCGTGAGTCTCGCCAAGCGCGAGGAGGAGATCTACCAGCCGGGGCAGGCGGAGCCGCTGCGCCTGTCGCGCCGCAGCCCATCGCTCAAGCTCCTGCAACGCGCCCGGGACGAGGCGCATCGTTTTGCCGTGAGCTACAGCCGCCAGCGGCGCTCGCGGCGCACGATCACCTCCGAGCTGCTCGCGATTCCCGGGATCGGGCCGGGTCGCCGGCGGGCATTACTCGAGCGGTTCGGCTCGCTCGCGGGAGTGAAAACCGCGACACCGGCGGAGATCGCGGCCCTTCCCGGCTTCTCGACCAAGCTGGCGGAGCGGATCATCGATCGGCTCAAGGTCCATGCGTGAGGCGGTGAAGGTGAAGGTCGCGACCCTCCCCTGGTCGCTCGAGTGCTCCTCGTGCGGCAAGACCCGTGCGGCCGAAGGCCTGGCCGGCGTGTGCGAGTGCGGCCGGCCCTATCTCGTCCGCTACGCGGCCGCGCCGCCCCCCGACGCCAGGTCGGCGCTCGCGGCGCGAGGCTGGACCATGTGGCGCTACCGCGAATGGCTGCCGCTCGCCGACGGCGAAAACCCCGTGACGCTGGGCGAGGGCGGCACGCCCCTCCTGCCCACGCCGCGGCTCGCCGCGCAGCACGGCCTCTCCCACTTGTGGGTGAAGGACGAAAGCACGAACCCCACGGGCTCGTTCAAGGCACGCGGTCTCGCCGCCGCCGTGACGCGCGCCGCGTATGCGGGAGCCACGTCGTTCGTGGTTCCCACCGCGGGAAACGCGGGTGTCGCGCTCGCCGCCTACGCCGCCCGCGCGGGGGCACGGGCGCGTGTATACGCGCCGGCCAGCACGCCGGCCACGATCCTCTCCCAGATCAAGACCTTCGGCGGCGACCTGGTCCTGGTGGAGGGACACATCGGCGACTGCGGCGCGGCCGCTCGCGCGTTTGCCACGGAGACAGGGGCGCTGGACGTCTCGACGCTGCGCGAACCCTATCGGATCGAGGGAAAGAAAACGCTCGGCCTCGAGCTGGCGGAGCAGCTCGGCTGGACGTTTCCCGATGCCGTCGTCTACCCCACAGGCGGGGGCACGGGCCTCATCGGTATGTGGAAGGCGTTCGGCGAGCTCGCCCGAGCGGGATGGGTGGGCGGGACGCCGCCGCGCATGTACAGCGTGCAGGCCGCGGGATGCGCCCCGGTGGTGCGGGCGTTCGAGGACGGTGCCGACGGGTGTGCCGAGTGGCCCGACCCGTCGACCATCGCCGCCGGGCTGCGCGTGCCCCGCCCGCTGGGGGATCGCCTGATCCTGCGGGCGTTGCGGGAGAGCGGTGGAGCAGCGGTGGCTGTGACCGATGCTCAGCTCCGAGCGGCGGCGTGCGAGCTCCAGTCGTCGGAGGGGATCGACGCCTGTCCGGAAGGAGGAGCGGCGCTCGCCGGTGCGCTGGAGCTCAAGACGCGAGGGTTGATCCGGGCGCGCGAGCGCGTGGTGGTGTTCAACACCGGGGCCGGGTGGCTCTACAGGGCCTAACCCGTTAATATTCCGCCGCTTCGCACGCTATGCGCATCGCCATACTGGACCCCGCCGCCGGCATCTCGGGCGACATGACCCTGGGAGCGCTCCTCGCCCTCGGCATCCCGTCGGCCTGGCTCGAGGGGCTGCCTGAGCGCTTGGGTCTCGCCGGCGTGAGGGTCACGGTGCGCGACGTCGTGCGCTGCGGGGTCGGGTGCAAGCAGGTCGAGTTCGCCATCCCGGAGCAGCCGCACGGTCGCCACGTGGGGGAGCTGGTGCGCCTGGTGGAGCGAGCACCCGTGTCCGAATGGGTACGGGAGCGCGCGCTGCGGGCGTTCCGGCTGGTGGGCGAGGCCGAAGGGCGGGTGCACGGGGTGCCTGCGGAGAAGGTTCATCTGCACGAGGTCGGGGCGGTGGACGCGGTGCTCGACATCGTCGGCGCGATCGAGGGGTTTGAGCAGCTCGGTGTTGAGGCGGTGTACGCGTGGCCGGTGGCAGTAGGCCGGGGGTGGGTGGAGGCGACGCATGGCACGCTTCCGGTCCCCGCGCCCGCGACGGCGATCCTGCTGGAAGGCCTCGAGATAGCAGCGGGCGGCCCGGTGGAAGGGGAAGCCACCACGCCCACGGGAGCGGCGCTGGTGCGCGTGCTGGCAACCGGGGCGCCGCCGGCGCGCTGGCGCCTCGTGAAAAGCGGGTGGGGGGCGGGGCAGCGGAACCCCGGGCACTACCCCAACGCGCTGCGGGTGCTCGTCGCGGAACAGGCGGCCGAAGCGGCACGCGTGACACTGCTCGCCACCGATCTGGACGACATGAGCCCCGAGTATGTGGAGCCGCTGCGGCAAGCGCTGGTCGCCGCCGGGGCACTGGATGTGCAGACGTGGCCGGTGCAGATGAAGAAGGGCCGTTCCGGATTTCGCGTGGAGGTCGTGGCGCCCGAGGAGCTGGGTGAAGCCGTGACGGCGGCGCTGTTCCGGCACAGCACGACGGCGGGGGTGCGCCGCTGGGTGGCGGAGCGAGCCACGCTGGCGCGGCGACAGGTAACCGTGGAGCTGGCTCCGCAGGTGTCGGTTCGGGTGAAGGTGCTGGAGCAGCCCGGCGCGGACGGCGTACGGGTGAAACCCGAGTACGAGGATGTTCTCGCGGCGGCCCGGGCGTTGGGCCGGCCGCCGCTCGAGGTCGCGCGGGTCGCGCAACGCGACGCCGAGGCGCTGGTGGCCAAATCGAAGGAGTGATCATGAGCGTGCAGCGGATCGTTGGTCTTCTCGGGTGGGTGTGTGCCGCCGGTGCGGCCCCCGTCGCGGCGCGAGCGCAGATCTGGCTTCCGGCGGCGTGCGACATCAAGCCGGGGCACCAGCTGGTGAACAGCGGGATGCAGTCGCTGCGAAGCGCGTTCACCACCAAGTTCGCGGACCAGAAGGCCAAGGATCTCAAGGACGCCGAGCGCGTGCTCACCCAGGCGGTGACGACCGGCAAGCAGGAGAAGAACCCGGCCGCCTGGTACTACCTGGGGCGCTACTATCTCATGGCCGAGGATCTCGCGGCGGCGGACTCGGCGCTGTCCAAGGCGTTGACCCTGGCGCCCGCGTGCAAGGAAGACATCGGGCTGTATCGACGTCAGGCGTGGGTGCCGGTATTCAACGCCGGCGTGCAGGCGTGGCAGGGGGGACAGACCGATTCGGCTATCGCGAGCTTCCGGCGCGCGAACCAGATCTACAAGGCCGAGCCGATGGGGTTCGTGTATCTCGCGAACCTGTTTGTGGGTGCGTCGCAGATGGACTCCGCGGCGAAGTATTTCCGGCTGGCCGTCGGTGCGGCCTCCGATCCCAAATACGCCAAGGACCGGCGTGACGCGTTCTTCAACGTGGCGCGCGTGTACCACTCCGCCAAGCGTTACGACGAGGCGATCGGCGCGTACCGCGAATATCTCGCGGCCTATCCCGGCGACGTGCAGGGCATGGCGAGCCTCGCCGGGCTCTACCTGCTGGCCGGCAGCCGCGATTCGGCCATGGCGCTGTACGGCCGCGTGCTGGAGCGTGCCGATTCGGCCAGCGCCGACGAGCTGTTCGGGGCGGCGCAATCGATCCTGAGCGCCATTCCGGTGTCACCGGACACGGCTGCCATGGACGCCGACTGTGGCAAGGCCGCGAAGAAAAAGACCCCTACGCTCACGGCCCGTCAGGTGGGGGTGCGGTGCGCGCCGGCGGCGACCGACACCATGCGCAAGTACCATGCGCTCACCGATCCGCAGTACAGTCTGGTGTCCAAGACGTACGCGGCCGGGCTCGCCAAGAACCCGTACTCGCGCGACGCGCTGTACAACCTCGCGGGCGTCTCGTATCTGATCGGCGACTCGGCCAGCGTGCTGCCGCTCGCCCAGCGGCTGTACGCCGTGGACCCCATGAATCGTTCGACCCTCGCCAAGCTCGCCGGTGGATGGCAGCTCAAGGGCAGGAAGGACTCGGTCCTCTACTATCTGCAGGTCGCCGACTCGCTGCCGGTGGAGATCACCGTGTCGAGCTTTACCCCGGCGGAGAAGGGGGCCACTCTCGAGGGGCAGATGACGAATTTCCGGCCCAAGCCATCGCTCGCGCTCTCGATCACCTTCGATTTCCTCGATGGGAAGGGCAAAGTGGTGGCGACGCAATCCCAAAGCGTCCCGGCGCTCGAGCCGAGCGCGAGTCAGGAGTTCAAATTGAAAGTCGACCAGCCGGGTGTGGTGGCCTGGCGATACAAGCGTGGCTGATCCCCGCGTGGCTTTCCGTTTCCCGGCTAGGCATGTAAATTGCGATTGTATGTCAAATCGTTGCTCCCGAAGAGGATGTCGGTTTGACGCAGCGCAGGGTGCCGGCGTCTGCTTGTCACGGTTCTTGCAACGGGAAGAGTTTGCGGGCGTAATTCAGGGGTAGAATGCCAGCTTCCCAAGCTGGACGTCACGGGTTCGAATCCCGTCGCCCGCTCTTAGACTTACGACGTTCCGCCGTAGCATTCTTGGCGTCGCGACGTTGCCCCCCCGGTAGCGCCCGTGACGTTCACATGGTTCGCGTCAGGTTCTGGCGCCCCGCGCCGTGGCTCGCCCTTGGGGCGTTCACGCTGGCGGCGTGCGGCGTGGGGGCACCCCCTCCACCGATTCAGGTCCCGATTCCGAGCAGCGCTGCGGAGGCACCCACCGGATTCGACAACCGGAGCAATGGGACGACTGACGACTCCACCCACCAGGCCGATCAGGATGCATTCGACGAAGTGGAAGGCATCGAGGACGGCCTGGGACCGCTCTACAACGCTCAGACCTGCCGCGAGTGCCATCAAGACCCCACGTCGGGCGGAGCGAGCCAGATCACGGAATTGCGGGTGGGTCATCTGGGACCGGATGGGCGGTTTCAGAACGCCGACATCCCGATCGCGCGCGGCACCGTCACCATCGCCGGTCGCACGCTCGTCAACGATCGGGCCATTTGCCCGAACGCGCAGTTCCCGGACTCCGAGATTCAAGAGCGGGTGCCCGACACGGAGAACATTCGCACGATGCGCGCGTCCCTCAACCTGCTGGGCGACGGCCTGGTCGAAGCCGTCGCCGACGAGACGCTGATCGAGATCGCGCGCGTGCAACGCCGGACGACGCGGGGTGCGATCCGTGGTCAGGCGCTGTATGTGCCCATCTTGGAAGCCCCCGGGGTGACGCGCATCGGGCGGTTCGGTTGGAAGGATCAGCACGCCAGTCTGCTCTCGTTCTCGGCCGATGCCTACCTCAATGAGATGGGCTTCACCACCCGCCTGTTCCCGGACGAGGTGACCACGCTGTGCAATGCGGCATCCGAGCCCAACGATACGACGCACGCGGACGGGCTCGCGGATTTCGAGCGGTTTGCCCGGTTCGTGCGGGCCACCAAGGCACCCGCCCGCGACACGGTGCTGGCCGCGACCCCGACGGCGCGCCGCGGGTCGGAATTGTTCGACGCGATCGGCTGCGCCACCTGTCACGTCCGCACCCTGGTGACGGCCGCCGCCGGGACCATCCTCAACGGCGGGGCGGACACCATCCCGCCCGCGCTCGGCGAGAAGACGTTTCACCCCTTCGGCGATTACCTGCTGCACAACGTCGGCACCGGCGACGGGATCGTCATGGCGATGCCGGAGCACTACGGACCGGCCGTCTACAAGGTCCTGTGGCGGGAGTTCTCGATCGACAGTGTCGGCCGCACCAGGAACAAGATGCGGACGGCCCCGTTATGGGGAGTGCGCCTGCGCCCGCGACTCATGCATGACGCGGCGTCCCTGACCTTACGCGACGCCATCGTACGGCACCGGGGCGAAGCGAGCGGTGTGTCCAGAAAGTTTGGCAAGCTGACCCGGAGCGATCAAGCAGCCATCATCGCGTTCCTGCAGTCTCTGTGACGGCCCTGGGGCTGTGGTCCCCTTCTTGCGACCCTCGCGGGGAGGGGGAACCTTAAGACCGCATGGCCTTCCACAAAGAGCGGTCCGCCTCACACGAGTCCCGGCACGATCTCGCAGCCCGCATCCGGGCAGGAGACGAGTCGGCGTTCGAGGTGATGTTCCGGGCCTATTACGACCCGCTGTGCCGCTCGGTCGCGGCGTACCTGGGGAGTCGCGACGCCGCCGAGGACGCCGTCCAGGGGGTGTTCGCACGCATCTGGGAGGATCGGGCACGGTGGGTGGTGAGCGATCTGCGACACTACCTCTACGCTGCCGTGCGCCGTCGCTCGATCAGCCAGGTGCGACGGATCGCCGTGCGGCGGCGCGCGGCGCCGCTGCTCATCTTCGCCGAGACCAGAGGCGCCAGCGAGGCGCCGCCGGATGCGCAATTCGACGCCGCGGAGCTGTGGCGCCGCCTGCAGCGGGTTCTGAACACGCTGCCACCGCGTACTCGAGCGGCGTTCGTGTTGAGCCGCGGGGAGGGCTTGAGCTACCACGAGGTGGCCGCGCGGATGGCCATTTCCCCGAAGACCGTCGGCGTCCACATCGGGCGGGCGCTCGCGGTGCTGCGAACCACCCTGTTGCCCTCGGTCGGTAAGTAAACCCTCCTGCTGCGGCGTCATAGGTAGTGATGACGCCGTTTCCGTCTCCCATCGACGTTGCCGTGCTCGGCCGCTATCTCGACGGCACGGCGGCACCCCAGGACCATGCCGCGGTCGAGGCGTGGATGGCAGCCGACCCGGAGCGCCGCGCCGCCGTGGCCGCGCTGCGCGAGGCGTGGGCCATGGATGCGGGACGCCTGGCCGCGCCGTACGCGGCGGACGCAGCTTGGACGCGCTTCGCCACGCGTGTCGGCCTGAGATCGGGGCCGCGTGGGGCGCCGCATTGGTGGGGAGGGGGAGGGCGCCGCGGCCCGATCGCGGCCGCGATTGTTGCCGCGCTCGTGGGCGGGGGGGGAGCCTGGTGGATCGGCCGGGCGAGGCCCGCGCCTCCGCCGCCGGCGACGCGCGACTACGCGACGCCGCGCGGGCGCCGGGCGGTATTCCGGCTGCTCGATGGGACGGAGATCATGCTCAACGCCGACAGCCGGCTGCGGGCCCCGGCGACGTTTGCGGCCCGCCAGCGCGACGTGTACCTGGACGGAGAAGGGTTCTTCAGCGTCGTCCACGATCCCGCCCGTCCCTTCGTCGTGCACACCCTCGGCGGCGCGGTTCGCGACATCGGGACCAAGTTCGGCGTGCACGCCTACGGGGACGCGGCGCGCGAGCGCGTCGCGGTGATCGAGGGCGCGGTTGCCGTGGCCGAGACGACGGTGCACGCCGGCCAGGTCGCGACCCGCTCGCGCACGGGCACGGTACACGTCGTATCGCGTGCCAAGGTCCAAGACGAACTCGCCTGGACGCGAGGCCGATTGGTGTTCGAGAGCGTGCCGCTCGCCGAGGCGGCGCAGCGGCTGGGCCGCTGGTACGACCTCGACATTCTGGTCGGCGACCCGGCCCTCGGCGACCGGCCGGTGACCGGGTCGTATGGAGACGAGCCGGTGGCACAAGTGCTCACTCTCGTCACCGCCGCGGTCGGCGCCCGCTACCAGTGGCAAGGCCGGTCGGTGACGATCGCAACTTCTCCAGAGGCACGCTAGCGGAACGGGAGGTCGACCATGCGTATCACAGTGTACGGACGGGCAAGCGCGATCGTGGCGCTGGTCGCGGGACTCGCCGCCGCCGCGGGGATCCGGGTCGCGAACGCCCAGGACGCGGACCAGCCGGTCCAGCTCGCGGCGGTCGGTCCCAGGTTTCTGGCGCCCGCGTCGAGCGGAGCAGACGTGCGGTGGAAAGATGCGAGCAATGCCGCGGTGTTCCGCAAGACGATCTCGGTCGACTTGAAGGATGTTCCGCTGCGGGAGGCGCTCTCCGCGATCGCCCGGGAGGCGGGATTGCACCTCACGTACAGCGGGGCGGTCGTCCCGCTCGACGCGCGCGTGACGTTCAGCGCGTCGCACCTGACGGTCGGCGCGGTGCTGAGTGCGGTGCTGTACGACGCCGGGGTGGACGTGTTGCTCACGGCGAACGGGCAGGCGGCCCTTGTGAAGCGCGGGGCGCTGGACGCGCTGCAGGTCGGGGCGATCGTCGGACGCGTGACGGATTCCGTGAGCGGGCAGGGGATCGCCGTGGCGACCGTCGCCGTCGAGGGCACGGCGCTCAGCTCGCGATCGGGAGACGACGGCCGCTATCGCATCGCGGACGTGCCGGCGGGCCCGCATACGGTGAAGGCGACCCGCATCGGGTACCGCTCGGTGTCGAAAGCGGTCACCGTCGTCCCGGACCAGGATGCCGCGCTCGACTTCGCGTTGGCGGCCCACGCCACGGAGCTCGAGCAGGTGGTGGCCATCGGGTACGGGACGACTGAGCGGCGTGAGCTGACGGGAGCAGTGTCGTCGGTCACGTCGGAGCAAGTCGCGGCGGCGCCGGTCACGTCCCTCGACGAGGCGCTGCTGGGGCGGGCGCCCGGCGTGGAGGTCGTGACATCGAGCGGGCAGCCGGGAGCGGTAGCCATGGTGCGCATCCGGGGCGGCAACTCCATCTCGGCGGGGAACGATCCGCTGTATGTGATCGACGGCGTGCCGGTGAGCACCAACCTCGACGAGCTGACGACCAGCACGCTGCTCGGGGAGGGTGTGCACGGCATGAACCCGATCGCCGGCGTGAGTCCGAATGACATCGAGTCCATCGAGATTCTCAAAGACGCCGCGGCGGGCGCCATCTACGGTGCCCGGGCGGCGAACGGCGTTGTGCTCATTACGACCAAGCACGGCCGCTCGGGCGAGAATGCTGTCTCGTTCGGCTCGTACTACGGCATCCAGGACGTACGGCGCACGTTGCCGCTGCTCGACGCCACCCAGTTTGCGCGGATGGTGAACACGGCGTACACGAATGCCGGACAGGCGCCCGTGTACACGCCCGCGGACATTGCCGCGTTCGGGAAGGGGACCGACTGGCAGAACGCGATTTTTCGCAATGCACCGATGCGCAGCTACGACCTCTCCTTCTCGGGGGGCGATGCCGGCACGACTTACTTCGTGTCCGGGAGCCTGCTGCAGCACGATGGCGTGGTCATCGGCAGCGACTTGAGTCGCGGGTCGTTCCGGCTCAACCTCGATCGCAAGGTCAGCCGCCGGCTGCGGATCGGCAACCGCCTCGCCTTCAGTCGGTCACAGGCGAATGTGTTACCCAATGGCGGGGCGGCGTCGGTGATGTTGGACGCCCTTACGGCCCCGCCCACGCTTCCCGTAAAGGTTACGGGTGGCGAGTACTTCACGGGGGTCAACCCGCTCACCGGCCGACCGTTCCCCAATCCCGTGGCTACGGCGATGGAGATCACCAACCAAGAGTGGCAGAACCGCGTCATCGGGAACGCGTTCGCCGAGTACGACGTGCGGGAGGGGCTGACCCTTCGCAGCACCGTGGGGATGGACTTCCTCAACTCGGTGCAGGACTACTACTCGCCCTCGACGGTGCTCCCGGGGTCGAACAGCGCGGGCGACGGCAGTCGCGGGGAGGCGCAGACGCTGAGCTGGTCGTTCGAGAATACGGTCCACTTCAATCGGCGGTTCGGCGATCGCTACACTTTGGACCTGCTCGCCGGCACCACGCTCCAGCGCACCAATACCGCGGGGATCTCGGGCACGTCGCAGGGCTTTCCGACCGACGCGTTGGGAGTGAACGGCCTGGGCGCCGCGAAGACGTTCGTCGGCGTGTACCCGACCGCGCCGCATTCGTCGCTCGTGTCCTACTTCTCTCGCGCCCGCTGGGGTATCGCCGACAAATACCTGCTGACCGTTTCGGGACGGATAGACGGCTCCAGCAAGTTCGGCGCGGGTCACCTGTACGGGTTCTTTCCTTCAGCGGCGCTCGCCTGGCGCGCCTCCGAGGAAGGCTTTGTCAAACGGCTCGGCTGGTTCGACGACCTGAAGCTGCGCGCGAGTTACGGGCGCACCGGGAATCAAGACATCCCGAACTACGGACCGCTCGCTCGAGTGGACCCTACGGTCTACGTGTTCGGTGGTAACCGCGGCGTCGGCTTCGTGCCGACCACGCTCGCGAACCCCGACCTCAGGTGGGAGACGACCGACGGGATCGATTTGGGCGTGGACGCCACGTTTCTCAAGAGCCGAATCGCCGTGACCGCCGACTACTACCACAAAAAGACCCACGACCTGCTGTACTACGTGCCCGTCCCAGGCACTTCCGGGTTCAGCACGTCCCTCCAGAACATCGGCAGCCTGCGGAACCGCGGGTTCGAGCTGAGTCTCAGCACCGTCAATCTCGCGGGTGTGGTGGGCTGGCAGACGACCTTGAACCTCGCGTGGAACCGGAACAAGGTGCTCGACCTCGGTCCCGACACCATCGTCCCGGCCCCGGTCGGGATCGGGGGTGGGGCGCACCAGAACCCGACGCTCATCAAGGTGGGGGAGCCGATCAACACGTTCTACGGCTGGGTGTACGCCGGCGTCGACACGGCCGGGCAGCCTGTGTACAAGGATCTGGATGGCGACGGGCTGGACGGCCCGGGCGACCGCACCATCCTGGGGAACGCGCAGCCGACGTACACGGGCGGTTTCAGCAATCGACTCACCTACCGCAACTTCGAGCTGTCGCTGTTCCTCCAGTGGTCCGTGGGGAACAAGATCTACAACATCAATCGATCCCTCCTCACGACGGCTGGAGGCGTGGTGAACCAGCTCGAGGACGTGGCGGCGGGCGGGCCCGGCATTCCCAGGCCGAAGATCGGCAACACGTTCGAGAGCCGCGAGTCCGATCTCTTCATCGAGGACGGCTCGTATCTGCGAGGAAAGAACATCCGGTTGGCGTACACGTTCCCCGCCAGCTGGCTGCACGCGATGCACCTCCAGAGCATGAGCCGGATGCAGTTGTACGTCAGCGCGCAGAATTTCTTCACGGTCACGAATTACACCGGCTACGATCCGGAAATCACCGAGTATGCCCGAACGAACCTCGCCCAGGGGTTCGACTACGGGACGTACCCGCAGGTGCGGCAAGTCACGTTCGGCTTCACCGCCGGCTTCTGAGCGAAACGGAGCCCATCCTATGCGACGGACCAAACTACTCTCGGTGCTCGGCCTGCTGGCGGCGCTCGGCTTCGCAACGTCCTGTGACAGTTTCCTGGACCCGGCCCCGTCGGACGTGCTCACCCCGGAGAACTTCTACAAGACGTCCGCGGACGCGGTCGCGGCCGTCAACGGCGTCTACGAACAGGTCAAGTGGTCGTACTGGCTCGGGTTCTGGTACATCTCGGACATCGCGACGGACGACATCATTGCCGCTCCGCGCTTCGGCTCCGATGGGCACCGGATGAGCAACTACATCTTCACGTCCACCGAGTGGCCCATGGGCGACGTGTGGGGCAGCGCGTATCGGATCATCAACCGTGCGAACGCGGTGCTCGATCGCGTGCCGGCGATCACCATGGACCCGGTGCTTCGCACGCGGCTCCTGGGCGAAGCGCGCTTCCTGCGGGCGCTCGCCTACTTCAACCTTGTCCGCTGCTTCGGCGACGTGCCGCTGCTCGAGCACGAGGTGAAGTCGCTGAACGGGTTGAAGGTGTCGCGCACGCCGCTCGACCAGGTGTACGCGTTGATCGTGAGCGACCTGCAGGAGGCGATCACGGCGTTGCCGGCGTCTTACTCGGGGGCCGACATCGGGCGGGCGACGAGCGGCGCGGCGCGGGCACTTCTCGCCAAGGTGTATCTCACCCGGCAGGACTGGACCAATGCGGCCCGGGTTGCAGGGCAGGTGATGACCAGCGGCCGCGACTCGCTGCTTACCAACTACAAAGACATCTTCAAGATCGCCACCGAGATCACCAACTCAGAAAGCATCTTCGAGATCAATTACGACGGCCTGCTCGATCCGGGGTCCGGCAGCGTGCACACGCTCTTCAGTCTTCCCTCGGGCTTCCCGGGCGGCGACGCCTACGGGCTCATGACGGTCGCACCGTCGCTGGCGGCCTTGTTCGACTCGGCCGCCGACACCCGCGGCAGGAACGCGACCTTCATCAAGTCGCCGTACGTCGATGCACTTGGGGACTCGGTCAAGTGGGCCGATCCTCCGGCCAAGCTCGGCCCCGCCTTCCTCAAGTACTTGGACGAGACCGACTTCCAGAACATGCACACGCGGGCGTGGGTGAAGCAGTCCAACAACTGGATCGTGCTGCGCTACGCCGACGTGCTCCTGATGTACGCCGAGGCCGTGAATGAGGGCGGAGCGGCTACGGCGGGCAGCGCTGAGGCGGCGCTGAACCTCGTGCGGAGGCGTGCCGGGATACTTCCGGTGTCAGGACTGTCCCAGGCGGCGTTCCGGGACTCGGTGCGCCTGGACCGCCGGCGCGAGTTCGTGTTCGAAGGGCAGCGCTGGTTCGATTTGTCGCGCTGGGGCATCCTCAACGCGGCGATCCTGGCGAAGACTACGGAGCTCCAGACGGTCGCTCCCGGCGAGACGACGGTACACGGCGTGCCGAGTAACCTGCTGCCGTTGCCACAGCCGGAGCTCGACATCAATCACAACCTGACACAGAACCCGGGCTGGCAGTGACGTCGCGAGTGACGACGCTCGCGCTGGTCGCCGGCCTGGCCTGCGCATCCAACGGGCAGTCGGCCGACGCTCCTCCCGAGGCTCCGCTGCAGGGCCCCGCGGTGCAGGCGTGGCTGACCACGGCCAGCGGGGGCAAGCTCTTGTCCCAGGAGCCCGACATCCATTTCGCTTCGGGCGGCGCGGCGTCCCCCACGACCATCACCGTCGACGAGGGCACCACGTATCAGGAGATCGTCGGCTTCGGGGCCGCGATCACCGACGCATCGGCGTGGCTGCTGCAAAATCGCATGACGGCGCCCCAGCGCGAGGCACTGCTCCAGGAGCTGTTCGGCCGCAATCCCGGAATCGGCCTGAGCTTCACGCGCCTCACCATGGGTGCGTCCGATTTCTCGCTGCATCAGTACAGTTACGACGACATGCCCGCGGGCCAGACCGACTCGAGCCTGGCGCAGTTTTCGATCGATTCCAATCGGGCGTATGTCCTGCCGGTGGTGCAGCGCG
The DNA here is from genome assembly GCA_003222155.1 of Gemmatimonadota bacterium. Lineage (GTDB taxonomy): Bacteria > Gemmatimonadota > Gemmatimonadetes > Gemmatimonadales > GWC2-71-9 > AG41. The sequence goes on along the minus strand of QHUU01000053.1, from coordinate 79,121 downwards.
CCTTGGCCATCAATCCCCAGCTCAAGATCATGGCGTCGCCCTGGAGCCCGCCTGGCTGGATGAAAACCACGGGGAGTCTGATTCAAGGAACGCTCCGCCCCGAGGCCTACGCCCCGTTCGCCGAATACTTCCGCCGCTATATCGAGGCCTATCGCGCGGAGAGAGTACCGATCTACGCGATCACGCTGCAAAACGAGCCGCATTACGAGCCGGCGGACTATCCCGGCATGCGGCTCGACCCGCCGGCCCGCGCGCAGCTCATCGGCCAGTACCTCGGGCCCTTGTTCGCTCGCAGCGGCATCGGCACGATTATTCTCGACTGGGATCACAATTGGGACGAGCCCCAGTCACCGCTCCAGGTCCTTGGTGACTCCGCAGCCGCACGTTACACGGCGGGCGTGGCCTGGCATTGCTATGCGGGCGACGTCTCGGCCCAGACCGTGGTGCACGACGCGCACCCGGACAAGGACGCGTATTTCACGGAGTGCTCGGGCGGGGAATGGGCACCCAACTTCGCGGACAATCTCAAGTGGTTCGTGCGCACTCTGATCATCGAGGCCACCCGGGGTTGGGCGAAGGGCGTGATCCTCTGGAACCTGGCGCTCGATGAGCAGCACGGGCCGCACACCGGTGGATGCGGCGACTGCCGGGGCGTTGTGACCGTCGCTTCGGGCAACGGCACCGTGACACGCAACGTCGAGTACTATGCCCTGGGGCACGCCAGCCGCTTCGTGCGCCCGGGGGCGCATCGCATCTCATCGACCTCCTTTCCCGGCGATATCGAAACCGTGGCCTTCCGGAACGCGGACGACGGCTCCAAGGCGCTGATCGTGGTGAATACCGCCGCCCAAGAACGGACATTCGCGGTGCGGTGGTCGGGGGAGTCTTTCCGTTATGTGCTTGCCGCGGGTGCCGTGGTCACGTTTTCCTGGAGTTGACACCCGGTCCCTCGCGCGTCATTTCTAGCCCGCCATGCGTGCCGCAGCGGCCTTCTTGGCCCTCTTGGCCCTCTCGCTCGCGCCGGGTGCTCTGCTTCCGGCCCAAGGGGGATGGACGTCCCCCCAGCCTCCCTGCGAGCTGCCTCCGGCTAACCCCAAGATCAGCAACGCGATAGCTGCGCTGCGCGGCGCGGCGGAGAAGCCCGAGTCGCGCGACCAGCAGCTCGCTCAGGCGAAGCGACTCCTCACGGACGCCATTCTCCAGGACAAGCAGGCCGCGAACCCCGCCGCCTGGTACTATCTCGGCCGCCTCGCCGTCGCGACCAGCGATGTAGCAGGGGCGGACAGCGCGCTGGCCCGAGCCCTCGCGCTCGCGCCCAAGTGCACGGAAGACATCGGGAGTCACCGCCACGAGCTGTGGGGGGAGTTGCTCAACAACGGCCTCGCCGCCTGGCAGGACGGCAAGCAGGACTCGGGTCTGGTGCTGCTGCGCCTGGCGGTCGGGCTCGAGCCCGCCAACCCGAAGGCACTGGCCGCGGCGGCCGGGCTGCTCGCGAGCCGGGGCAACGACGACTCGGCGTTCGCCTATTATCGGCTCGCCGCGAAAGCGGCCGGGGTGGACACCGGCTTCGCGTCCGACAAGCGGGACGCCCTCGCGAACGCCTGGCGCCTCGTGGTGCGGAAGGTCCAGGGGCACCCCGCGGCGCAGCGGGCGCTGCGACTGCGGGCTGGGCTCGACTCCACGCAACGGGGGATCGCGAGCGACTCCACGGTGCTCGCCCGGCTCGTAACCTCCTCCCAGTCGCGTAAGGCCCGCGGGACACGGCTCGCGCCGGCCGACCAGCAGCTGTTCACGCGCGACTCCACGGGGCGGGCACAGGCCGTGGCGCAGCGGCGCGCGCATCTCGCCGCGGCGCTGGGACAGATCGCCGCCGACTCGAGCGCGCTAGCCGCCGCGTTCGCACCGGCGATCGACGCGCTCTCGGAATATGTCGCGGCGTATCCGGAGGAGCCCGAGGCCGCGATCGCGCTCGCCACCTTGTACGCGCAGAGCGGTCACGCAGCGCGCGCTGCGGCCGTGTTCGATTCATTGGCCGCGCACGCTCCGGCGCTCGAGGCCGACGCGCTGTTCGCGCCGGGCACGCGCATGGTGGAACAAGGGATGTACCGCGCCGGGGCGCGCGCGCTGACCCTGGGGCTCGCCAAGAACCCGTACCGCCGCGACGCCCTGTTCTCCCTCGCCGTGGCCTACTACCAGCTGCGGGATTCGGCTTCCCTGCTGCCGGTAGCGCAGCGGCTGCTCGTGCTCGACCCGCTCAATCGGGCATCCCTCAAGCTCGTGGCGGCGGGATGGGATTTCGGCGGCAGGCGCGATTCGACGCGGACGTACGTTGCGCGCGCCGATTCCGGGCTGGCAGTCGAGATCTCGGTGTCGAGCTTCGTTCCGGACACGGCCGGTGCATCGCTGTCGGGGACTGCGCTGAGCCTGAAGTCGGCGCCCACCACACCGTTCCAGCTCACGGTCGAGTTCCTCGACGCCCGAGGCCAGGTCGTCGCGACGGCATCTCATGACGTCCCCTCCCTCTCGCCCCACCAGAGCCACCCCTTCGAGCTCCAGGCGAGCGGCAGGCGAATTGCCGGCTGGCGCTACCGGGCCTCCTAGGCCATATTTGATGACTGTCGGAAGTTCTGGCCTGCGTTGGGGTTGCGACGTGGGCCTTCACAAAGTCCTTGAAGGCCAGGTTGAAGCGGCATGATTCGCGTCCAGTCGGTGGCGCCCGACTCCCTTGGCGCAGAGCTGGGGCTCACCCCGGGAACGGAGCTCCTGGCCGTGAACGGCCGGGCGCTCGAGGATTTCCTCGACTGGGAGTTCCTCACCGCGGAGGATCGCTTCGTGCTGGCCGCCCGGATGGCGACGGGGGAGGAGGTCGAGTATGACGTCGAGCGCCCCGAGGGGCTGGCCATGGGCGTCACGCTCGAGCCGCCGCGCATCCGGCGTTGCGGCAACCACTGCGATTTCTGCTTCGTGGACGGCAATCCCAAGGGTCTGCGGTCGCCGCTTTACATCCGGGACGACGACTACCGCCTGTCGTTCCGCTACGGCAATTTCGCCACCCTCACCAACTTGAAGCCGTGGGACGCGGCGCGCATCGTCAAATACCGGCTGTCACCGTTGTACGTGTCGGTGCACGCCACGGACCCCACGACCCGTCAGTGGCTGCTCCGCAACCCCGAAGCCCCGGACATCATTCCCCAGCTGGGCTGGTTCGCGCGGCGCGGCATCGCGTTTCATACCCAGGTTGTGCTCGTTCCGGGGGTGAACGACGGCGCGACGCTCGAGCGCACGCTCGCCGACCTGTATGGCCTCGGGGCAGCCGTGTTATCGGTCTCCGTGGTTCCGGTGGCGCTCACTGAGTTCTCGAAACGCGAGCTGGTGCGCGAGCCGACGGTGACCGAGTGCCGCGAGGCCCTTGCGACCGTCGATCGGATGGCCACGCGCGCGCTCGCCGAGCGGGGCGGGCCGTGGTGCTACGGGGCCGACGATCTCTATCTCCAGGCGGGCGAGCCGCTCCCGGAGGCTGGGTGGTATGGCGACTTCGAGCAGCGGGAGAACGGCGTGGGCGCCGTTCGCTTTCTGCAGACCCGCATTGCGGCGGCCCTCGATCGCCTGCCGGACCTGTCCGGGCAACGTATCGGCGTGGTGACGGGGACCGCGATGGGCCCGCTCATGCCGCAGGTGCTTGCCGAGGCCGCGACCGCCACCGGGGGTCGCTTCGACCTGGTCGTCGTCGAAAACACCCTGTTCGGTCAATCGGTGACGACGGCGGGGCTCTTGCCGGCGGCGGCGATCGAACGGGCCCTCGCGGGGCGCACGGACCTGGACTTCGTCTTGCTGCCGGGGGAGTCTGTGAACGACGACCTGGTCTTCATGGACGACGTCGGCGCCGACGAGCTCGCGGCGCGAGTACCCATGCCGGTGCACCTGTCGCACGACTTTGCGGACGTCTTGGGTGAACTCGGAACGCGAAACGCGGAACGCGGAACAGGCGCACCTGCCTCTCGTTCCGCGTTCCCACTTCCGCGTTCCGCGTTCGGGGTGGGGCAGGGATGAGGGGCACCCCCACCGTCGCGATCATCGGCCGGCCCAACGTCGGCAAATCGACGTTGTTCAACCGGCTCATCGGAGGCCGGGATGCGATCGTGGACGCCCGTCCGGGAATCACGCGCGATCGGCATTTTGGCGCGGCCGAGTGGAACGGACAACGGTTTTGGCTGGTGGACACGGGCGGGATGGTGCCGGGCGCGCACGACCAGCTCAACCGCGCCATCCGGACCCAGGTCGAAGCCGCGGTGGCCATGAGCGATGTCGTGTTGTTCCTGGTCGATGTCGAAGCGGGGGTGCACCCCGCGGACCAGGAGATCGCGCAATACCTCCGGACAGCACGCCGTCCCGTGATCCTGGTGGCCAACAAGGCCGACCAGCTGCCCAAGGACACCCGGCACCTCGCGTTTTACGAGCTCGGCCTGGGGGATCCGTTCCCCGTGTCCGCCGCGGTCGGGAAGAGCTCGGGCGACCTGCTCGACCGGGTGGTGGAGGTCCTCAGGGGGTCAGTAATTGACCCCGGGCGCGAGCCCGGGGGGGGCGGGAGGGCTGACCCCGGGCGCGAGCCCCCGGGTGACGGGGGTGCGGTCCAAGTGGCCGTGGTCGGACGCCCCAACGTCGGCAAGTCGAGCCTGGTGAACCGCCTGCTCGGTGAGGAGCGGCTGGTGGTGGCGGACGAGCCCGGCACCACCCGGGATGCGATCGACACGCCGCTCAGCTACGAGGGGCACACGCTGGTGTTCATCGACACCGCCGGGCTGCGCAAGCGCAGCAAGGTGGACGACGACATCGAGTTCTACTCGACGCTCCGGACGGCGCGCGCCATGGAGCGCGCCGATGTGTGCGTCCTCGTTGTCGACGCGCTGGACGGGATGCACGTCCAGGACTTGAAGATCGCCAACGATGCGTGGGAGCGTGGTGCGGCGATCATCGTCGCCGTCAACAAGTGGGACCTGATCGAGGAGAAGGAGACGAACACCGCCGTGCGGGGCGAGCGCGAGCTGAAGGATCGGGCGCCGTTCCTCGAGTTCATTCCATTTCTCTACCTGTCGGCCAAGACCGGCCAGCGGGTGCCAAAGCTGCTCGCGCTGATCGTGGAGGTCGCCCGAGAGCGCGACAAGCGGGTACCCACGGCGGAGGTGAACCGCGTGCTGGAAACACTGGTGGACCGCCAGCAGCCGCCCCAGCCGGTGGGGGAGTCGGTGCGGTTGCTCTACGCGACCCAGATCGGCACGGCGCCACCGCGGTTCGCCGTCGTCTCGAACCGGCCCGAGGCGATCCCCGAGTCGTACTCGCGCTACCTGGTCAACGGCTTCCGGGAAGCGTGGCGCTTTACCGGCTCGCCCTTGAACCTCAAGTTCCGCCGCAGACGCGAGGCGGCGCGCCGATGAACGACTACGGGCTGGCCACGATCCTCGTCCTGGCCTACCTGCTCGGTGCCACGCCCACCAGCTACATCGCGGGGAAGGTCGGGCGCGGCATCGATCTCCGCCAGCACGGGTCTCAGAACCTCGGCGCCACGAACGTATACCGCGTGCTCGGCTGGCGCTACGCCATCCCCGTCGGTCTCATCGACATGGCCAAGGGCGTCGTCCCGGTCGCGATTCTCGGTCCCTGGTCCAACGGGCCCGCCTGGTTCACGGTGGCTCTGGGCATCGTGGCGGTGCTCGGGCACATGTTCTCGCCGTACGTGCGCTTCCGGGGCGGCAAAGGCGTCGCGACCGCGGCCGGCGTGTTCCTGGCGCTGGCTCCGCTCGCCGTGCTGATCTCGCTCGTCATCTGGGGCGCGACGTTGTGGCTTTCGGGGTACGTGTCGGTCGCCTCGCTGACCGTGGCACTGCTGTTTCCCCTGTGGGTGCGGCTCACCGAGCCGGCCCAGCCGTATACGTTCTGGGCGGCCATCGTGTTGGCGCTGCTGCTCGTGTACGCGCACCGGGGCAATATCGAACGGTTGAGGCAGGGGACGGAGAGTCGATTCAGAACGAGAAAGGGCGTGGCGGCGTGACGAGACGAACTCGGAACGCGGAAGTCGGAACGCGGAACATCAGGGAAAGAATCGCTCGGGCAGCGACCGCTCCGCGCCGTTCCGCGTTCCGCGTTCCGCGTTCCGCGTTGGCAAGGGGGGCGGTGTGACTCGGGTGGCCGTCATCGGCGGTGGCGCCTGGGGCACGGCGCTCGCGGACCTGCTGGCCCGCAAAGGGGAGCTCGCCGCGGTGACGTTGTGGGCGCGGGAGCCCGAGGTAGTCGAGAGCGTGAACCGCGAGCATGTGAACACCATGTTCCTGCCGGGCGCGCCGCTCGCCCCCACGCTCGCGGCCCAGGGCGATGTCGGCGCGGCAGTGCAGGACGCCGACGTGGTCGTCTCCGCGGGCCCGTCGCACGCGGTGCGCGAGGTGATGACGCGGGCAGGCGGCCGCCTGGTCCGGGGCGCGCTCGTCGTGAGCGTGTCCAAGGGGCTCGAGCCCGAGCGGCTCACCACCCCGTCCTGCGTACTGGGCGAGGTGCTCCCGAAGGGGACCCCCGTCGCCGTGCTGTCGGGTCCGTCGTTCGCCCAGGAGGTGTACGCCCGCCAGCCCACGGCGGTGGTGGCCGCGGCCCGGGACCATGCCGTGGCGCAGCGCGTGCAACAGGTTTTCTCGACGGCCTACTTCCGGGTGTACTCCGCGACGGACGTGCTGGGTGTCGAGCTTGCCGGGGCACTCAAGAACGTGATCGCGCTCGCCGCGGGGATCCTGGAGGGGCTGGGGCTTGGTCACAACACGCGCGCCGCCCTGATCACGCGTGGGTTGGCCGAGATCACCCGCCTCGGCGTGGCGCTTGGGGCGGAGCCCGCCACCTTCGCGGGGCTCGCGGGGATGGGAGATCTCATTCTCACCGCCACGGGCCCGCTGTCACGCAACCATCGGCTGGGCGTCGAGCTCGGCAGCGGGAAGCGGCTGGAGGAGGCGCTGGCCGGGCGTGCCAGCGTGGTCGAAGGGGTGAACACCGCCCGCTCAGCGGTGACGCTCGGGGAGCGCCACGGCGTGGAGCTCCCGATCGCGCGCGAGGTGGCCCAGGTGCTGTTCCACGGCAAGTCGCCCGGAAGGGCGGTCGCCGACCTGATGGAGCGGGACCTCAAAGCGGAGCAGTGGCGATGAGCGCGCCCCATCCCGTCCAGGAGTTCTTTTCGATCGGCGAGGTGTGTCAGCTCACCGATCTCAAACCGCACGTGCTGCGCTATTGGGAAAGCCAGTTCCGCTTCCTGAACCCCGCCAAGAACCGCTCCGGCAATCGCGTGTACCAGCGGCGCGAGATCGAGCTGATCATGCTGGTCAAGCACCTGCTCTACACGGAGAAGTACACCATCGAGGGCGCTCGCCAGAAGATCGAGCAGTATCGCCGCTCCGGTGAGCTCAAGCCGGAGGCACGCCGCGCGCTCGCGACCCAGACCATCAAAGACCTGCGCGCCGAGCTCAAGTCGGTCCTCGCCATCCTCGAAGGGAGCGCCCCGCCGAATGCCGGGGCGCGCTGAGCCGCCCGCGCCTCGGGGGATGGGCGTCGTCATCCCCGCCTACCAGGCGGTGGCCACCATTCACGACATCGTGGCCCGGGCGCGTCGTGCCGCACCCGATGCAATCGTGTACGTTGTAGACGATGGCTCGACCGATGGGACGGGAGCCGCAGCGCAGCGGGAGGGGGCGGTCGTCCTGGTGCACCGGCACAATTACGGCAAAGGGGCCGCGCTGCGGACCGGGATCGAGCGCGCGCTCTCGGACCGGGCCCGCATCATCGTCACCCTCGACGCGGACGGGCAGCACGCTCCGGAGGACATCGCGCGGCTCGTGGCTCCGATCCAGAGCGGCGAGGCCGATCTGGTACTGGGCGCCCGCGCGCGTGGCGCGACAATGCCCCTGGGCCGGCGCTGCAGCAACTGGCTCTCCGCTGCCCTCGCGTCCCGCATCGGCGGCGTAACGGTGCCGGACGCGCAGACCGGCTTCCGGGCGATCGCTCGGCCGCTGGCCGAGGCGATCCGACCCGCCGAGCAGGGCTACGACTTCGAGATCGCGTTCCTGCTCGCGACGCTGGCCGAGGGCCTGCGCGTGCGGTCGGTGCGGGTACCCACGATCTATCAGGGGCAGCCCAGTCATTTCCGCCGCTGGGGGGATACCTGGCGCCAGGCGCGGGTTTTCACGCGCTACGGGCGTCAGATCATTTTCGGAGCGCGATGAACATCCTGATCTCGAACGACGATGGCATTCTGGCACGCGGCCTCGCGGTCCTGGGCGAGGTGTGCGCCGCGCTGGGGCAGGTGACCGTCGTCGCCCCGGATCGGGAGCAGAGCGGCACGTCGCACTCGCTTACGCTGCACCGGCCCGTGCGGGCCACGCGACGGCCGGACGGGGCCTTCCAGGTGGACGGCACCCCGACCGACTGCGTGCTGCTCGCCATTGGAGCGCTGATGCGCGACAGGCCGGATTTCGTGATCTCCGGGATCAACCACGGCCAGAACATGGGCGAAGACGTGTTCTACTCGGGCACCGTGGCCGCGGCGATGGAAGGCCTGGTCGCCGGAATCCCCAGCATCGCGGTCTCGTACGCCGGGTCGGACCTGGACACGCTCGGGACGCACAAGGACGGGCTGCGCGAGCTGCTGCAGCGCATCGTCGCCGTGAAGGACTTTCCCAAGGAGACCCTGCTCAACATCAACCTGCCCGCCATTCCGGGCGACGACGTGAAGGGCGTCAAGGTGACACACCTGGGCAGCCGTGTGTTCAGCGAGGAAATCGCGCTCATGAAGGACCCGTGGGGCAAAGAGATCTACTGGATCGGCGGCGGCCGCATCACGTGGACCGGAGGCGCCGACTCGGACTTTCGTGCCACCAGCGACGGCTACATCTCGGTGACGCCGCTCCACATGGACATGACCAACTACAGCCTCATCGAGGTGGTGCGGAAGTGGTTTCCCGGCGACTGAGCGGGCCGGGGGATACCTTCGCGGGCTATCGCGTACGGCTGGTCGAGACGCTGCGCACGAAGGGCATCCGCGATCTGGCCGTCCTCAAGGCCTTCGCGGAAACACCGCGCCATCTGTTCGTACCCGACGCGGTGCGGCATCGCGCGTACGAGGACGCCGCGCTGCCGATCGGGAAAGGGCAGACCATCTCGCAGCCGTACACCCAGGCCCGCTATCTCGAGGCCCTGCGGCTCCGGGGCAGGGAGCGCGTGCTCGAGATCGGGACCGGCTCCGGATACCAGACCGCCTTGCTCGCCGCCCTGGCCGCCACCGTGTTCTCGGTGGAGCGTGTGGAGGCCCTGGCGCTCGCGGCTCAGCGCGCGCTGCGCGAGGCCCTCATCACGAACGTCTCGGTGCTGCTGGGCGACGGGACGCTCGGCTGGAGCGCCTACGCGCCCTACGACGCGATCCTCGTCACCGCGGGCGGCCCCGATGTGCCGCCGCCCCTCGTGGAGCAGCTGGCGCCCGGAGGCAGGCTCCTCATCCCGCTGGGCGTGCGCGGCGCCCAAACGCTCACGCTGGTCGAGCGCGTCGGGGCGGGCGCCGAGCTGCGTCACACACCGCTCGGCACGGCGCGGTTCGTCCCCCTGCTCGGAGAGCACGGCTTCGATGCTTGAGTCGTTCGTCCACTGGCTGCTCGAGCGGTTCCGCGACCTCGGCTACCCCGGAATCGTGGTCCTCATGGCCGTCGAGTCGTCCATGCTGCCGCTGCCGAGCGAGCTCGTCATGCCGCCGGCGGGGTACCTCGTGGCGAAGGGCGAGATGGACTTCCTGGTCGTGCTGGCGTGCGGCGTGCTGGGGAGCGTCCTCGGCTCGCTCGCCAACTACGGGCTCGCCCGCTGGCTGGGCCGCGCGTTCTTTCTGCGCCTGGGGAAATACGTGCTGATCACCGAGAGGGGGCTCGATCGCTCGGAACGCTACTTTGCCGCCCACGGCGAGATCAGCGTCTTCATGGGGCGCATGCTGCCGGTCGTGCGGCACTTGATCTCGATCCCCGCCGGGATCGCCCGGATGAGCTTGAACCGGTTCGTCGTGTTCACCGGGCTCGGAGCACTCGTCTGGTGCGCGATCCTCACGTGGATCGGCTGGTTCATCGGGAGTCGGGAAGACGTGATCCTCGAGGTGCTCGACCAGGAGGCGCGGCGCTACACGGGACGGGCCGTGCTCATTGTGGTGCCGATCCTGGCGCTGATCGCGGTGGTGTACGCCTGGTGGCACCGGCGGCGGGCGTCCCAGGGGCGGCAGGGGTGAGGCGGCCGGCATGGGCACGCGGCGGTTTCTCGTCTACGGCCGGGTCCAGGGAGTGGGGTTTCGCTGGTTCGTATGGCGCGAGGCCGAACGCCTGGGACTGGGCGGGTTCGTGCGCAACCTGCGCGACGGCTCCGTGGAAGTGATCGCCGCCGGGCCACCGCAGGCGCTCGAAGCGCTCGAGCACATCCTGGGGCTGGGGCCGGCCCAGTCGCGGGTCGAGCGTGTGGAAAGCAGCGAGGTTCCACATGAGCTCATGATCCCGAACGACTTCGACATCAGGTAGTTGAGAGGCTCGCCGGTGACCGCGACCGTGACTGTCCAAGACATCTACCGCACCATTCGCGACGTGCCAGATTTTCCCAAACCGGGGATCCTGTTCAAGGATATCACGCCGCTGCTGCTTGACCCGCGGGCGTTCCGCCGTGCCGTGGAGCTGATGTCGACGCCGTTCACCGGGGCCCGGGCCACACGTGTGGTGTCGATCGAATCCCGCGGTTTTTTGTTGGGTGCGCCGGTCGCGCTGGCACTGGAGGCCGGCCTCGTTCCCATCCGCAAGCCGGGCAAGCTGCCTGCGGCGCGGGGGCGGGTCGAGTACGCGCTCGAGTACGGTACGGACGCGCTGGAGATGCACCGCGATGCCGTGGGCCGGGGCGACCGCGTGCTGATCGTGGACGACGTGTTGGCCACGGGCGGCACGGCGGAAGCGGCGGCCAAGTTGGTGCGCGCGCACGGCGCCGACGTGGTCGGGTTCACCTTCTTGATCGAGCTGGACTTCCTGAAAGGACGCGAGCGCCTGCAAGGGGAGCGAGTGGAGGCCTTGCTACACTATACGTAACCCCGCTACATTGCGGGGTTTACGCCCCTGTAGCTCAGGTGGATAGAGCAGCGGTTTCCTAAACCGTTGGCCGGGTGTTCGAGTCACCCCAGGGGCACGACGAAAAGCAGGTTGTGGAGGTTTGGGAGGTTCGGGAGGTTCGGGAGGACCTCCCCCAACCTCCCCCAACCTCCACAACCTCCAAAACCTCCCGCGAGGGTAAATGGCGACGACGGTGACGAGCACGGGACAGCCGGCAGCAACGGAAGCCAACGCGCTGAGCTGGCTCACCGAGTGGATCAAGGGGCACCGCCAGGCCGCGACATATGCGGGCGTCGTGCTTGTCCTCGCCGCCGGATTGTTCGGGTGGAATCTGCTCTCGACCAAGACCGCCGAGCGCAACGCCGGCGGCCAGCTCACGCAGGGCCGGCTGGCACTCGAGTCCAAGAACTACCCGCTCGCGGCGAGCGTGCTTGCACAGGTCGTGGAAAACTACGCCGGCACACACGCCGCCCAGGAGGGCACCATCTTGCTGGCACAAGTGCGTCTGGCGCAGGGGCAGACGCAGCAGGCGATCGACGTGTTGCAGCGGTACGCGCCGAAGGCCGACAAAGATTTCCGGGCGCAGGCACATGGCCTGTTGGGCGCAGCGTTTGAGAACGCGCTCAAGCCGAAGGACGCCGCGCCGGCGTACGAGCGGGCGGCCGCCGCGGCCCAGTTTCCCTTTCTGCGGGCCCAGTTCCTGTCCGACGCGGGGCGGGCCTGGATTGCTGCCGGAGACACGGCCAAGGCGCTGGCGGCGTACCGCACGATCGCACGGCAGCTCGACTCGACCAGCGCGGCTGGCGAGGCGAAGGTTCGCATAGGGGAGTTGACCAAGGGGGCGGCTGCGAGTGTGGCGAAGTGACCTCAATTCGGCCTCAGTACTTCGTATAAGATATGTTATGTTAAGTTGATGCCGACGGGAATGTGGAGAAGCCTATCAGTTAATCACACCCCGCACCACCAGCCTCGCCTCCCCCTTTAGCCAGACGTCGTCGTACAGACCCTGCGGGCCCTTTCGAGCCCGGATTTCGAGCGGGCGGCCGCTTCGGGTCCACACGCTGACCGGGGGCTCCGCCAGGCCCCATTCCGCCAGTGCGCAGGCCGCAGCCACCGCCCCGGTACCGCACGCCAGCGTTTCCGCTTCCACGCCTCGCTCGTAGGTCCGCATGCGCCAGGTGCCGCCCCCATCGCGCGACAGGAAGTTCACGTTCGCTCCCGCGGGCCCGACGCACGGGCTCGAGCGCAGCGCGCGACCACGCGTCTCCACGTCCACACGCGACAGGTCCTGGACGAGCACGACGAGGTGTGGGACGCCCACGGTCCCTAGGACCGCCCGCTCTTCGGCCGGGGCGAGCGTCAGACCTGACACCGGGGCGGGCGGCGGCACGGGCGCCAAATGCAGCTCGGCGCGCTCGTCCGGCAAGGCACAGCGGCTCTCGTACACGCCGGCGTCGGTTTCGAGCGCCATGCCCTGGGGCCGCCCCAGCCCCAACCGCGCCGCGAGGCGGGTGCTGCAGAGAGCGGCGTTGCCGCACATGGCGGCGCGAGAGCCGTCCGAGTTGAAGTAGATCATGCGGACGCTGTCGGGGCGCGTGCCCGGGCCGACGAACACGAGCCCGTCGGCGCCGACCCCGGTCCCGCGGGCGCACACCGCCCGGATATCCGCGGCCGCCCACTGTTCCGGCGTGGTGTGCCGTGCGTCCACCATGACGAAGTCGTTGCCCGACCCCGTCATCTTGTAGATCGCCGTGCCGACTAGATGCGGCCGAACCAGGTCATGAGTCTCAGCCGCGGCACCATCCACACGGCTTCCCGCACGATCGACCGGTTCATCTTGCTTTGCCCCTCGGTTCGGTCGACGAACACGATCGGGATTTCCTTCAGCGTGAACCCTTTGCGCCATGCGCGCACGCTCATTTCGATCTGAAACGCGTAACCGTTGGACCGAACCTGCGACAGGTCGATCGCTTCGAGCACCCGCCTGCGAAAGCACTTGAACCCCCCGGTCAGGTCCCAGATCCGCAGGCCGGTAATCCAGCGGGCATAGATATTCGCGCAGTACGATAGCACAAGTCGGCCCATCGGCCAGTTGACGACGGTCACCCTGCCCCCGAGGTAGCGCGATCCAAGAACCAGATCGGCGCCGGCGATGGCCTTGAGAAACTCCTTTAAGTGCACCGGGTCATGCGAGAAATCGGCGTCCATCTCGAAGACGTAGTCGAACCCTCGCTCGAGAGCCCACTTGAACCCGGTGATGTAAGCGGTTCCCAGGCCTAGCTTTGCGCCGCGGTGCAACACGTGCAGCCGGGGCTCCTTCTGGGCCAGGGCTTCGGCCTGTTGCCCGGTGCCGTCGGGAGAGTGGTCGTCGACCACCAGAATCTCGAGGCGGGAGTCCTGCGCCAGGACCTGCTCTACGAGGGGTGGGAGATTGCTGACCTCGTTGTACGTGGGGATGACCACGAGGCCCCGCTCAGGCATTGCGCGGACGCCCGGTCGCGAAGGATGCCAACAGGATGACGAGGAGCAGGGCGAGGGACATCAGGGTAACGGTCCTTCCGAGCTCGTACAACCTGGAGCGGAACGTGAGGTCCACGGTTCGCGTGCCCGCGGGCACCGGGACCGTGATGAGGCTGTAGTCGCCCCGCAGCAGCTGGCCGCGCCGGCCGTCGACCGTGACCCGCCAGTCGGGATACCAGTTCTCCGCGACGAGCAGGTAGCTCGTTTTTGGGGGCGCGGGGTCGAGCGTGACGGTCATCCGTCCCGGCTGCCAGGCGGTCACCGTGGCGCGCGACGAGCTGGGCGGGGGCATCTCCTTCAGCGGCTCCGGCGTCACCGGCTGATCGTTGGTGAAAAGAACGATCCGGGAGAAGTCCATGCGAGGATCGACGAGGGTGGGGACGATCGTGGTGGAGTCCGTCTTGATGGCCGCGGGAACCACGCGCGCGTACGGCGCCGGGGCGATGCGCTCGAACAGGTTGGCACGGTCTCCGTCCACGGTCGGGACCGAATCGAGCACCCGCCGAAATCCGGGGATCGAGTCGGTCCTGCCCGTGCCCGCCGGCAGGATGGCGTACCGCACGGCAAGCAGGTCCCACACCGAGAGGAATCGCAGGTGACTCCACCTGTTCTCCCGGTCGAGCAGCTCATCGTAATAGCGCAATTCATTGCCGTGCGAGCCCAGGACCTCGGGGATGTCGAACGCCATGAGCATGGAGCCGGCATAGGCGCCGAGATTCACGACGCGGTACGGTGGTGGCGTCGCGGCGACGTGATCGACGAGGGCATCCCGCCCGGGAGGCGCGGTATAGCGCCAGAATTGGCGTGCGTTGAGCCACAGGTCGGCGCCGACGACCAGCACGAGGGCGAGCGCGCCGGCGCGCGGTGTGAGGCGACCGTGGGCGAATGACAGCACCGACCCCGTCGCCGCGAGCGCGAGCCCGCTCGACGCGGCGCCCCACAGGATGGCGGACGCGTTGGCGCCGGCGGCCTGCACCACCGTTGCCAGGGCCATCGCCAGGTGACCCAGCACGCCCGTGACCGCGAGCAGCACGACGATCCCGCCGGCGATCAGGGTCGGCGTCATCACGCGCTTGCCCTCTTCCCTGCTCAGGGCGCGCTCGGTCCCGAAGCCGGCGAAGATCGCGGTGATGAACGCCACCACGAAGAGCGCCATCCCCGGGGCGCGGGTTTTCTTGACGAGCGGCATGAGGGCCCACCAGACCCTGTAGAACGGTGTGCTCGCGCCCAGGCTGATCAGGAGGAACAAGAGCCCGATCCCGCCAAGCCACAGGATCTGTCGGCGCCGTTCGCGCACGGCGACGCCAAGCGTCGCCAAGGCCACGACGGGCAGGCCGAGGTACTCGGAGTGCAGCTTCAGCCCGTTCGGCCCCCAATACGTCCCAGTCGGCGTCGAGCCCACGAAATTCTTGAGGAAGAGCTCCGGAACGTGCTCCCAGGGGATCGCGTAGGATGTCGAACCCGCGAATCCATGGTACCCCTGTGCGCGCGGCGAGAAGGGGATGTAGCCGAAGAAGGGCACGATCTGGATGGCCGCGATCCCGAAACCGAGCAGCACCGCGCCGAGTGCGAGGGTGAGCCGTAGGACGCGGTTTCCGGGCTGGCCTTCCCCAGCCTCGTGGATGACGAGGTACAGCGCGAACAGCCCGGCGGCGATCAACGCGTAATAGGCGAGCTGGAAGTGGCCCAGCAGCGACAAGGCGGCCGCTCCGGCGAGCAGGGGGTAGCCCTCCCACCGGCGGTCGCGCAGCGCCAGCACCAAGGCGAGGAACAAGAGCGGGAGCATGGTGGAGCAGAACAGCTTGCCGTCATGGCCGGGCGACGGATACGACGCGATCAGGCCGGAGAGCTCGTAGGCAAGGCCGCCGATCACGCAGCCGGTCCAGCCGACGTGCAGGCGCCTCAACAGCAGGTACGTGAACAGCCCGGCGAGGACGTAGTGTACGAAGAAGCTGAAATTACCGGCCGCAGTGACGGGAATGATGAGACGCAGCAGCCACGTGGGGTAGAACACGTCTCCCGACCCCGCTGCGACGAACGGCAGTCCCCCGAAGATCTCGGGATTCCAGAGCGGCATGTGCCCTGTCCGCTTGAACCACTCGGCGCTCCACGCGTGGAACGGGAACCCGGCGGTATACTGGTCGCTCCATGGGTTGCTCGCGAGCCACATCCCGCTGAGCATCGGCAACGACAGGATCGCCGGCCACAGGGCGAAGGCGGCCGTCGCGAGCAGCGTGGGCCGGGCCGGCTCGTAGGGGGGCGCCGCAGCGGCGGACGGGGCCGCGCTCACGGAACGGACTCCTGGGGACGGTGGCGGAGCGGAAAGGTGAGGAGCGCGGCGGCCCCCTCCAGCACGGTCAAGAGCACACGGGACGCGACGCTCACGGCGACCGCGCCCCCCGAGCCCAGGAACGGGGCCAGCAGGCCGATCAGCACCAGCTCGCGCACCCCTACCCCGCCGGGGGCGAACAGGGCCAGCAGGCCGAGCACGTAGCCGAGCGTGAAGGCCGCGACGGCGCTCGTGAGCGGCAGGGGCGACCCGGGGACGAGGCCCCGGGCCAGCATCCAGAAGGCCGCTCCGTACGTCCACCAGCTCAGGACGGTGAGCACGGTGCCGGCGAGTACGGCGCGGAGGGCGAGCGGCTCGAGCGGTGGCGTGGCGTTGACCAGGCGACCCAGCCAGGCGGCCGTGGGGCGCCACGCCAGCGCGCCGATCGTCACCACGGCCACCAGGCTGGCCGCCGCCAGACGGAGCGGCGGAGCGCTATGCGGTGCCGCCGCGGCGACGACCGCCACGCCGCTGCCGAGCGACACGGCCTGGATCACGAACGCGGACGCGGCCGCTGGACCCGGCTGGACGCCGGCCCGCTGCGCGAGGACCACCAGGCCGGCGACGCTCCACACCTTGCCCGGGACGTAGCGGCCGAGGTTGGCCAAGCTCCAGGTCCGGGCCGCGGTCGCGAAGGGGAGACGCTGGTGCCACCCCCGCAGGATACGCCGCCAGGACTCGATCTGCATGATGTAGGTGGCGAACACCGTGAGCGCGGAGGCGGCGATCCACGCCGGCCCGACCGTGACCGCGACGTGCAGCGAGCGGAACTCTGTCCAATTGCGCGCGATCGAGCGGGCGACGAAGGCCACGACCGCCAGCGTGACGAGGCCCTGAGCGGCCCAGAGCCACCGCCGTGCGTTTGTCAGCTCAGTCCTTGACGAACTTGTAGGCGACTGACCGTGCGAACATCCACCAGGGCGCCGGAATCGGCGGATAGAAGTACGTGCCGCCCCAATCCACCAGGCGGAACCCGTTCATCTCGCCCAAGCGGCTGATCGTCTGGCGCGTCCAGCTGTAGATGTGCCCCTGCCTGTCCGGAACGTGGAAGAGATTCCAGATGATCTCCTTCACGTGATAGGGATTGGGCACGGACACCATCCACACACCCCGGGGCCGAAGCACTCGATGGATCTCGCCTGCCGTGCCGTACGCGGTAGGCGTGTGTTCGAGGACCTCGACCATGAAGACGTAGTCGAACGAGGCATCGGGAAACGGAAGCCCGCTCGTGATATCGTGAATCAGGATGTCGGGGGCGGCGAACTCGGGGGCGATGTCGAGTCCCTGATACTTGACGTCGCGCGGCAGGTACGTACGGAGATCGCCGTTGCGTGAGCCGATGTCGAGCACCGCGCTGCCCGGGCGTACCTGCGCCAGCTGCATGTGCTTGCGAAACCGCATGCGCTCTTCGCCGGAATTGCGCCAGTCGTGCCGTTCGCTGTAGAACCTGGTCAGCTCGGGTGACGACGGCGCGATTCGATTGGCCATGGGTCGGAAAATTACCATGGCCGCAAACCCCTGGAAAGTCGTAGCTTTGGGCAGTCTCCATGCGCATCCTCCACGTGGTCACGGCGTTTCCGCGTTCCCCGGACGATGTGATCGTGCCCTGGCTGGTCGAGCTCCTGAAGCGACTCAGGGCCGCGGGACACGAGGTGGAAGTATTCACCTCGTCCTATCGGGGCGCGCCGGACCAGGTGGTGAGCGGCATTCCGGTACACCGCTTCCGGTACTTCCCCCGCCGCTGGGAGCGCCTGACGCACGAAGAGGCCGCGCCCGACCGGATGAAGCGCGCGCTGCTGTACCGCGTGATGGCGGTCTGCTTCGTGGTGGCCGGCATGGTCGCGGCATGGCGGCTGTGCCGGCGCCAGCGCTACGACGTCATCCACGTGCACTGGCCGTTTCCCCTGGCGCTGTTCGGCTGGGCCGCCCAACGGGCTCGCCCCGCTCCCCTGGTCACCACGTTCTACGGGGTGGAGCTGCGGTGGGTGAAGACCGCGATGCCCTTTTTCCGAGGTTTCCTGAAGTGGGCGGCGCGGCGCTCCGACCGGGTGGTGGCGATCTCGTCGTACACGGCGGACGAAGTGCGCGAGCTCGTCCCCGTGCCGATCGAGGTGATCCCCTACACCACCAGCCTCCCCACGCCGGAGCCGCGCGCCGGCCAGCGGGCCGCCGGCATGCCCTTCACCGTGCTGTTCGTAGGCCGACTGGTGGAGCGCAAGGGCGTGAGCCACCTCGTGGACGCAGTGAGCCTGCTCCTCCCTGCCGTGGACGTACGGCTGGTGATCGTGGGGGACGGTCCGGAGCGGGCCCGGATCGAGGGGCGAATCCGGGAAAAAGGTCTCGATGGGCGGGTCGCCGTGCGCGGGCGGGTGTCGGAGGCCGAGCTCCAGGACGCCTACGCCGGCGCCGACGCGTTCGTGCTGCCGGCAGTCGTGGACCGGCGTGGCGACACCGAGGGGCTGGGCGTCGTGTTGCTAGAGGCCATGAACCATCGCGTGCCCGTTATTGCCAGCGCGATCGGCGGAATTACGGACATCGTGGAAGACGGTGTATCAGGATTGCTGGTGGCGCCGGGCGATGCGACAGCGCTCGCCGCGGCGCTGGAACGGCTGGCCCGCGCTCCCGACCTGGCTGCGGGCCTGGGGGGCGCGGGCCAGCGACGGCTGCGCGAGCGGTTCAGCTGGGACGCGATTACCCGACGCTGGGCCGAGATCTACGCCGCAGCGGCCGCCCGCCCCCGCTAGGCCGACGCGCGGTCAGCGGACGATGTCGACCCAGCCCGCCTCATTGGCGACGACCATGCGCCCGTTGCTATCGGCCCCGATCTCACGTGGGACGCCGCCCGTGACGATGGTTCCCACCACGGCGCGCGTGCGGCGGTCGACGACCTGTACGGCGCCCGCGAACACGAGGCCGACGTAGAGCTTCGTCCCGTCGCCATTGAGGGCGAGCCCTTCCCCGCCGCCGGCCAATGCGACCGTCGCCACCGTCGCGCCCGACCCAAGATCCAGCACGTGCAGCACGTCACTCACCTCGTTGGCCACGTACAGCTCTTGGCGGTCGGGCGAGATCGCCATTCCCTGCGGCCGGGCGCCGAGCGTGAACGTGCGTGCCAGCGTCATCGTCCGCCAGTTGACCTCCAGCACACTACCGCCATCCCGAGTGGCGACGTAGAGCAGCGTGTCGTTGGGGTGGACCAGGAGGTGGTGCGAGGTGGCCGGCAGCTCCAACGAGTCCACCACCGCCCGCGTCGCAAGGTCGATCTTCCACAGCCGGTTGACGTTGGTAGTGGTGAACAGCGTGGTCCCGTCGGGGCTCACGGCCACCGGCAGCGGGTCGCCGTGCAGCGGGATCACCGCGGTCTGGGTATTCGTAGCGACATCGATGATGCCGACGTTGTCGTCGAACTGGTTGGCCACGTACGCCGTTGTACCCGTCGGGTTGAACGCAATGTAGGAAGGACCCCCGCCGACGCGGATCATGGCGGTGACGCTGTCGTGCACCAACTCGAGCCGCGCCACGCTGCTGATCTGGTCCTGCGTGATGTAGGCGATCTTCTGCTGGGCGGACACCGTGACGCCCAACGGGCCTCCGGAGAGGGGAACACGATCCAGAATGGCGCCGTTCGCTCCGCCGTTCCCGCCCCCGGCGCTCGCGGTGATGACGTCGACCCACCCGGCTTCGTTCGCGACGACGATATGCTGATGGGCCGGATCAGCGGCGATCTCGCGCGGTACCCCGCCGGTCACGAGGGTCTGCACCACCGTACGGTGCCGGCGGTCGATCACTTGCACCTCGCCCGCGAACACGAGACCCACGTACAGCCTGGCACCGTCGGTGCTCAAGGCCAGCCCTTCCCCGCCGCCCGCCAAGGGGAGGTTCGCCACCGTGGCGCCAGACCTGAGATCCACGACGTGCAGCACGTTCGCGAACTCGTTGGCCACATAGAGCTCGCGTTTGTCCGGGGACAGGGCCATCCCCTGCGTCCGGCCGCCCAGCCCAAAGGTCCGCTGGACCGTCATCGTCCGCCAGTTCACTTCGAGCACGGTGCCGGCGTCCCGGGTGGCGACATAGAGCAAGGTGTCGTTGGGGTGGACCAGGAGGTGGTGCGACGCGGCCGGGAGATCCAGGGAATCCACGACGGTCCGGGTGGCGAGATCGATCTTCCACAGCCGGTTGACGTTGGTCGTCGTGAACAGAGTGGTCCCGTCGGGACTGACTGCCACCGGTAGCGGGTCCCCGCGGACGGGGATCACGGCCGTCTGGGTGTTGGTGGCGGCGTCGATGATGCCGATGTTGTCGCCGTAGTGATTGGCGACGTACAACGTGGTGCCTGCCGGGCTGGCGGCGATGAACGAGATCACCTGGCCGACGGGGATCGTGGTGACGACGCTGTCGTGGGCCAGGTCCAGCCGCGCGACGCTGCCGGCCTGGTCCCGCGTGACGTAGGCGGTCCCCGGCGACGACACCGCGACGCCCAGCGGCCCTCCCGACAGCGGAATGCGTGCCTCGATCGTGGAGGTGAGCGAGCCGGCTCCGAGGCTCTGATCGACCGACGGGGCGGGGCTCGTGGTGGGCTCACTGCATCCCAGAATCGCGAGGGCGCCCCACGCAGCCCCGATCCGCCCCACCCGAGCGATAGTCATGCGCTGAATGTCCTGGGTGCCGAGAAGAGCGGGCAAGGCGGACCGCACCAAACGCCATAATGCTAGCGAACGAGGTCCACCCAGCCTAGTTCGTTGGCAATGAGGGCGCACCGACCGGCGGCGTCGAAGGCGATGCGGCGCGGCTTGCCGCCGGTGAGAAGCGTGCCGATCGGGATCAGCGCGTGTCGGTCGATCACGCTGACGCGCCCCGCGTCCAGCAGCCCGACGTACAGCACGGCCCCGTCCGGGCTGAGCGCCAACCCGTGGGGCGTCGCATCGAAGTGCAGGGAGCGTCGCCGGCCGGTGGGCAGGTGCAGCTGGTCGAGCCACCCGTCCTCGTTGGTGGCGTACAGTGTCAGGCCGTCGCAGGAGGGAACGATCTCGTGCACGACGCCTCCGATGGCGTACTCGCGCGTCGTCCGCAACGTGTGGGCGTCGAGCTCCAAGATCCACCCCGCCCGCCACGTCGGGACGTAGACACGGTTACCGGAAGGATGGAGCGCGAGGCTGGTGCATGCCATGGGAACGGCGACAGATGCCATGATCTGTCCCGTCGCGACCCACACGGCATGGAGCCAGTCGAGGCCGGTGGTGACGTAGAGGATGCGGCCGTCTGGCGAGAGCACCGCGCCCAGCGGATCTCCGCAAACCGGAATCGCCCCGATCTGGCGACCTTCGCGCAGGTCAAGGATAGCGACCCGCTCCGCAAACTGGTTCGTCACGAATGCGCGAGCGCCCGAAGGGCCGAGGGCGATGCGGGTCGGCACGGCTCCGGTGGGCACACTGCCCGCCGCGCGCGGCGGCTCGAGCTCGATGCGCTCGACCGCCGCCGCGTGAGCGAGCGTGACCCAGGCGACTCCGCCCGCCGCCATGGCGACGTCGAACGGGCAGCCGTGCAGGGGGACACGCGCCGTGAGCACGCCCCGGGGGTGCCCCACGGTCTGGCTCCCCAACCGCGCGGCATGGCTTGCCGCCTCCTGCCGCCCCCTGACGACCAGCGCCGGCGCTGGCGCCTCCTCCGGGCCAGTCGCGCGTTGGTCGGGAGGCTCGGTCCCGGGCGCGTCGGGAACGCCGGCACGGACTCTCGTCCGATCCCGCAGGCGCAGTACGACTCCGGGGACGCCGGCACGTCTCAGCTCCGACCAGCGCAGCCCGGTCACACGATGGACGAGTCGGTAGGCTCCGGAGGGATCAAGGCCGTCACGCCGCACCAGCTGCAGCAGCGATGCGCCCGTCGATTCCGACTGCCGCAGCCAATACAGGACGCGGGTCCATGCGGCGAGGTCCTCGAAGGGCGGCAGCCCGTCCCGCCGCAACAGCCGGGCGACTTGGTAGCGGGTTCGCAGCCCCAGCCATTGGGCCACGCTGGTGGGGGTGAGCTGACCGTTGCAACATCCGAGGACCCTGACCACGGCCCGGCTGTCGGGCGAGAGCCCGGGCAGGGCGCTTTGGACGAGGCTGGTGAGGGGCAGCGGAGGCATACGATGTTGCGCGCGCACCACAACTGTCGCCCGACAGGGTCGTCACTGCGGGGTCGGGCACGGCGCGGTCCACACGCTGTGGCGGTGAGGCTGCACGATCTGCGCCGCCCACCGGGGCGACGTTAGTTGCCTCGAGGCCCTCCGTCTCCGCCGATCGGCCGGTCCGGCGGCCGTCGGATGGCCCGCACCTCTTCGCGCACCCCCGCGAGCATCTCGCCCACGAACCCGAAGCCGAACAGCATCAGGCCGGCCAGCACGAGCAGCAGCACCAGGTAGAGAAACGCCCGGTTGCCCTGGTGGTACGCGTAGCGTTCGATCAGCGCGTAGACGGCGACCAGGAAACCGAGGAAGATGAGCACGGCGCCGGGGACGCCGAAGAACAGCAGCGGTTTGCGCCCGAACCGCAGCTGGAACCACACCGAGACGAGGTCCAGCACACCGACCGGGATGCGCCCGATGCCGAACTTCGACTTCCCCGCCCGGCGCGGCAAGAGCGGCACCGGCCGCTCGGCGAGGCGGAAGCCCTGCGCCGCGGCGATGACCACCATGAAGCGATGCCAATCGGGCCGGGTGGTCAGGCCGTCCATCACCTCGCGCCGGTACGCCTTGACCGAGTTCAAGTCGGTGACCCGCACGCCGAACAGCCAGCGGCACAGCCCGTTGTAGACCCAGGACACGAAGCGTTTTTCGTAATGTCCCTGTTTGGTGCCGGTCACGATGTCCGCGGTGTCGTCGAGAATCGGCTGCACCAGGGAGGGGATGTCGCTGGGGCGGTATTGCAGGTCTGCAGGATAGAACACGAGGACGCGCCCCCGTGCGGCGTCGCCCCCCGAGGCCAGGGCGTCGGCGATGCCGCGCTGACTGCGATGTGTGACGATGCGGACGAACGCGTGTTTAGCCGCGAGCTCGCGCAGCGTGTCCGCCGTGGCGTCGCGGCTGCCGTCGTCGATGATCACCACTTCACACTTGTAGGGCAGCGGGAGCAGGGCGTCGCGCGCCTGGCGCACGAATTCCGGGAGATTCTCGGCTTCGTCCTTGGCGGGCACGAGGACACTCACCTCGGGAGTGGCCGTCCCCGTGGCAAGACTCATAGGCGCTTGCGCATGCGAGCGGGGAGGATGCTCAGCTGGTCACGGTACTTGGCGACCGTGCGCCGGGCGATCCTGACGCCCCGCTGCGCGAACATCTCGACGATCTGCTGGTCGGTCAAGGGGTTCTTGGGGTCTTCGTCCGCCACCATCTTCTGGATCTGAGCCCGGATGGCGCGGGCGCTCGCGTCCTCGCCGGTGGTGGTGGAGAGGCCGCTCGAGAAGAAGAACTTGAGCGGCAGGAGCCCGCGCGGGGTCTGGACGTATTTCTCGTTCGTCACGCGACTCACGGTGCTCTCGTGCATGTTGATCACATCCGCGACCTCCCGCAGCGTGAGCGGCTTCAGGTATTCCACTCCCTTTTCGAAGAACTCGCGCTGGCGATCGACGATGAAATTCATCACCTTGAGCATCGTCTGCCGCCGCTGCTCGATCGCCTGAATCATCCAGTGCGCGCTGTTCATGCGCTGGTTGATGAAGTCCTTGTTCTCGCCCTGGAACTTTTTCTTGTCGCGCGCGATGTCCTGGTACGTTTTCGAGATCCGCAGGCGCGGCAGGCCGGCGTCGTTGAGGAACACCTTGTACTCCCCGTCGATCTTCTCGACCACCAGGTCCGGAATGATGTACGCCTCGTTGGCCGCCGAGTGCTGCAGGCCCGGCTTGGGATCGAGCTTGGCGAGCTCATCGGCGACCTTCTGCACTTCGGTGGCGTCGAGCCCGAAGCGTTTGCCGAGGTCGCTCCAGCGGTGGGCCTTGAGGTCGTCGAAGGCGTCGCGCACCAGCCGGTGCGCCAGGGTGTCGGTCTCGGCGCGCGCCTCGAGCTGGAGCAGCAGGCACTCCCGCAGGTCGCGGGCGCCGACGCCGGGAGGATCGAGCTTCTGGACGATGCGGAGCATCTCCTCGGCTTCGGCCGTCGTGAACAGCTGCGGCTGGACGTCCCCCTCCGCCTCCGCCGCGTGCTCCTGCAGGAGCTGGTTGGCGCCGCGCGCGATCTCTTCCAAAGTGGCGCCGAGGTAGCCGTCCTCCGCGATGTTTCCGATGAATTCCTCGGCGAGCAGCTGCTGGCGGGGCGTGAGGTCGAGCAGCCGCATCTGCTCCCGCAGGTAGTCGGACAGGTCCTTGCTCTCGACCGGCACGGGCTCGACGTATTCCCGCGCTTCGCTCATGTCGCGCGGCGGCGCGCCCGAGTCCGATCCGTCGTCGAGCAGGATCTCTTCCCAGTTGGGCTCGTCGTTGGACTCGGCCTCCTTTTTGTCTTCCTTGGCCTCCTCCGCCAACGGTACTTCCGTCTCCTCCTCCGGCTCGACCAGCTCGAGGAACGGGTTCCCGAGCAGCTCCTGCTTCAGGTGCTGCTGGAGATCGAGCAGTGGCATGTACAACAGGTCCATGGCCTGGTACAGCCGCGGGTTGATGCGGAGCTGCTGCGAGAGTCCGGTGTGCTGCTGCAGGCCGGTCTTCATACGGGTTGCGGCTGGCCGAGACGCGCGCGCAAGCGCGCCGTCAGAGTCGGCCCGAGGTAGAGGTTGGCGACGCGGTCGTCGAACACCAGCTCGCGCACGGTGCCGCCGACCTGCACTTTCCCTTCGAACATGATGTACGCGCGGTCCACGATGTCGAGGGTCTGCTCCACGTTGTGATCCGTGATCAGCACGCCGATGCCGCGGTGCCGCAGGCCGGCCACGATGGTCTGAATGTCGTGCACGGCGATCGGATCGACGCCCGCGAACGGCTCGTCGAGCAGCATGAACTTGGGCTCGGTGACCAGCGCGCGGGTGATCTCGAGCCGGCGCCGCTCTCCGCCCGACAACTGGAACCCCTTCTGACGCCGCAGGTGCTTGATTGCGAGCTCGTCGAGCAGGCGCTCGAGGCGCTCCTCCCGTTCGGCGTCGCTCAGCGCCAGTGTCTCGAGAATCGCACGGACGTTCTCCTCGACCGTGAGCTTGCGGAACACGGAGGGCTCCTGCGCGAGATACCCGATCCCCATGCGCGCGCGGCGGTACATCGGCTCCGCCGTGATGTCCCGGCGGTCGAGCACGATCTGACCGCCGTCGGGGCGGATCAGCCCGGTGATCATGTAGAAGCAGGTGGTCTTCCCCGCCCCGTTGGGGCCGAGCAGGCCCACGATCTCGCCCTGCTCCAATTGCACGGTCACCTCGTTCACCACGCGGCGACCCTTGTACGTCTTGACCAGGCCGTGGGCCTCGAGGCGGCTCCCCCCCGACACCGCGGAGTGGTCCCCGCTCGGCGACTCGGCGCGCGCCAGCGCGCGCTCTGCGGCTTCGAGCAGTCGGTCCGCCACGCCGCCGCGGTCGGCGGCGAGCTCCGCCCAGACCTCGGCGGTGAACGCGACCGTCGCCGGATCACCCGGCGGCCCCAGCGGATACGTGACGACCTTCAAGAGCGCCAGCCGCGGCAGCACCGATGTCCGGAGGCTGGCCCGGAACTCCTCGACCGACAAGGCGCCGAGCTCGGGCAGGCCGGCGTCGCGTGAGTGGGCGCGGAGCTTGAGGAACTCCTCGCGGTAGGCCACGGCGAGCTCGCCGAACGGCGCCGCGCCTTGGGTGTCTGCGACGCGCGCCAGCGCCGCCGCCGCCAGCGGCAGCGACGAGTCCCGTGCGGCCAGCAGATTCGCGAGCTTCGTCATCGGGCGGGCGTCTTCGGCTTCTTGGTGGTGTCGGGTGGAGCGGGCGGCAGCGGCTCGAGCTGCACGCCGTCGGCGCGGCCGGTGACCGTCACGCGGTCGACCTTGTCTCCCGTGAGCAGGATATCGATCATATCGCCGCGCGAGTAATTGAGTGAGGGCAGCGAGTCGCGCTGGTTGTACTGATGCGTGAGGACCCGGGCTGATCCGCGCGAGACAACGTGGTGCAGCCTGCTCTTCGGCTGCCCCGCGCCGGCGGGATCGGCCTCCGGCGTCCAGCGCGCCGTGAGCGAATCGCCGGTAATCCAGTCCGGGGTCGAATCCCGCTTGGCCGTCGAGTCACGTTTCAAGGTCGAGAGCGCATGACCGAACGCGCGCACCTCGGTGAGCACCTGATCCGGCGCGTCGAGGGCGAGCGAGTCCGCCCGGATGGTGGTCACGCTCGAGACGGCGCGCGCGTGCACCGAGTCCTTGGGACCCCAGGCGAACGCCTGCTGTAGCTTCTTGCGGTCGAGGTGCAGATGAATCGTGTCGGCGGTCAGGCGCCAGTCGGCGCTGGTGGCCACGCCGTTGCCGAGCGCCTTGACGAGCCGGAGGTCGCGACCCTGGAGGCCGAGCTCGATGCGCGTGCCCGTGAGCGCGTAAGCCTCCGTCCCCTTCCCCTCGACACGCGGCTTGCCCAGGAGCACCCCGAATCCCGTGCCCTGGTCGAGCTGCATCGAGTCGCCCCGCGCGGCGAAGTCGCTGCGGTCGATCGTCACGGCTCCCCCGCCCCACATGCGATCGTTCCCTTTGAAGCGTACACGATCGGCGACGATCACATAAGGCTCACCCGAATCGGCGGCGGCGCGATAGTCGATCGTCGGGCGGCCCGAGGCGTACGTCTCGAGCGTGTCCCGCACACCCTTCACCGCCCGGTAATAGGTCAGGTTGGGCCCCCGCAGCACCGAGCCGCTGTTGCGGTTCACCGCGACCACGTTCTTGTGCGCCTCGAGCCGCTCCTGGCGGAGGAAGTAGGCGGCCGTCACCGCGTCGAGCGTGATGGCCGTGTCGCGGATGTGAACGGGGTTTTTCTGGCCGATCATGTCGAAGCGCCGCAGGCCCGCGAACCAGGCTACGCTGTCGGCGGCGAGCGTGCTTCCCGTGCCCTCGCAGTGGGCCAGGACGCCGCCGCCCGCGAACACATTGGTCTCGCCCGCCCGCACCTCCACCTGCTGCGCCTGCCGCCCCACGGAGTCGATCACGATCTTGCAGGGCCGCCCCCCGGTGGTGTCGGCGGGCGAGGCGGGTTGTTGGGCGAGGGCGACGAGGAACATGGTGGCCATCATTGGTTCGGGAGGGTGAACTTGCCGCCCTCTCCACTCACCCTATTCGCGGTCACCACCTTGAAGTCCGGGTCGGCGGTGAAGCCCGTCCCCTTGATGTGTCGGGTCGGCTCGTCGAACACGAAGTCCCGATCGGAGCTCACCTGGTTCCGCGCCTGGCTGTAGCGGATGACCTCGGTCCGGAGTGTGGCGCCATCGGTTCGCAGCACCACGACGCTGCCGCGTGCCTCCATGTCGCCCGAGCGCCAGTGGTAGGTGCCCTCGCGCGAGGTGAGGGTCGATGTCTGGGCGCCACGGGTGTCGTAGAACGCGATGTGCACGTTGCGGAGCTCGGCCGTCTGGGAAGGCGAGTAGAAATATGCCGTATCGGCACGCACGTGCGCCCGTTGAATGCCGTCGTTGGTCACATAGTGTGACATGTTCTGCATGACCTGATCGGCGGAGTCGGCGGCCGAGATGGTCGCCGTGGGCTTGATCCCTGAGTCACATGCCCCTGCCACGACACCACCCAGAAAGACGTAGCACAACACGACGTAGCACGGAAACGTCACGCGGAAACGTAACGGTGTCGCGTGACGCCGTTGCGTGACGCCTGTGCGCGACGTCTCTCGCATTTAGGCTGCTCCTGCTTTCATAAGGTCGTGCAGGTGCACCATCCCGACCACCTTGCGGCCGCCGTCGAGCACGGGCAGCGCCATGATGCCGTGCTGCTCCATGACCCGCACCGCGGCACCGGCGAGCTCGTCCGGCGTGGTGGTCTTGGGTGTGCGCGTCATGACGTCACGGATCGGCAGGTCGAGGAAGGCGTCGGTCTTCTCCATGACCCGGGTGAGGTCTCCGGCGGTGACGACGCCGACCAGACTTCCCGCCTGGTCCACCACCGCGACGGTGCCGCGCTTCTCGGCGAGCAGCACGACGCACTCGCGCATGGGGCGTTCAGGCCCGAGGGCGGGGAGCTCGCCGGCGAGCATCACATCCGCGACGCGCAGCAGGAGGTTCCGGCCCAGCGCGCCCCCGGGGTGCAGCGCCGCGAAGTCCTCGCGCCGGAATCCCTTGACCTCGAGCAGCGTGACGGCGAGGGCGTCGCCGAGCGCCAAGGCGGCGGTGGTGCTCGCGGTGGGCGCGAGCGTCTCCGGGCACGCCTCTTCGGCGACGCTCGCGTCGAGCACCACGTCGGCTTGACGGGCGAGGACCGAGTCCGGCTCGCCGGTGATGGCGATCAGCGGTACGCCCAGCCGCTTGAGCTGGCTCACGAGGCCGAACAGCTCGTCCGACGCGCCGCTCTTGGACAGGAGGACCGCTACATCGTCCCGGCCCACGATCCCCAGATCGCCGTGGAGCGAGTCGACCGGGTGGAGGAACGACGCGGGCGTGCCGGTCGACGTGAAGGTGGCGGCGATCTTGCGCGCGATGAGGCCGGATTTCCCGACCCCCGAGACGATCACCCGCCCTCCCGCGGCCGCGAGGAGGCGCACCGCCGCGGCGAACGCCGGCCCCAGTCGTTGGGCCGTGCGCCCGATCGCGTCGGCTTCGAGGGCGAGCACGCGGCGCCCGCGCTCAACGAGATCGCCCGGCTCCGTGCGGGACATCGCCACGCTCCAGAAAGTACGTCGTGAGGAGACTCTGCCACTCGCCGCGCGCCTTGAGGATCTGCTCGGCGACCTCGCGGACCGCGCCCTGGCCGCCGGGGACGTCCGTGACGACCCGCGCCGCCGCCTTGACCTCCGGCACGGCGTTCGCGACCGCGACCGGCAACCCCACGCGCGTGAGCACGGGGAGGTCCGCGAGGTCGTCGCCGACGAAGGCGCACTCGTCCCACGCGAGCCCCCGGCGAGCCAGCAGCGCCTCGAAGGCGGGGAGCTTGCGGGCCGTCGGATCCTGGATGAGCTCGTCCACCGACAGCTCGCGCGCCCGCAGCGCCGTGGCCGTCGATTCCCGCCCCGTCAGCCAGACCACGACGAGGCCGGCGGAGCGGAGCATGCGGATGCCGAGTCCGTCCTGGATGTGAAAGCGCTTGAATTCGATGGGGTGATCGCCGACGACCCCGAGGTAGACGCCGTTATCGGTGAGCACGCCGTCGACGTCGAAGCCGACGAGCTTCAGGCGGCGGGCAATGGTCTGATCAAGCACGGAAGGCGCCTCGGGCGGGGGGCACCGCTTTGGCCCGGTCCTCGACCGCCGCCCCACCGCTCCCCTGGGACCTCGCCTTCGTGGTGCCCCCCGTCCTCGTGGTGCACCAGACATCGATCGCCACGCGCAGGATGCCTTCGAGCTGGTCCAGCGGGACCATGTTAGGCCCGTCCGAGGGTGCGCGCTCCGGATCGGGATGCGTCTCGACGAAGAATCCGTCCGCGCCGGCCGCCGCGGCCGCGTACCACAGGGGGGGGATGAATTCGCGCAGGCCGCCGCTTGCGCCTGCGGGGCCCTGCCCTGGCTGCTGTACCGAATGGGTCGCGTCATACACCACCGGAGCGCTGCACGCGGCGCGCAGTCGCGCGAAGCTGCGCATGTCCACGACCAGGTCGCCGTAGCCGAAGAAGCTGCCGCGCTCGGTGACGGCCACTTCGGGCGCGCCCCCTGCGCGCACCTTCTCCACGGCGCCTGCCATTCCCTCCGGGGACATCCACTGCCCCTTCTTCACGTTGACGGGGCGGCCGCCGCGCCCCGCCGCCACGAGCAGATCGGTCTGGCGGCAGAGAAAAGCGGGGATCTGCAGCACGTCCGCCACCTGGGCGGCCGCGGACACCTGGGCGGCCTCGTGCACGTCGGTGAGGATCGGCAAGCCGGTGTCCGCACGCACCCGCGCGAGCGCCTCGAGACCCCGTTCCAGCCCGGGACCGCGTGCGCCCGCGAGCCGCGACCGGTTCGCTTTGTCGTACGACGCCTTGTAGATGACATGGACCCCGAGCTTGGCTCCGAGCTCGGCGAGCGCGGCGCCGATCCGGAGATTCAGCTCGTCCGATTCGACGACGCACGGCCCCGCGATGAGAAACGGGGCGGCCCCGGCCGCGAAGTGCTGCGCCACGTCAGTCGCGTCGGCCGGCGAGCTGGGGCGGCCGCTCGGCCTCGGCGAGGGCCGCCGCGCCCCGGACGCGATGCAGCTGGCGCGCCGCGCCCACGAACCCGGCGAACAGCGGGTGCGGCCGCGTCGGGCGCGACTTGAGCTCGGGGTGGAACTGGCAGCCGATGAACCACGGGTGATCGGGCAGCTCGATCATCTCCACGAGCGAGCCGTCGGGGGAGAGGCCGGAGCAGCGCATGCCGTATTCGGCCAGCACGTCGCGGTACGCGTTCGACACCTCGTAGCGATGACGGTGCCGCTCGCTGACTTCGAGCGCCGCGTAGGCCTGGGCGACGCGCGAGCCGGGCCGCAGCTTGCAGGGATACGCTCCCAGCCGCATCGTCCCACCCAGCTCCTGGATCCCTTCCTGGGAGCGCATCAGCGCGATCACCGGGTTCTCGCACTCGGGGGCGAACTCGCTCGAGTTGGTATCGGGAAGCTTGACCACGTCGCGTGCGAACTCGATGATCGCCGCCTGCAGGCCGAGACAAATCCCGAAGAACGGCAGCTTGTGCTCCCGCGCCCAGCGGATCGCTTCCAGCATCCCCTCCACGCCGCGCACGCCGAACCCGCCCGGGACGAGCAGACCGTCGTAGCCCCCGAGCAGCTCGGCCGCGGCTGCTTGATCGGTGAAACGGTCGGAAGAGATCCACTCGACCTGCGCCCCGCACTCGTTGGCGATCCCCCCGTGCACCAGGGCCTCGTGGATGCTCTTGTAGCTGTCGGCGAGCTCGGTGTACTTCCCCACCACCGCGATGCGCACCCGCTCGACGGGGTTGAGGATCTTGTCCACCATCTGCGCCCAGCCGCGCAGGTCGGGGTCCTTGGTCTCGAGGTGCAGCCGCATGCAGACTTCGCGGTCGAGCCCCTGCTCGTGCAGCTTGAGCGGGATTTCGTAGATGGATTTCACGTCCGGGCTCTCGACCACGCAGCCGAAGTCGACGTTGCAGAACTGCGCGATCTTGCGCTTCAACTCTTCCGAGAGCGGCCGCTCGGTACGGCAGATCAGGATATCGGGCTGGATTCCGATCTGCATCAGCTCGCGGACGGAATGTTGCGTGGGTTTGGTCTTGAGCTCGGCGGTAGCGGCGATGAAGGGAACGAGGGTGAGGTGGATGAACAGCGTATTGTCGCGGCCGACTTCCTGGCGGAACTGGCGGATCGCCTCGAGAAACGGCAGCGACTCGATGTCGCCCACCGTGCCACCGATTTCCGTGATCACGACGTCGTGGTCGGGGGCGAGGCGGCGGATCGCCGTCTTGATCTCGTCCGTGATGTGCGGGATCACCTGCACGGTCGAGCCGAGATATTCGCCCCGCCGCTCCTTGGTAATCACGGACAGGTAGATCCGCCCCGTCGTCACGTTGTTGACCTGCGACAGCGAGCGGTCGATGAACCGCTCGTAGTGCCCGAGGTCGAGGTCGGTCTCCGCACCGTCGTCGGTGACGTATACCTCGCCGTGCTGGAACGGCGACATCGTCCCGGGGTCGACGTTGATGTAGGGATCGAACTTCTGGATCGTGACCCGAAGGCCGCGCTCCACGAGCACGCGACCGAGCGAGGCGGCCGCGATGCCCTTGCCGAGCGACGAGACGACGCCACCGGTCACGAAGATGTACTTCGTCGAGCTCACGGACTCACCTCCTTCAGGTGCCGCGTCAAGCGCGCTTCCGCGTATCGCAGATCGTCCGCCGTGTCCACACCGGGCGCCGCCGGGCCGGTACACAGCGCCACGCCGATCGGCAGGCCGTGCAGCAACGGTCGCAATTGCTCGAGCCGCTCCCACCGCTCCTCGGGCACCGGCGGCAGCCGGACCCACCGCTCCAAGGCGTCGCGCGTGTAGGCATAGACGCCCACGTGCTGGCGATACCGCACCGACCCCGTGCCGTCGCGGTCGAACGGGATCGGCGCCCGCGAGAAATACACGGCGCGTCCGCGCGCATCCACCACCACCTTCACACGCGCCGGGTCCGCAGCGAGCGCCGGCTCGAGCACGCCCGCGGCGGTGCCGATCGCATCACCCGCGCGCACTCGCGCCACCGCCCCGTGCAGCGCGTCCACATCCACGAGCGGCTCGTCGCCCTGCACGTTCAGGACGAGGTCGAACTCACTAAACGCTTTATTGGCAACGACTTCTGCGACACGCTCGGTGCCGGACTGGTGCTCGGGGGACGTGAGGATCGCCTCGTATCCCGCCCGTTCAGTCACGGCGGCGATTTCGCGCGCGTCGGTCGCGACGACCAAGCGGTCACACACGCCGGCTGCCGTGGCCCGTCGCACGACCCAGAGGATGAGCGGCTCGCCTGCCAGTGGCAGGAGTGGCTTGCGGGGAAGGCGGCTGGAACCGAGCCGCGCCGGGATCACGCCGAGGACGGGCACGGGGCAACATACAAAATTCGTGCCGCGGAGTCTAGTCCTACCCTAATTGCTTCGTGACACGCCTGTTACACGCGTCACGCCCGGCGTCAGACGGGGGTGCGCGCGACCTTGAGAAAGTTCTCCAGCAGGCGCTTGCCGTGGTTCGTTCCGATCGACTCAGGGTGGAACTGGACACCGTAGATCGGATGGCGGCGGTGTTTCATGGCCATGATCTCGGCGTCCTTGGGGCGATCGGCGCTCCAGGCCGTGATGACCAGGTCCTTGGGGAGCGACGCGGGCTCGAGCACGAGCGAGTGGTAGCGCATGCCGGTGACGGGGCTCGGGATTGTCTCGAACAGCTCGTCGTCTTCATGGATCACTTCGCAGGTCTTGCCGTGCATCACGCGATCGGCGCGCACCACGCGGCCCCCGAACGCCTCGCCGATCGCCTGATGGCCGAGGCACACGCCGAGCATCGGCACGTGCCCCGCGAGTGCGCGCACCAGCGGTACCAGAATCCCGGCTTCCCCGGGCGTGCAGGGGCCGGGCGACAGGACCGCCGCCGTCGGCTTGAGGGCGAGCACCTGCTCCACCGTGAGGGCGTCGTTGCGGTACACGACGGGTTCCGCGCCGAGCTCGCCGAACAGCTGGACGAGGTTATAGGTGAAGGAGTCGTAGTTGTCGAGGACGAAGAGCACGGGGGAAACCTAGCAGCGTCGCACTCGCTGGGGAGGGGTCCCGCACGCGCGCCGGAACGGCTGCGTCGCTTGCCCCCCGCGTCTGCCGCACGTAGGCGCTTGCCTCCTCGCCCGCTCAGGAGCAGGATGCCGGGTCCTTCACGCAATACGGATTCGCGAGCAGCTCGACCTGCGTGATGGGGAACACCGTGCCGGGAGTCGTAACTGCATCGGTGCCACTTTGCCAGTTGTCGGCCTTCAGGCCGAAGCGGTACAGGTCCTCGAGCCGCCGGCCCTGCAGGAACAAGTTCACTTGGCGCTCGTAGATGAGCATCGCGAGCGGCCGGGGATGCGCTGGGTTCGCGGGATTGTACAGGGCCAACCCGTCCAATATGCGGCGATAGTTGATGTGCGCCGAGAAGCTGTCCGCCGGCGCGATCGTGTCTCCCCGTGTCAGCGCTGCCTCTGCAAGGATGAGGTGCAGCTCCCGCTCCGACAACGCGGTCAGCGGCTGGTAGTTTTGCGTCGCCGACGTACCGACGAACTCGACGACCGCGCGCCGGATTTCGGGATCGACCCTGCCCGAGACGGGGTCGCGGAGCGTGTCCTTCGCCGCTCGATCGACGAACTGGTCCCCGAAGCGCATTTCCTGACGCCCGTTGACCCAGGCTCCGATGTAATTGTCGACCGTCGTGGGGCTGTAGTTGAAACGGAACCGCCAGTCTGGGCTCTTCACCACCGCATCGGCGAGCCCGATCGCGGCCCGGGCATCCGCCACTGCCGCCGCGTCGTTTACCAGGGCACGGCCCCCGTGCGGTACGTCCGGGCCCGGCGGATGGAGCAACGCCCAAACGGCCTTCGCGTGCTCGGCGCGGGCACGCATTGCCGTGAGGGCGAGTTGCAGGCTCGAGTTGCTCGTCGCCTGTGCGATCCCTAAGCCGGCGGTCGTGTACGCGATCGCGACCTTGTAGACCGAGTCCATCCTGGTCCGCCCGAGCGGCGGCGCGGCCTGCAGCATGTCGGAGCCGATGGGGAAGTTGTTGAAGTCGTCGCCCAGCATGGCGTACGCGATCGCACCGTACAAGTACGATCGCGCCAGGTCGTTGCGGTTCTTGATCGTGCCAGCGGAGTCGAACACCGCCAGCTTCTTGATCGCGAAGTCTGCCAGCCAGCGGGCGCGCCCCACGTAAGGGAAGGCCGCGTCCGTGAACTCGTTCGTCGGGTTGAGCAGCGTCCCGACGTCGAGCTCGCGGAACCCGTCGCGCGAGCCGCTCCACGTCAACTCGTCGGTCACGGTCGCGTACTCGGTAAGGATGGCACCCCAGCCGTACGCCAACGCCGCTTGGGCCCCGCTCGCAATCGCGAACCCTGCGGCTGGGTTGTTGAGGCTGTCCGCGAGCACGTCGTTCGGGTTCCTCACGTCGAACAGGCTGTTGCACGCTGCCCCGGCGGCGACGAGCCCCGCGCCCCCGAGTGCGACCGCGGCGCGCCGCGCCCAACCCAGGGCGAGTGAGGCAAGAGTGCTGATGTCCATGGCGTCTCGCTCTCCTCTCCGGAGCGTCAAAAGCCCGCGCGGATTGTGAAGGTGAAGCGGCGCGGGAGCGCGAATCCGAAGGCGTCGATCGCCGTACCGAAGTTCTGGTCGATCGCGGCCCGCGTGTCAGCCGCCCCACCCCGGCCGTACTCGTTGATCTCGGGATCGACACCCGAGTATGGGGTCCATAGCGCGACGTTGCGCCCGGCCGCCGTGATCGTCAGGTACCGCGCTCCGAGGATGCGCGCGGCCACCTCCGACGGGACGTTGTAGGTGAGGCTCAGCTCGCGGAAGCGCAGAAACTTGCCATTCTCGTTCTGGTTCAACCCATCGTAGGGCGAGAGCGCCTTGAACTGATACGACCACTGCTTGACGGCATCGAGCCGCTGCTGGGCCGTGCTAGCCGGGTTCATGAGGGTTGCCTCGGCCTGCGCGACCTGCGGGAGGTTCCGCCCGATGACGGGGTTCGATTTCCGGAATGCGTCGGTCAGGTTCGTGATCGTGTAGTTGCCGAACTTGTACTCGAACAGCGCGCCCAG
The DNA here is from genome assembly GCA_003222155.1 of Gemmatimonadota bacterium. GTDB lineage: Bacteria > Gemmatimonadota > Gemmatimonadetes > Gemmatimonadales > GWC2-71-9 > AG41. The sequence continues at coordinate 43,781 of QHUU01000053.1, read as the reverse complement.
CTCCAGATTCTTGAACATCGTGGCGCGGACGCCGAACGAACCCTGCCAGTCCGGTAGGGACTTCCCGAGGTAGTTGCTCAGGTAGTCTCCGGTACCGCTCTTGTCGACGCGGAGCGGGTTGAAGAGGCTGAACCCGTACGCCACGATGTTGCCCTTCGAGTCGCGGCGGACCGGGGGCTGCGAGAGAAACGCCAGCAGGTCCGCCTCGGTCGCCGTCCGGCCGTCCGGCACACCCGTCAGGATGGCGCCGTGATCGTAGGGCACCTCTCCCGGGTTCAGGCAGAGATACGTTGCCCCCGCGGGACGTGCGCTGCAGGGCTCCGGCAGGGCCGCGCCGAAGAGCGCACCGACAGGGTATCCCTCCTTGATGAAGTTGCGGTACCGGGGGTAGCTCCCTCCCACCTTGAGCGGCGGCGCACCCCCGAGCCTTGTGACATAGGCCCAGGTCCAAGACGCGTTGACGAACAGCTTGACCAACAGGTTCGGTTGACTGAGCGGCAGGAGGTTGGCCTGGATGTCGTATCCGCCCGCTTTGATTTCCCCGATGTTCGTGATCTGGAGGTTGATGAATCCGCCCGACGGGGCGTACTGCCGCGGGTACAGGGCGTTCCGCGTGATGCGGCGCCAGTACGTGATGTCGAGACCGGCGCGATCGTGGAAGCCCCCGATCTCGGTTCCCACCTCCCATTCGGTGCTCACTTCGGGCTTGAGGACCGGGTTGCCGAGGTTGGACGGGCCGAGTCCCGGTCCCGTCTCGGAGTTGAGCGCGCTGAACGTGGTGAATTTGTCGAAGGCGCCCGGCTGCAGACCCGACTGCCCGAGCGCTGCTCGCAGCCGGAGGGTCGACAGCTTGGACGTCAGGGGTCCGGTGTCCCAGCCCGGCATCGCGCTGGGCATCACCGACAGGCTCGCCTTGGGATAGAAGACGCCCGCCGAGGTCTTGCCGAACGCACTGTTGCGGTCATAGCGGCCGCCCAACGTGAGGAACGCGTACTCGCGGTAGCCCAGCTGTTGCTGGGCGAATACGCCCGCGTTCACCGTTTCGAGGAATCGCTCGAACGCCTGCTGGTTGACGGCGGCGGCCGTCACCTCGATGCCGGGCCCGGGGAACGCGTCGCCAGCGCTGCCCTCTTCCTGTTTCCGTGTAATGAACCCTTGGCCGCCCGCGACGAAGACCGATGACCAATCCGAACCGAGCGACCGCTTCCAGGTCGCCTTGGCCTCCGCCGTGACGATCCGCTCGGTGATGTCGTCGATGGTCTTGTTCCCCTGGGGGTTCACGAGGATGAAGCCGTCCACGTCGTTGCCGAACGGACGATACGTAGCGCTGACCTGGTTCACGACGTCGACGCCCAGCGTCCCCTCGAGGGCGAGGGAGGGTAACGCTTGGAACGCGGCGTTCATGCTTCCGATGAAGTGCTTCGTGTCCTGCTGGTTGGTGCGCTGCATGTCCTCGCGCACGGTGCCGAACGACGCGACGCCAAACGGGTTGCCGGGGCCGGTGCAGTTGCCCGTCCCGGTGGGGCTCGATGCGGCCCGGGGCGTCAGGCAGGAGGCGAGCTCCGGATGGCCGAAGATCGCGTTCGTCAGCGGGGCGTAGATGTTGTTGTTGTTGTTCGGCGTCTCGTGGTGCGCGTCCGTATACTCCGAGGAGACGCGAAGCTTGACCCGGTCCACCGGGACGAGCTCGACCGCGAGCGTGCCCTGCGCCTTGTGATCGATATCGGCAGCGCCGCCCAGAGTTCTGCCGCCGAACGGCCCGTTTTCGTAATAGTAGCGTCCGTTCACGTAATACGTCACGCCGGGCGTCCCACCGCTGACGCCAGCCGCGTATGTGCGCGTATAGCCGGTCTCGAACAGCCTGGACGCGAACGGCTGCGTGATCACCTGGTAGGGCTGCAGAGGCTGGCCGTAGAAGGCGCTCAGCTCCGTCACCGAAGGCACGTGGAACCCCTTGGCGAGGGACTTGGCACGGATCGTATCGAAGGCGTCCGGCTGCACCCAACCTGCGTTCGGCACGTAGCGCCCGGCGGGGTAGTTAGAAAACCCCTGCTCAGTGATGAAGTCCCACCGTGGCGCTCCCCGGACCCCCTTCTTGGTGAAGATCTGGATCACGCCGGCCGACGCTTCAGTGCCGTACAAGGTGGCCGCGGCCGCTCCTTTCAGGACTTCGATGTGGTCGATCGCCTCGGGGTTGATGTCGTCCAACCGCGACGGAGTGCCGCCGCCGCCCGCGCCGATCCAGTTGGCGTCGCCGAACCCGCCCCCTCGATTCACCCGCACGCCGTCGACGTACACGACCGGCTCATTCGTCTGCGTGAGGCTCGCGGCGCTGCGGATCCGGATCTGCGCACCTTCGCCGGTGAGGCCGCCGGAGGGGAGTACGGACACGGCGGGGTCGCGGGCGGCGAGTTGCTCCGAGACGTTGACCACGGGCGCGTTGCGCAGCTCCGAAGCGTCAATCGTGCCGATGGTGTTGCCAAGCTTGCGCTTCTCCGTTTCCGCGCCAGCGCCGGTCACGACCACGACGTCGAGTCCCACGGCGGCGCCACGCAGCTGGAAATCGGCGTCGGTGACCTGGCCGGCGGTCGCCGTGACCTTCCGGGTAGCGGTCGCGTACCCGACGCGCCGCGCCCGCAACTGCACATCCCCGGCGCGTACCGTGAACTGGTAGCGGCCCTCCCGGTCCGTGAGCGTCCCGAGGTCGGTACTCGGGACATCGACGCGCACACCATCGATCGGTCGGCCCGTGAGCGCGTCGATCACCGTGCCGCGAATCGTCCCCGTCCCCTGGGCGTGGGCGAGTGGGGCGAGGAGGCACACGGGAAGGGGGGCGACGCTCAGAACGAGGGCCGCACGTAGCCAACGAAGCGGAGAGGTCATCTCCACCTCCTGTGAGGAGAGGACTTGCAACTGCGCAGCGACACAGCCGCTGTACCCTTCACCACCCGGCCGTCAGAGCGACGACCACAAACGCGCGACCGAGGACGGCGGGAACCCGGTCGCGTGGCAGGTATGTGTATTTACCTAGCAGGTTCCGCAGGCGCTCGTCAAGGCCGCTCCCGCAGCCCTGCGCTGGCGGCTACAATCTCTCTGTGCGCTTCATCCTGGTCTTCCCCACTCTTGGGTTCATCGGCGGCTGCTTCTCATATGCCGTGCTCGAGACGGGCGGTCCTCGCCGCGGATCGGACGTTGTGGCCCAGCTCGTAGCGCCGCTCGCGGTGCCGCTCCAGGACGTGACCGTGCGTCAGGTCGTCCGGGCGACGGGGACCGTGTCCTACGTCGACCAGGACTCCCTCGTGCTGGCGGTCGAGCGCTTCAGGTCGGAGGGAGGCACGGAGTATCCGGGACTCGGTGCCACTCTCGCGATCCGGCGCAGCCAGATCTCCGAGCTCCGGGAGCGACATGTTTCCACCGGGAGAACGGCCCTGCTCCTGGGCGCGGGCGTGGCGGCGCTCACTGCCATCGTCTATTCGGTCGGATCGCTGCGCGGGACCGGGTCGGGTGCGCCCCCGGGTCCGCCGCCGGCGCCGTGAGTGGAGCCGGGCGGCCGCTGCCGGAGTCTGTCCTCCCACTCGTCCAGCGAGCGTGGCCAGTCGTCCTTCAGGAGTCGCGAGAGACCGCGGTCAGCGAGCACGCGTCCGCCCGTCTGGCAGGTGGCACAGTAGTTCACTTCGTTCGCGGCGTAGCGGATGCGCTGCACCGGCGATCCGCAGACAGGGCATGGCTGGCGAAACCGGCCATGGACGGCCATGCCGTCCCGAAACGCCGTCACGCTTTCCGGGAAGCCGTCACCCGTCTCGGCGCGCAGGCGCTCTATCCACGTGCTCAGAGTCTCCCGCACGGCGCGGAACAGCCGCTCACCCTCCTCGGGTGTGAGCTGGCTCGTCAGCCGGAGCGGTGACAGGCGGGCGGCGTGCAGGATCTCGTCCGAGTAGGCATTGCCGATCCCGTCGAGCAGACGGGGGTCGGTGAGCGCCCGCTTGAGCGTGTGCGACTCTCGGGTCAGCGCGGTGCGGAACTGCTCGAGCGTGGCACCGAGCACGTCCAATCCTCCCGGATCGTGCTGCGCGAGCGCGCCCTTGCCGCGCACAACGTAGAGCGAGGCGCGATGCTTGGTTCCCGCTTCCGTGAGCAGCAGCGTGCCGTTCGGAAAGTCGCAGGCGGCGAGTCCCGCGCGCCGCGGAATGGGTGCGCCGGCGGGCTTCCAGTGCAGCCGACCGGCGATCATGAGGTGCAGCACGACGAAATACTCGCCGTCGAAGGCGAACACGATCCGCTTGCCCAGGCGCTGCACGCCAGTGACCGTCCGGCGGGCGAGATCGCCAATCGGGGGGTCCGCAGAGCGCAGCACGAACGGGCTGGCGATTCGCAAGCGCTCGAGCTGCCGCCCCACGACGCGCGGTCGCAGGGCGTGCAGGTACACCGCGATGTCGGGGAGCTCGGGCAAGCGACCTCAGCTCAAGAACCGCCCGGCCAGCTGCGCGAGCCGCTCGTCGCCATCGGCCCGGGCTCGCTCGAGGATGCGCTGGACGTGCACGCGCAGCTTGGGCTCCCCCCAGTAGTAGCCCGTGGCCCGTTCCGCGCTGGGCGTCTCGCCCGCGCGAGCGGCCTCGAGCAGCGCCGCGGCCGCCGCGGCATCGAACCCGGGGTCGTCGCGGGGCGGCAGCCCGTAGCTCTTCCGCGGTCCGCCCTCGTCGGCGTCTTCCTTGACGAACGCGCGCGACATGTGACCGACCTCACCCCCGCGGATGATACGTCTTGTGAACGGTCCGGAGGTAGTCCCGGTCTACGTGGGTGTAGAGCTGTGTGGTCGTGAGGTCCGCGTGCCCGAGCATTTCCTGCACGGCGCGCAGGTCGGCGCCTCCCTCGAGCAGGTGCGTGGCGAACGTGTGGCGCAGCGTGTGGGGCGAGACGCGCTTCGTCAGCCCCGCGAGCCGGGCGGCGCGCTTGATGATGGCCCAGGCCCCGACGCGCGACAGGGGCGTGCCCCGGGCATTGAGAAACACGATCCCCCGCCCCTTACCCCGGTCGAAGCGCGGTCGGATCTCGCGCACGTACAAGGCGACCGCGCCCAGGGCGCGGCGGCCCAGCGGGACGACGCGCTCCTTCGAGCCCTTTCCGAATATCCGGGCGACTCCGTCCTCGTACAGGACGTCCTGGAGCGCGAGCCCCACCAGCTCGGAGACGCGTGCCCCGGTCGCGTACGCGAACTCGAGCACGGCCCGGTCGCGGATCGCGAGCGGCTCGTCGGTATTGGGTGCCCCGAGCAGGCGCTCGACCTCGGGGACCGACAGCACCGTGGGGAGACGGCGCCACTGGCTGGGACGCTCGAGCCGCTCGCTCGGGTCCCGCGCGGCCCGACCCTCGCCGACGAGAAAGCGGTAGTACGTCCGGACCGCGGAGATCTGGCGGCGGATGGTCGCGGGCGCGAGGCCCAGGTCCTTGAGGGCATACACGAACTCGCGCAACTGGACGCTGGTCACGTCCTCGGGATGGTGGGCGCCCTTGGTCGCCGCGTAGCCGACGAGGCGCCGGATGTCGCGCACGTAGTTGCTCACCGTGTGCGGGCTCGTCCCCGCTTCGAAGGCGAGATAGTCCCGGAACTGCTCCAGCCGGAACGCCCGCTCCAGCTCGCCCGCCGTCACAACCATCGGCGCACCCGCGCCTGGTAGGCGCGATACTCGGCTCCGAACTTGCGCGCGAGATACGCCTCCTCGGGGGCGATCACCCAGCGCCGCACCAGCACGATCAGCGCGGGAAACAGGGCGAGTGGCCACACCGAGTTCACCAGCAGCGTGGCCCCGAGGTAGCAGAGACCGAGGCCCAGGTACATCGGGTTGCGCGTGAACCGGTAGGGGCCGTGGATCACGAGCGCCGTGGTCGGTCGCGTGGGATTGGGCGTGGTGCCGGCACGACGGAACAGGACGACGGCGCCGGCGGCGAGCAGGACCCCCGACGCGACGAGACCCCACCCGACGACCCGCGCGACGGGCGGCGGGTCGCCCCACAGCCGTACCGGCAGGGGGCGGTGCACAGCGTAGCCCACCGCGAACAGGCCGGCGTAGATGAGCGGCGGCAACACGCGAACGCCGGGCGTGTCGGGCGACGGGGTCGTCATGGTGGCTCTCCCTCTCCCTTGGAGCCTGTTACCGCTTCAGGCGGCGTGCGATCCGCACGCCCAGAAATATGAGAGCCGCGAGGGCCACGGCGCCAAGCGCCCGGTTCACGTGCGACAGGAGCGACATGACGGCGTCGAGATTCGTGCCCAGGGTGGCCACGGAGAGCGTCAGGGCCCCGTACCACAGACCCGAGGCTAGGGCGAGGGGGATGAGGGCCCGGGGGGCGGACAGCCCGGCGATTCCCGCAAAGGGAGGTACCACGGCCCGCCAGATGGGCAGCAGGCGGGAGACGAAAATGCCGACGGCGCCGTGACGACGGTACTGCGCCTCGATGTGCGCCAGCACGGGCGCCGGCAGCAGCCGCCGACCGGCCGGCCGTGTGAAGAAGTCGCGGCCGAATCGCCGGGCCAGCCCGTACACGACCGCGGCTCCGGCGACGTTGGCGCTCCAGGTGAGCCCGAAGACCACGCCGGCGTGGAGCGTCCCGCGGCCGGCCAGAAACGCGCCCAGGGCCACCGTGGTGTCGGCCGGCACGAGGGGAAAGACGTTCTCCAACGCCGCCAGCACGCCGATCAGCGTGTACAGGAGGCCCGGCGGGACGTCCTGCAGGAGCGCGAGCAGGTCGGTCAGCCCGGGCCTACGCGAGCAGTACCACGGCGATCACCGCGACTCCCTCGCCCCGCCCGATCCATCCCATGCCTTCGTTGGTCTTGGCTTTGACGGACACGGTCGAGTAGCCGGCCACCAGGGCGGCCGCGAGCTTCTCGCGCATGCCGTCGACGTAGGGCGCGAGGCGGGGCTGTTCCATGATCACGGTGATGTCCGCGCTCACGAAGCTCAAGCCGGCTTCGACCACCCGCAGATAGGCGCGTTTCAGCAGGTCGAGCGAGTCGGCGTTCTTCCAGCGCGGGTTGGTGGGTGGAAACATCATCCCGATGTCGCCCAGGCCGGCGGCGCCGAGGATGGCGTCGGTCAGGGCGTGCGCGACCGCGTCGGCGTCGGAGTGTCCCGCGAGCCCCCGCGGGTGGGGGATCTCCACGCCCCCGAGAATGAGTTTCCGGCCGTCCCCGTCGGCGAATCGGTGCGAGTCGTACCCCACGCCGACCCGCATGTCAGACTTTGAGAATGCGAACCGCGAGGTGGGCGGCGTTCTTGGCGTTGTCGATCCCGACGCACGCGACCGGGACACCGCCCGGCACCTGCGCCGTGGCGAGCAGCGCGTCGAGGCCGTTGAGCGCTCCGACCGCGAACGGGACGCCGATCACGGGCAGGTCGGTGAGCGATGCCGCGAAGCCGGGGAGCGCGGCGGAGAGGCCCGCCCCCGCGATGATCACCTTGAAGCCGCGACTTCTCGCCCCCGATACCAGCTTGCTCGTCTGCTCGGGCTGGCGGTGTGCCGAGGAGACGTGGAACTCGTAGGTGACGCCGGCCTGCGTGAGAATGTCGAAGGCGGGCTCGATCCGGGGCTTGTCGTTTTCGGAGCCGACGAGGATCAGCACGTCGGCCACGTCAGGCCGCCTCGTCGATGAGGCGGTAGTCCTGGCGGCGCTTGCGGGGTGTGTATCCCGCGTCCGCGATCAGCCGCTGCATCTCGGGGAGCGTCATGCGCCACGTGGTCCCCGCGGCGGAAACGACGTTCTCCTCCATCATCAGGGAGCCGAAGTCGTTGGCCCCGAATCGCAGCGCCACCTGACCGATCTTCGGCCCCATCGTCACCCAGGACGCCTGGATGTTGGGCACGTTGTCGAGCACGATCCGCGCGATCGCCTGGGTGCGCAGGTAGGTGACGGCGTCGGTCTTGCCGAGGTGCTCGAGCTCGGTGTGCTCCGGCTGCAGCGGCCAACAAATGAAAGCGGTGAAGCCGCCGGTCCGGGCCTGCACCTCGCGTACGCGGACGAGATGCTCGATGCGATCGGCGAGCGTCTCGCCCAGGCCGTACATCATGGTGACGGACGTGCGCAGCCCCCGCCGGTGGGCCGTCTCCATCACCTCGAGCCAGCGGTCGGCGCCCGCCTTCTTGCGGGCGACCCGGTCGCGGACGTCCTGCACCAGGATCTCCCCGCCCCCGCCCGGAATCGAGTCGAGCCCCGCCGCGACGAGCTCACGAATCACGTCGTCGAGGCTCATCCCGAAGCGACCCGCGAAGAAGTCCACTTCGGAGGGTGAGAACCCGTGGATGTGGATGGGGTGGTGCCGCTTGATGTAGCGCAGCAGGTCGAGGTACCACGCGAACGGGATGTACGGGTTGTGCCCGCCCTGGATCAGGATCTGCACGCCGCCCAGCGTCTTGAGCTCCTCGATCTTGCGGCCGATCTCCTCGAACGACAGCACGTAGCCGTCGGCGTGCTTGGGTCGCCGGTAGAACGCGCAGAACTTGCAGTCGGCGACGCACACGTTCGTGTAGTTGATGTTCCGGTCGATGATGTAGCTGACCACGTTGTCCGGGTGCAGCGTCCAGCGCGCCTGGTCGGCGAGCGCGCCCAGCTCGAGCAGCGGCGCCCGCTCGTACAGCTCCACGAACCCGCGGAATTCGCTGGACGTGCGGTCGGGCCGCATCAGGCCACCTCGAGGTAGCGGAGCGACGCGGCCGGGGCGAGCCCGTGCGCCGCCAGCTTGCCGCAGAACGTCGCCAGGCCCGCCAGATGACGCCGGGTGAAGGCGTAGTCGAGCCCCGCGAAGTATTCGCGGCACTCGCCCGTCGGCACGCCCGAGACGCGATGCGCCTCGGCGGCCAGCGCGTCGAGATGCGCCAACCCCCAGTCGCGCGACTCGAGCAGCATCGCGTGAACGCGGTCGGCCGCGGCCCGGTCCACGGCGCGCCGCGCGGCCCACACCGCGAACACGAACGGCAGCCCGGTCCAGCGCTTCCACGCCTCTCCCAGATCGACGCGATGGGGGTAGGCGTGCCGCGCGGCGAGCAGCAGCGCCGCGTCGCCGATCACCAGCACGGCGTCGTGCGGCAGCCGGCCCAGCGCGTCGAGATCGGTGGCTTCGGCCCGGGCCTGCGCGAAATGCGGCCGCACGCGCCACACGTCGCGGCACAAGAGCTCGAGCAGCGCCACGCCGGTGCGCGACGAGGCAGTGAGCAGCACCGTGCGGCCGTGCAGCGCCTCGACGGGGACCTTGCTGAACAACGCCACGCTCCTGACGGGTCCGTCGCTCGTGATCCCGATGCCCGGCAGCAGCCGCAACAGTCCGGCGTTGCGGGCGAACTCCACGGCGCTGATCACGCTCAGGTCCAGCTCTCCGGCCACCAGCAGGTCGTTCAGCTCGGCGGGCGTGCCCGTGACGAGCCCCGCGGGGACGCGCACGACTCCGCGGTCGATGGCGCCGTAGACGGGGAAGCAGTTGATGTAGCCGATCCGGCCGAGTCTCATCTCCGGTCCCCCGTCACCCCGGGCTTGCGCCCGGGGTCAGTTGGAGCCCTTTACTCTGCAGTGTCGACGCCATGCAGCACCGGCAGCGTGCGCTGACCCCGGGCGCGAGCCCGGGGACGATGGGAGATATGGAACGTCGACCCCTCCGGCCCCTCCGACCGAGCGGCAGCCTGCGCCGGCACCCAATCCTCGAAGGTCCGCACGATGCGATACAGCGAGTCGCGCTCCACCGGCTCCTTCCCCGCCCCGCGGATGAGGGACACGATCTGGTCGTAGGAGAGCCACATCGGTGTGGCCGCGCCGGCTTCGTGGTACACGCGCTCGAACACCACCGTGCCTTCCAGGTCGTCGCACCCGAAGGTGAGGGCCACCTGCGAGATGAACGGCGTCACCATGGGCCAGTGGGTCTTCACATGCGGGATGTTGTCGAGCACCAGGCGACCCACCGCGATGTTCTTCAGGTCGTCGAACCCCGTCGTCGCCGTGCCGGTGCGGCCGAGCGCTTCGCCCAGCTCGTTGTGGTCGGGGTGGTAGGCGAGCGGGATGTAGGTGAGGAATCCGCGGGTTTCGTCCTGCAGCGCCCGCAGCGCCAGCAGATGGTCCACGCGGTCCGCGAGCGTTTCGACGTGCCCGTAGAGCATCGTACAGTTCGAGGGGATGCCCAGCCGGTGCGCTTCGCGGTGTACGCCGAGCCATTCCTCGCCGGAGAGCTTCTTGTCGGCGATGGTTGCGCGCGCCGCCGGGCTGAACACTTCGGCACCGCCGCCCGGGAGGCTGGTGACGCCCGCCTGCCGCATCGCGACGAGCACATCGCGCACGCTCATCCCCTCGAGGCGCGCGAGATGGGCCACCTCGACGGCGGTGAGCGCCTTGATGTGGACGCCCGGGTGGCGGGCCGCGAGGCCCCGGAACATGTCCAGGTAATACGACAGGCGCAGCGTGGGGTGGAGGCCGCCCACGATGTGAAACTCCCGGGTCGGGTTGTCGCGCGCCGCCTCGGCCTCGGCGAACACCTCGTCCAGGCTGCGCGTGTAGGCGCCCGCCTCGCGCGGCATGCGCGCAAAGGAGCAGAACACGCAGGTGTTGCGCAGCACGCACACGTTGGTCGGGTTGATGTGCTGATTCGCCGCGAACGACACGCGGTTGCCGTTCGTGCGACGGTTGGCGAGGTCGGCGAGCCGGCCGATGGTCAGGAGGTCGTTCGACTGAAACAAACCGAGCGCATCGTCGCGGGTGAGGCGCTCGTTGCGCGCGACCTTCTCTTCGATGCGGGTGAGCGATGGATCCGGGGCCGTCATGCGGCCCGGCGGATGGCGAGCGTCACGTTGTGCCCGCCGAACCCGAAGGAGTTCGAGAGGGCCACCTCCACCGGCCGCTTCACGACTTTGTTGGGCGCCGAGTCGAGGTCGCAGGCGGGGTCGGGCGTGAACTGGTTGATCGTCGGGGGGATGGTGCCGCGCTGCACCACCAGGGCGCACACCGCCGCCTCGAGGGCGCCGGCCGCTCCCAGCAGGTGACCGGTCATCGACTTGGTGGAGCCGAACACCAGCTTGCGGGCCTGCTCGCCGAACACCGCCTTCACGGCGGCCGTCTCGGCGGCGTCGCCGTGCGGCGTGGACGTGCCGTGCGCGTTGATATAGCCGACCTCCGGCAGCCGGACTCCGGCGTCCTGCATCGCCAGGCGCATGGCCTCCTGCGCTCCCGAGCCGTCGGGCGCCGGGGCGGTGATGTGGTGCGCGTCCGCGCTCTGGCCGAACCCCACCACCTCGGCGTAGATCTTCGCGCCGCGGCGCCGGGCGTGCTCCCACTCCTCGAGGATCAGCACGCCCGCGCCGTCGCCCATCACGAATCCGTCGCGGTCCTTGTCGAACGGGCGGCTGGCGGTCTCCGGGCTGTCGTTGCGCTCGGAGAGCGCTTTCATGTTCGCGAAGCTCGCGACCGCGAGCGGCGTGATGGCGGCTTCCGCCCCGCCCGCGATCATGATGTCCGCTCGATCGTGGCGGATCAGCTCGAGCGCGTCCCCCACGCTGTGGGCGGACGACGCGCACGCCGACACCGTGCAGTAGTTCGGTCCCTGCGCGCCGTAGCGCATGGAAATCAGCGCCGCGGCCACGTTCGGCATGTACATGGGCACGAAGAACGGGGAGACCCGGCTCGGTCCCTTCTCGAACAGGGCGCGGCAGTTCTCTTCGAAGGTCTGGAGCCCTCCGGTGCCCGTGCCGATCAGGACGCCCACGCGCTTCAGGTTCACCGTCTCCCAGCTGGTGGCGAGGCAGGCGTCGGCCACGGCCTGCTCCGCGGCGCCGATCGCGAACTGGGCGAACAGGTCGTAGCGGCGGATTTCCTTCTTGTCGAGGAACTGCGCCGGGTCGAACCCTTTCACCTCGCACGCGAACTTCACGGGGCTCTGCACCGGGTCGAACCGCGTAATCGGCCCGGCTCCCGAGCGACCCCCGAGCAGGCCGTCCCACGTGCTCTGGACATCCGTTCCCAACGGCGTCACGAGCCCCAGGCCCGTGATCGCGACCCGACGCGTCATGCGGCTATTTCCCCATCTTTTCGTGCAGGTACTGCAGGGCCTGCCCCACGGTCCGCAGCTTCTCGGCTTCCTCGTCGGGAATGTCGATGTCGAATTCCTTCTCGAACGCCATCACCAGCTCCACCGTGTCGAGGCTGTCCGCGCCCAGGTCTTCCATGAAGCTCGCGTCGGACGTCAGCTTGTTCCGCTCGACGCCCAGCTCTTCGACGATGATGTCCTTGACCTTCTCTTCGAGCTGCTTCATGTCCATTGCCATGGGTGTCCTCAAAGGAGGTGTGGGAAAAAGGTCACAGCACCATCCCGCCGTCGACGACCAGCACCTGACCCGTAATGTAGCTCGCGAAGTCGGACGCGAGAAAGAGCACCGCCGCGGCCACGTCCGCGCCCTCGCCCAGCCGGCCCAGCGGGATCGCCCCGATCAGGGCCTCCCGCGCCTCGCCATGGATGGCGCGTGTGAGCTCCGTATCGATGAAGCCCGGGGCCACCGCGTTCACGAGCACGTTGCGCGAGGCCAGCTCCTTCGACACCGCCTTGGTGAAGCCGATCAACCCCGCCTTCGAGGCCGTATAGTTCGCCTGCCCCTTGTTGCCGGCGATGCCGACCACGCTCGTGATGTTGACGATCCGGCCCCAGCGCCGCTTGATCATGCCCCGGGCGGCGTGCTTCGTCACCAGGAACGCCCCCTTCAAATTGGTATCGAGGACCGTGTCCCAGTCGTCCTCGCCGATCCGGAACAGCAGATTGTCGCGGGTCGTGCCGGCGTTGTTCACGAGTACGTCGACCCGCCCGAAATCCCGCTCTACGGCGGCGACCACCGTCTCCACCTGCCCGGCGTCGCCGACGTCGCAGGCGTACCCTTGGCCCGTGCCGTCCCCCAACGCCTTGGCCGTCTGCTGGGCCCGACCGCCGTCGCGCGCGAGCACGGCGACGCGGGCGCCCGCGCGCGCCAGGCCCTGCGCGATGGCGTACCCGATGCCACGGGTGCCGCCCGTGACGAGCGCGACTTTGCCGTTCAAGTTGATCTTCATCCGGCGCCGTGAACGCGGAACGTGTCGAAAGTCGGAACGCGGAACGCGGAACGCGGCACAACATGACGAGCGTCGCATCGCGAGCGACCTTCCATTGCTGTTCCGCGTTCCGCGTTCCGCGTTCCGCGTTTCATCACGCCGCCTCCAGAAACTTCGCCACCTCATCGGCAGTTCCCAGAGACGTGACATTCGCCCCTGGCACGATGCGCCGCAGCAGCCCGGCGAGCACGTTGCCCGGGCCGATTTCGATGAACCGCGTGTCCGCGCCCTCACCTGCGAGCTCTGCCGTGCGCTGCATACAGGCCACCCAGCGGACCGGTGCGGTGAGCTGGTCGGCGAGCAGGCGGCGCGCGCGGGTCGCGTCGCGAACGGGCTCCGCGGTCGCGTTCGCGACCACCGGGAACGCCGGATTGCGGAACGGCGCGTGCTCGAGCGCTACGCGCAGCTGATTGGCCGCGGGGGCCATGAGCGAGGAATGAAACGCGCCACTCACCTTGAGCGGGATCACCCGTTTGGCTCCCCGCCGTTTGCAGGCATCGCCGGCCCGGACCACCGCGTCCGGGTCGCCCGAGATCACGGTTTGGTCGGGGGCGTTCAGGTTCGCCGGGACGGCCACCGCGTCGCCCGTCGATGCCTCGCGGCACGCGGCCTCGACCTCGGCCGTGGCGAGCCCGAGCACGGCCGCCATGGTCCCCGGGCGCGCCGTGCCCGCCTGGTGCATCAGCTCGCCGCGGCGCCGCACGAGCGCCGCGGCGGCGGTCGCCGGAAGCGCGCCGGCCGTCACGTACGCCGAGTACTCGCCCAGCGAGTGTCCGGCTGCGGCGACGGCGGGCCCGGAGGCCGCGGGGCCGACCACGGCGAACACGGCGGCGCTGTGCGCCAGGATCGCCGGCTGCGCATTGTGAGTGGCCGTCAGCTCGTCCTCGGGCCCGTCGAACATCAGGCGGCTGAGGGAGACCCCCAGGGCCTCGTCGATGGCGCCGAGTGCGTCGCGCGCCGCCGGGAATCGTGCGGCGAGGTCTTTGGCCATCCCGACTTTTTGGGCGCCCTGCCCGGGGCACAGCCAGATCGTGTTGACCCCGGCTACCACTGCACCACCAGGCTCGCCCAGGTGAAGCCCGCGCCGAACGCGCAGAACATCACCTTCATGCCCGGTTTGAGGCGACCGCAGCGCACCGCCTCGTCGAGCGCGATCGCCACCGACGCCGCCGAGGTGTTGCCGTAGCGGTCTACGTTCACGTAGACCTTGTCCATGGGGAGGCCGGCGTGCTTGGCCGTGGCTTCGATGATCCGGATGTTCGCCTGGTGGGGAATGAGGAGATCGATGTCGCCGCTCGTGAGGCCGGCGCGCTCGAGCGCCTTGTCGCACGCGTCCGCCATCGACAGTACCGCCGCCTTGAACACCTCGCGCCCCGCCATCTTGATGTAGTACGAGTGGTCCGTGAGCAGGGTTTGATCGGGCGGGTGGGCGGCGCCACCGCCCGGGCGGTAGAGCAGCTCGGCGAGCGTGCCGTCCGATTTCATGTAGCTCGAGAGAATACCCCGGCCGGCGGTGCTGGCGCGCACCAGCGTCGCGCCGGCCCCGTCGCCGAACAGCACCGCGGTGGTGCGGTCGCTCCAGTCCATGATGGCGGTGAGCTTCTCGGATGCGACCACGAGCACGTGCCGGGCCTGCTCGCTCGCCACGAGCCCCTCCGCCACGTTGAGCGCGTACAGGAAGCCGGTGCAGGCGGCCCCCACGTCGAAGGCCGCCGCGTGTTTCGCGCCCAGCAGGGCCTGGAGGTCGCACGCCTGGGAGGGCAGCAGGCGGTCGGGGGAGCAGGTCGCCAGCACCACGGCATCGAGGTCGAGCGGCGTGAGTCCGGTCTGCTCGAGCACCTGCTCCGCGGCCGCCTTCGCCATGCAGGCGTTCGACTCGTCCGGGCCCGCGACCCGCCGCTCCCGGATCCCCGTGCGCTCCCGGATCCACTGGTCCGACGTGTCGAGCTTGCTCGAGAACTCGTCGTTCGTCATCACGCGCTTGGGCGTGTACCGACCCGTGGCCACGAGCTCGGCGATGGGGCGCTTCAACGGGGCGCGCCTCCCTCGGCGAGCTCCGCCCCGATGTCCTGATTGAGGTGGCTCGCCACCATCTGAGCCGCGACGCGTACGGCGTTCTTGATCGCGCGCGAGGGCGAGGCGCCGTGACAGATGAACACGACCCCTTTCACGCCGAGCAGCGGCGCGCCCCCGTATTCGGAATAGTCGAGGAACTTGAACAGCTGCTGCGTTTCGGGCCGACCCAGCACGTCGGGGAACGCCTGCGTCATCATGCCCATGAACATGCGGCCCGCGGATTCGTAGAACTTGAGGACCACGTTCCCGACGAAGCCGTCGCACACGACCACGTCGATCCGGCCCCGCTTGCACTGACCCGCCAGGATGTCCCGGCCCTCGACGTTGCCGACGTAGCGAATGCCCGGCGTCTGCTTGAGCAGCTGGTGCGCTTCCTTCACGACGGCGTTGCCCTTCTCGTCCTCCTCGCCCACGTTGAGGAGGCTGACGCCGGGCTGCGGGCGGTCCAATACGTCGCGCACGTACACCGAGCCGAGGTGTGCGAAGCCGACGAGTTCGCGCGCGTCGCAGTCCACGTTGGCGCCGCCATCGAGCACCAGGACAGGATGCACGGCGGTGGGAAACAGAGCGCCGATGGCGGCGCGCTGGACGCCTTCGTGCAGCCGGAGCAGCAGGGTCGCGGCGGCCATCACCGCCCCCGTGTTGCCGGCCGAGATGAACGCGTCGCTCGCGCCCTGCTTCTGGAGTCCGATCCCGACGGCGATCGAGGAGCGGGGCTTGCCTTTGACGGCGGCCAACGGCTTCTCGCCCATACCCACCACCTCGGGGGCCTCGATGATCTCGAGGCGGTCGCGCTCGACGGTGCCGTGGGTCTTCAGCGCAGCCTCGATGTCGCGGGTCCGCCCCACCAGCTGGATCCGGAACGTGGCGGGAAACTCGCGCAGCGCGTGGACCGCGCCCTCGACTTCCACGCGCGGGGCGTCGTCCCCGCCCATGGCATCCAGCGCGACACGGATCACGGTTAGGCGTCCTCTACCGCCACCCGCTGCTCGTCGCGGTAATAGCCGCAGGTGGGACACACCCGATGCGGGCGCTTCAAATCGCCGCACCGCGGGCAGGGTTGCAGCGCGATGGGTGCCGCCTTGTAATGGGTGCGGCGGGCGCGCTTCTTCCGCTTGGAAGTCCTTCGCTTGGGTACGGCCATGGAATCGTCCTCTTTCAGTCGCGGAGCTTGTGCTTCAGGGCGGTCAGCCCGCTCCAGCGTTGGTCCGTCGCGGGCGGGCACCCGCAGGGGCCCGCGTTCAAGTCCGTGCCGCAGCGCGGGCACAGCCCGCGGCAGTCGTCGCGACACACGACCCATTGTGGCAGGGCCAGCAAGAGCTCCTCTCGCACCGGCACGCGGAGATCGATCGCCGTCGCGTCACGCGCCAGGGGATAGGAATTCGGGTCCTCCAGGGCATCCGGATCCTGGGAAAACAGGGCGTCCACGTCCGCCACCACCGGGACGGTGACGGCGGCAAGGCAGCGCCTGCATTCCCCGGCCATCCGGGTGCGGAGCGAGGCTCGCCAGTAGAAACGCCCTTCACCGGCGGCCTGCAAGCGGCCTGCCACGCACACCGGCTCGACCAAGGCGACGGTGACCCCCTCGAACAAGGGGTCGCTCCCTGCGAGTTGGCCCTGCGTGTCCACCGGGCCACGGGCGAGCTCCCGCAGGTCGACCTGTAACATGAGCAACCGAAGCTAAACCGTTGTGGGACTTGCGTCAAGCGAACTTTGGCGGGCTCCCCGGAGCTCCCGCAACTCTCCCTCGGCGAAGAAAAAGGCCACTTCCCGAGCGGCGTTCTCGGGCGAATCCGAGGCGTGGATGGCATTCCGCTCCTTCGATTGGGCGTACAGCTTGCGCACGGTGCCGGGCTTCGCCTCGGCGGGGTCGGTCGCGCCGATGACGTCGCGCAACCGCGCGACGGCGTCCTCGCGCTCGAGCGCCAGGGCCAGGGCCGGTCCGGAGGTCATGAAGGTGACGAGCGAGCGGTAGAACGGACGCTCGCGATGCACTTCATAAAAGCCCGCCGCCTGGGCGCCGGTGAGCTGCACGAGACGCGCGGCGCGGATCACGAATCCCGCGCCCTCCAGGTGCGCCAGGATCTTGCCCGTGTAGCCCGCGCCGACGGCGTCGGGCTTGATGATGGCGAGTGTGAGCATGCTGGGGCTCGAGGCTCGGGGCTGGGGGTCAGGGAGCGATCAGGCGGCGGACCAGGTCGGCCCGCGTCAGGAACCCGACGACCACGCCCTCGCGTACCACGGGGAAGCGGTCGACGTCCTTCGAGCTCATCAGGTTGGCGACGTCCGCCAGGGTCTGGTCCTCCGCCAGGCAGAGTACCGATCGCCCCATCGCTTCCTTGACGGGAATGAGCCGCGGGTCCGTCGACCCGCGCTGCAGCTGCGAACGCGTGGGCGCCCGGAACTCACCGCTCTTGGTCCGCTGCACGAAATCGGGGATCAAATAACGCAACAGCTCGCGATGCGTGACCATGCCGATGAGCGAGCCGCCCTCGTCCACCACCGGCATGGCGCGGATGTCGCGCTCGACCATGAGGCGGGCCACGTCTCCCAGGGTCCGGTCCGGGCCTACCGTGATGGCGTGGGGCGTCATCACGTCTCGCACGGTGAGCTGGCTCGGCAGCTCGACGGCGTCGAACGCCGGAAGCGCCAGCACCTGCTCGGGCGCGCGCGCCGCCAGCAGCGCCAGGACGTGGTCCGGGCTCGAGAGCGTGCGCGCGAAGGCCCCGACCACCTGCAGGTACAGCGCCGCGTCGCGCAGCGGCGCGACGATGAAAATCACGACGCGGGCGGTGCGGTGCGGGTCCTTCTCCCAACGGATCGGCGTGGGAGAGATGCCGAGGGCGGTGACCAGGCCGCGCACCGCCTCCGTGCGAAAGTGGGGCAGGAAGGCGTGCTGTCCCACACTCACCATGTCCTCGGGCCAGGTGTGCCGGATCACGGCGTTCAATCGTTGGGGGTCGGCCACGGCGCCGCTCGCCACGAGGCGCTCGGCCAGCCGCTCGGTGGCTTCTTTCACCGTGCCGGCGCTGAGGGGGACCAGAATGTGCTCCGCCTTCAGGACGTCGCGCAGCTTCACAGTCGTGCCTTGAGGAGGGCCACGACCTCCGCCGGGCGCTTCATGACGGCGATGCCGGCGCGCGCGAACGCCGCCATCTTTTCGGCCGCGGTGCCGCTCGATCCCGCAATGATGGCCCCGGCGTGCCCCATGCGACGCCCCGGCGGCGCGGTCTGCCCGGCGATGAATCCGATCACCGGCTTGGACATCGCCTGCTGGACGAAATCGGCGGCCTGCTGCTCGTCGGTGCCCCCGATCTCTCCGATCATGACCACCGCGTCGGTGTCGGGGTCCGCCTGGAACGCCGAGAGGCAGTGGATGAAGCTGGTCCCGATGAGCGGATCGCCCCCGATGCCCACGCAGGTAGACTGCCCGTACCCCGCCCCCGAGAGCTGGTGCACGATCTCGTAGGTGAGCGTCCCGCTGCGCGACACGACGCCGATCCGGCCGGGACGGCAGATATTGCCCGGGATGATGCCCACTTTCGAGCGAGGCGGGGAGATCAGTCCCGGGCAGTTCGGCCCGATCAGGCGGGCACCGCGCTCGTGCAGGTACGGGAGCACGCGGGTCATGTCCAGCACCGGAATCCCCTCGGTGATGCACACGATGAGCGCGACGCCGGCGTCGGCGGCCTCGAAGATAGCGGATGCAGCGACGGCGGCGGGAACGTAGATGATCGACGTGTTGGCCCGGGTCTCTGCTACGGCGTCCGCCATCGTGTCGAAGACGGGAACGACGCCGTCGAACACCTGGCCGCCCTTCCCGGGCGTGACGCCGGCCACGACCTTGGTGCCGTACCCGAGCATCTGCCGCGTGTGGAACGAGCCGTCGCGACCGGTGATTCCCTGCACCGCCAGGCGCGTCTGCTGGTCGACGAAGATGCTCACGCCGCCCTCGCCTTCGCTACCGCCTGCTTGACGGCCTCGTCCATGTCGGTGAGGGCGGAGAAGCCGGCCTTGGTGAGAATCTCGATGGCGAGCTCTTCGTTGGTGCCCGTGAGTCGGATCACCAGCGGCACCTTGAGCGGCAACTGCCCCGTGGCCTGCACGATGCCGTTCGCCACGTCGTCGCCGCGCGTGATGCCGCCGAAGATATTGAAGAGGATGGCGCGGACGCTCGGGTCCGCGGTGATGATCCGGAGGGCGCTCACCACCTTCTGGGGGTCGGAGCTGCCCCCGATGTCGAGGAAGTTCGCCGGCTCGCCGCCGTAGTACTTGACGAGATCCATCGTAGCCATCGCGAGCCCGGCGCCGTTGACGCAACATCCAACCGAGCCGTCGAGCTTGATGAACGTGAGCCCCGCCTCGCGCGCCGCGACCTCGGAGGGCGCCTCCGCGCTCGTGTCGCGCAACGCCGCCAGCTCGGGGTGCCGGTCGAGCTCGTTGTCGTCGATCACGATCTTGGCGTCCAGGGCGGCGAGCGCGCCGTCCCGGGTCGTCGCCAGCGGGTTGATCTCGGCGAGCGAGGCGCCGACGGCGTAGAACGCTCCGTAGAGCCGTTGCATGATCTCCGCGGCCGCGCGTGCCCGCGTCATGTCCTGGTAGAGCTTGCGGGCCAAGCCGAGCGCCTGATGCGGGAGCACGCCGTAGCGTGGGTCGACGGCGAGGCGGTGGATCTGCTCCGGGGTCTGGGCCGCCACCTCCTCGATGTCGACGCCGCCAGCGGCGCTCACCATCAGCGTGGGGCGCTGCGAGGCGCGGTCCACGACCATGCCCACGTAGCTCTCGGCGGCGATCTCGGCGGCCGGTGCGACGAGCACGCGCTGCACCACGAGCCCTTTGATCGTCATGCCGAGGATCTTGGCGGCGTGTGCGGCGGCCTCGGCCGCGTCGCGGGCCAGCTTGACGCCACCGGCCTTGCCGCGGCCTCCGGCATGCACCTGCGCCTTGACGACCACCGCTCCCCCCCCGCTGAGCCGGGCGGCGATGGCGCGGGCCTGGTCGGCGCTCGTGGCGACCTCGCCCGGGGGGACCGGAATGCCGTGGCGCCGCAGGATGTCACGCGCCTGGTACTCGTGCAGGTTCACGCTGGCTCCCGGGTGATCGTCGTGCCGGCCTCGCCCGCGAGCGCGGCCACGCCTTGCGACAGCTCGGCGATGATGGCGCGCCCGCCGCCGGCGCGCACGAAGTCGGCCGCGGCCTCGACCTTGGGGCGCATGCTGCCGGTGCCGAGCTCGGTGCCGGCGAGCAAGTGATCCGCGCTCGCCAGGTCGAGACGGCGGATGGCGCGCTGGTGTGCCGTGCCGTATCCGTGGTACACGGCGTCGACATTGGTGAGAATCAGCAGGACGTCGGCCTCGATGTCGCGACCGAGGATCGCGGCGACCCGGTCCTTGTCGGCCACCGCGTCGATCCCCTCGAGTCGCAGCGCGGGGTCGTCATACACCGGGGGACCGCCGCCCCCGCAGGCGACGACGATGTGTCCGGCGGCGACCAGGTGACGGATCATGTCCCGCTCGACCACGGCGACGGGCTTCGGGCTCGGCGCGAGCCGCCGCCAGCGGCCCGGCTGCTCCTGCTTCACGGCGACACCGCGCGCCTGCAGCCGCGCCACGCGCACCGGATCGAGCGCGTGGCCGATCGGCTTCGTGGGAGTTCGTAGATTGGCGTCGTTCGCATCGCACAGCGTCTGGCTGATGACGGTGACGACCTGGCGCGTGACGCCCGCACGGGCCAGGGCGTTTTGCAGCGACTGCTGAATCATGTACCCCATCCACCCCGCCGTCGCCGCGACCAGCACCCCCAGCGGCAGCGGCTCGACCTGGTCGGCGGCGATCTCGTTGCGTGCGAGGTCGTCTCCCACCTGCGGGCCGTTGCCGTGCACGAGGGAGATCCGCCACCCTGCCCGCGCCAGATCCACGATCGGCACGAGGCTGGCGCGGGTGTGCCGGAACTGATTCGCGATCGTGGGGCGCTCCCCCGGCGGAGCGACGGCGTTGCCGCCGAGGGCGACGACGATGGTGCCCGGATGCACGGCGGCGAGAACCTAGTGCCGTTCCAACCGGTTGTGAAGGGCGCCCGGATTCATGACTAGGTTCGGGGGTTGGAACGGCATTAGCGGCGCTCGGGGGACGGAGCAAGCTTCCGGCGCCCGATGCCGAGCAGCTGTTTCAGCTGGCCGTAGACGCGGCCGAACGTCTCGAGGTCGCCGGCGGCCAGGGCCGCGTCGGCCTGCGCTGCGAGGCGCTGTGCCTGCTGCCACCGCGCCACGAGCGTCGTGTCGGCGAGCGCGTGCGCGCCGGTGCCGAGGGCCAGCAGCGCGCGCAGCGCCGCGGCCCGGCCGCGCCCCTGGCCGCGCCGCTCGCCCCACGACAGGAACAGCGTGTCGATCCCCACCGGCGGCCCGCCCGAGGACGGCTCGGCGAACAAGGCCTGCTCGAGCAGCAACTGACCAGCGGCGTTCCACAAACGGGGGACGCCGGGAGCCGTCGTGGTGGGGGACCCGACGAGTTGCGGCTGGAGCCGCACTGCGGGGCTGGGCCGCCACAGCAAGACCCGCGGACCCGCTGGGAGCATCGTCGCGGCCACGAGCGCGGCGAACGTGCTTCCGGCCTCGAACCCCTGCCCGGTCCAGGGACCGGACGCGGCGGCGTCCACCCCCCCTGCCTTCCCTCCCCCCCCCGCCCCCCCCGCCCCCGCATCGGTCGTCGGGGCGACCAGGTCGAACGGCTCTCGGGGCCGGGCGGTCCACTCGGTCGTGTCGGAGCGCCAGCGCCGGATCAGCGTCGTGGCCGCGCGGAAGGTGCGGCTGGGGAACGGGAGCTGGCTGCGCAGCGAGGCCGGGAGGCTGTCGAGCGGTTGAATGAGCGGGGCGAGCACGGCGGCCCAGGCGACCGCGAGCGAGTCGGCGCCGGGCGCGAGGTAGAGGTGCGTGTCTCCGCGCGCCGCGTTCACCGTGCCGACCAGCGCCGCGCGCAGATAGCGCAGTGTCCGCCCCTCGGACTCCACGGCGGGGGCGAGCGGAAACGCGTCCGCTTCGAGGTAGCCGTAAGACACCCACCAGAGCGCCCTGTCGCCCACGACCGGCGCTGCAGCGTCGAACGCCGCGTACGGCGCGAGCCGCCCCAACCGCTCCGTGACGTCCCGTCGCCACAGCAGGACCAGTCCGTCGGTCTCGCGGCGTGCCAGCGCCGGGCTTTGCAGCACCCAGGCGAGGGCGGTACGCCGCCACCAGTCCGTGAGCGGGATTCCGGTCCGGCGCAGCGCGGGCCACGTGTCGGGTGCCGCGATCGCGAACTCGCGGAATGCCGGTCCGAACCAGCCGACGGAGTCGTGTGCGGGCAGGGGCTCGAACTCGAGGACGGTGTCGTCCTCGACGGCGGCGATCGGCCGCCCGGCCCGGGCCCAGCTGCCGCGGTGGAGCGCCGTCCAGTCCGGCGGAGACTGCGTGTGCGCCACGGCATCCAGGTCGGGAGCGGGCGCGACGACCCACGTGGCGCGCCCACCGGCCAAGGAGCGTGCGGACAGGGCCGCGGCGGCGGGCTTGACGCCTGGCCCGAGCAGCTCGCGGTGCTGCCACGCCGCCGCCATGACGCGGGAGGCGTTCCACACCGGCATGGCGGTGACCGCCGCATCGGGGCTCGCGAAGCCGGGGGGAGGGCGCTCCGCCGGCGCCGTCACACCGAACGCGAGCTCCTCCAACTGCCGCGCAGCTGTCGCGCGCGCCGTATCGGCCAGCGGCAGCGTCGCTCCGCGACCGCCGCGTCCGGACAGCGAGCTCGGTATCAGGACGAACCCGAGCACGGACGCCACCAGCAATGCCCCCCATGCGCCGAGCAGCAGCACGGGCTTCTCGCGCACTCCCCACACCACGCTCGCCGCGGTCGCCGCCGCGCCGAGCGCGACGACGACCGGGGCGGCCGTGAGCCGGGCATCGAGCGCGCCGGCCGTGAGGTCGCCATGCAGCCCGGCGACGGTCTGGGCGGGGTCGAGTACGGCGCCCCACGTGAGCGTCACGGCGAGCAACGCGAGCAACATGCCGAGGTGGGCCCGCGCGTGCGCGTTGGCGGACGGCAGCCACCGGCGGAACCGCAGCGATCCGATCCCGGCGTACAGCAGCCCGACGACGACGGTGGCCGAGCTCACGGCCGCGAGCGCGAGACCTCGCAGCCGCTCGCTCCAGGGCAAGGTCCCGAGGTAGTAACCCACGTCGCGGTGCAGCACGGGATCGCTGACGCCGAAGCGGACGCCGTGCGCCGCGATCACGGCACTCATCCACCAGTCGCGCGTGCCCAGCGCGAGGAGGACGCCGAACACCAGACCGCACGCGAGGGTGCCCGCGAGCAGGACGGGCTGCGGAACGGCTTCGACGATTTCGAGATCGCCGAGCCGGCGCGACAGCTGCATCGAGCCGATGGAGCGATACACGAACAGCAGGTTGCTCGTGCCCCACGCTACGGTCGCGAGCAGGAGCAGGCCGGACACCAGGCGCGCGACGTCCCGCGCCTCGAGATATGCGCCTCCGCCCGGGAGACTGGTCGCCCACACCCGCTCCGCCGTTTCAAACGCGGCCCAGCGCCCTCCCACGAGTACCACCACCAGCAATCCGACGGCGACGAGCAACGCCCAGCGACGGGCGGCTTGCCTCACGCGCGATCGCTCTGGGCGGCAAGCCAGCCTTCGACCTCCGCCCGGTACGCCGCGAGCGCCGCGGCGGTCGCCGCTTCGAAGCGGAGCACGAGCACCGGCTGCGTGTTCGACGCCCGTAAGAGCCCCCACCCCTCGTCGAAGGTGATGCGGACTCCGTCCAGTGTGGCGACGGGATACTTGGCGGCGAAGTGGCGCGCGGCCCGCTCGACGATGGCGAACTTGTGCGCGTCGGGGCAGTCCACGCGCAGCTCGGGGGTGGAGACGGTCGCGGGGAGGTCGGCGAAGTGCCGCGACAGCGGTCCGCCCTGCTCCGCCAGGTACCGGAGCAGGCGCGCCGCGGCGAAGAGGGCGTCGTCGAAGCCGTACCAGTCTCCCCCGAAGAACATGTGGCCGCTCATCTCCCCGGCGAGGGGGGCGTGCGTCTCCTTCATCTTCTGCTTGATGAGGGAATGACCCGTCTTCCACATGGTGGGCTGGAGACCCACGCGGGCGAGCTCGCGCGGCAGGACCTCGGAGCACTTCACGTCGAAGATCACGGGGTGGCCGGGGCCCATGCGGCGTGCCAGATCGCGACCGAGCAGCACCAGGAGCTGGTCGCCGAGCACCGCCCGCCCCTGCTCGTCCACCGCGCCGATGCGGTCGCCATCGCCGTCGAACGCGATGCCGAGCTCCGCGCCGTCGCGTCGCACCGCCGCCTGCAGGTCGTGCAGGTTCTCGAGCACCGTGGGATCGGGGTGATGGTTCGGAAACGTCCCATCCGAAGTGCAGAACAGCGGCACGACCTCCGCCCCGAGCTCCCGGAGTGTTTCCACGGCCACGAGGCTCGCCACGCCGTTGCCGCAATCCACGACGACCTTGACCCGCCGGGGGAGCGGCCCGTTGCGCTGCACGATCGCGGCGCGATAGCGCGCCAACACGGAGTCGTCGCTCGAGCGCGAGCCGCCGGCGCGACCCGGTGTGCGATCGCTTTCGATCAGGCGCCGCAGGCCCTGGATGGCGGCGCCATGGACCGACTCGGCGCCGAGCACCAGTTTGAACCCGTTGAACTCCGGTGGGTTGTGCGACCCGGTGACCTGGACGCCGCCGTCGACGTTCAGGACGTGGGTGGCGAAGTACAGCGCGGGGGTCGGCAGCTCGCCGACGTCGAGCGCCATGCCGCCCACGGCTTCGATCCCCGACAGTACGCCGTGGGCCAGCGCGGCGCCGGAGGGCCGGTTGTCGCGTCCCACGGCGAGGCGGGGGGCGCGACCGAGGCGCTCCCAGCCGAGCGTCGCGACCGCCTGTCCGATGGCGCGCGCCACCTCGGGGTGCAGCTGGTCTCCCACGGTGCCGCGGATGTCGTACTCGCGAAAGATCGAAGCGGGGAGCTGCACGGGATGGCGCCGCCTCAGCGACCCGTGGCGGGCGTCGTCGCCGGCGCGGCCAGGGGTGGGGCGATGGCGCTGGTCCTCGCCAGCTCGAGCAGTCGGTTCGGGCGAATGCCCAGCACGAGCAACCCGACGACGCACGCGGCCACGACGACGCCGGCCGGCCGGCCGAGACGGACGCCGGCATGGGCCTGGTCGAACGGCTCGGGCTTCATGTACATGGCCATGATCACCGGCAGATAGTAGCCCGCCGACACCACGCTCGTAAGCACCAGGATCGCCGCGAGCACGGTCTGGTGCGCCGTGGTCGCCGCGACCAGGATGTACCACTTGCCGATGAACCCGGCGGTCCCCGGGAATCCGAGCAGGGACAACATGCAGACCGCCAGCGCCAGCGAGAGCCAGGGGCGGCGCAGGCCCAAGCCGGCGAGGTCGTCGATCCGGACGTCCCGCTCGCCATCCCGCCCCTTGGCCGCGAGCAGCGCGAACGCCGCGAGGGTCACGAGCGTGTAGGCGAAGAGATAAACCAACAGGGCCGCCGACGCGGCCAGCGTGCCGGCGGCCACCGCCACGAGCAGGTAACCGGCGTGTGCGACGGACGAGTACGCGAGCATGCGCTTCACGGCACGCTGGGCCAGCGCGATGAAGTTGCCCACGACCATCGTCGCGACCGCGAGCCACCACACGATCGCGTGCCAGGCCGCCACGCCTCCGAACGCCTCGACCAGCACGCGGAACAGCGCGGCGAACGCGGCGGCCTTCACCGCGGTGGCCATGTAGCCCGTGACGGGCGTGGGGGAGCCGTCGTACACGTCGGGCGCCCACATGTGGAACGGCACGGCCGCCACCTTGAACCCGAAGCCCACGAGCACCAGTCCCAGACCGATGAGGAGCATCGGGCTCTGCGCGAGGGACAGCGAGCGCACCTGGGCCGCGATCTGCGTCAAGTTGGTGGTTGCGGTCGCTCCATACACGAGCGCGATGCCGTAGAGCAGGAACCCCGACGCAAATGCCCCGAGCAGAAAGTACTTGAGCGCCGCCTCCGCGGCGGCGCCGCTCTTGCGGTTGATCCCCGCGAGGACGTACACGGAAACCGACATCAGCTCGAGGCCGAGGAAGACCACCATCAAGTCCTCCCCCCCGGCCATGAGCATCATCCCCAGGGTCGCAAACAGGAGCAGGACGTAGTACTCGGGCACGAGCAGCCCTTCGCGCTCCAGGTAGTCGAACGAGACGAGCACCGTGAGCCCCGCGGCGGCGAGAAACAGTGCATCCGTGACGAAACGGAAGTCGTCCAGCGCGATCATGGACGGCGGGCCCGCCGCCCGCGCGGTGTGCCACCACAGCCACCACACCGCCGCCGCTGCGGCCACGAGGCCGGCCAGAGTCACCCGGCCGGCACTCCGGAGATCCCGGGCGCTGGTGTGGCGCCAGGCGGTCACGAGCAGGACGAGCAGGCCCGCCGCGGTGAGCGTCGCCTCGGGCAGGAGGGCGCGTACCAGGTCGCCGGTGCTCGTCAAGTCGAGGCTCATCGCGTCGCCGTGAACGTCGCGGCGTCGAGCCGGACGGATTGGATGAGGTGTTGTGCGGCCGGCTCCATGCGGCGCAGGATCGGCGCCGGGTACACGCCGATCCACACGATGCACGCGAGCAGCGGCACCAGTACGGCGATTTCGCGCGGCGACAGGTCGGAGAGCTTCTCGTTTTCGTGCTTGTCGAGCGGGTTGTAGATGACGCGCTGCAGCGCGGGCAACAGGTACATGGCCGCCACGATCACGCCCGCCGCGGCGACGATGGCCGCGCGCGGATAGGTCGGGAACGCGCCCAGCAGCACCAGGAACTCGCCGACGAACCCGTTGGTGGCCGGGAGGCCGATCGCGGAGAGCGACACGATGGTGAGCGCCGCCGCGAGCAGCGGTACGACCTTCGCGATGCCGCCGAACGCGTCGATCAGACGGGAGTGGCGCCGCTCATACAGCATCCCGGCGAGGAAGAACAGCGCTCCCGTGGAGATGCCGTGGTTGATCATCACGAGCAGGGCGCCCTGGACGCTCTGGAGCGTGAGGGCCCAGATCCCCAGCATCACGAAGCCGAGGTGCGCCACCGACGAGTAAGCGATGAGCTTCTTGAAGTCGGGCTGGACCATCGCCACCAGGCCGCCGTACACGATCCCGATCAGCGAGAGCGCCACGATCGCCGCCTGGATGGCGGGGTGCAGCGCCACGGCGGGAAACAACGGCAGCGCGAACCGCAGGAACCCGTAGGTCCCCATCTTGAGCAGCACCCCGGCGAGGATCACCGAGCCGGCGGTGGGGGCTTCCACGTGCGCGTCGGGGAGCCAGGTGTGGAACGGGAACATCGGCACCTTGATGGCGAACGCGAGGAAGAAGGCGCCGAACAGCCAGAAGGCGGCGGGCCCGAGCCCGCCCAGGTGGGCGGTGAGGTACGCGTACGAGAAGGAGTAGTAGCCGGTCCGCTGGCCGACGAGCGCGACCAGCACCAGGATCGCCACCAGCATGAGCAGCGATCCAAAAAACGTATAGATGAAGAACTTGATCGCGGCGTACAGGCGACGCTCCCCACCCCACACCCCGATAATGAAGTACATCGGGATGAGCATCACCTCCCACATCACGTAGAACAGGAACAGATCGAGCGACACGAACACGCCGATCATCCCCGACGTGAGCACGAGCATCAGCGCGTAGAACCCGCGCTCCCGCGTGGTGATGTAAGCGTAGCTCCCCAGCACCGACAGCGGGACCAGGAACGTCGTGAGCAGCACCATGAACAGCGAGATGCCGTCTACGCCGACCGTGTACCGGATGCCCCACGCGGGAATCCACGGCAGGTCCAGCACGAACTGCATCCCTGCGGCCGGCTGGAAGGTCCACCACAGCGGCACGGAGATGGCGAATTCCGCGAGACTCGCGGCCAGGGCCACGTGCTTCGCCCAGCGCTCGGGCACGAGCAGCACCGCCGCGGCGGCGACGACGGGCCAGGCGAGGAGCGCGGTGAGCACCGTTTGCGAGTACATGGGCTAGCGCACCACCGCGCCCAGCACGGCGAGCACGCCGACCACGAACAGGACGACGTACACGCCGACCTCCCCGGTCTGCAGCCGGCTTCCTACCCACCCCAGGGCACGCGACGCGGCCGCCGTGCCGTTCACGAGCAGTCCGTCCACCAGCCGCATGTCCACGATCTTCCACAGCACCTCGCGCGACAGCCACAGCACGGGTCGCACGACGATCGCGTCGTACAGCTCGTCCACGTACCACTTCTTCCAGAGCAGACGACCCAACCCCCGCTCCGGGGGTGCCAGGCGCGCCGGGGCCAGCGCCTCCGGCTTGAGGAGCCGGAAGGCGCCGACCATCCCGACCGCGGCCACAAGCACCGCGGACACCACCAGCACCCACTCGGTCGCGGGGGACGCGTCGGGCGCCGGCGTGAACGCAGCATCGGTCACCGGCGCGAGCCAGTGCTCCAGCCGGGCGCCGCCGCCGAACAGCGGCGGGATGTTGAGCGCGCCGCCCAGCACGGTGAGCGCCCCGAGCGCGACGAGCGGCCCGGTCATCACCGGAGGCGCCTCGTGCAGCTGCTCCCGCTCGCGGTCGCCCGTGCGGTTCGGGCCGTGGAAGGTGTAGAGCATGAGCCGCGTCATGTAGAACGCCGTCAGCAGGGCCGCCGCGAGCCCCATCCCCCAGAACACGTACCACGCGGGCCGGACCGCGCCGCGGGCGAACGCCGCGCCCAGGATCTCGTCCTTCGAAAAGAACCCGGCCAGGGGCGGGATGCCGGCGATGGCAAGGGTCGCGATCCACATGAGCGCGGCGGTCCAGGGCATGTAACGGGCGAGGCCACCCATGTTGCGCATGTCCTGCGCGTCCTCGTGCGCGTGGGTCGCATGGTACGCGCGGTGCATCGCGTGGATGACGCTCCCCGAGCCGAGGAACAGCAGGGCCTTGAAGAACGCGTGGGTCGTAAGGTGGAAAATGCCCGCGGCGTACGCCCCGGTGCCGACGCCGAGGAACATGTATCCCAGCTGGGAGACGGTCGAATACGCCAACACGCGCTTGATGTCCCACTGCTTGAGGGCGATGGTCGCGGCGAACAGGGCCGTGAGGGCGCCGACGCCGGCGACGGTGGCGCTTGCCACGGGCGAGAGCGCGAACAGCGCGCCGCAGCGCGCCACCAGATAGACGCCCGCGGTCACCATCGTGGCGGCGTGGATCAGCGCCGAGACGGGGGTCGGACCCTGCATCGCGTCCGGCAGCCAGATGTACAGGGGGATCTGCGCCGACTTGCCGGTGCAGCCCAGGAACAGAAACAGCGTGATGGCCGTGACGACGGGTCCTCCGACCGCGAAGGCCGCGGAGGCCTTCGGGAATACCACCCCGAAGTCGAGCGACCCGGTGTGCCGGAAGATCAGCAACATGGCGACCAGGAAGCCGAAGTCCCCGATCCGGTTGACGATAAAGGCCTTCTTGCCGGCGTCGGCGTTGATTTTCTCGGTGAACCAGAAGCCGATCAACAGGTAGGAGCAGAGTCCCACCCCTTCCCAGCCCACGAACATCACGGGGAAGCTCGCGCCCAGCACCAGCGTCAGCATGAAAAAGACGAACAGATTCAGGTACGCAAAGTAGCGCGCGTAGCCGGGATCGTCGTGCATGTAGCCGACGCTGAAGACGTGAATGAGGGCGCCGACGCCGGTGACGACCAGAATCATCACCGCCGACAGCTGATCGAGCTGCAGCGCCAAGGCAACCTGCAGATCGCCCACCGGGAGCCACTCCCAATAGCGAAACACCAGCGGGGCCGACGGGTGGAGCTGCGCCAGCTCGACCACGGCGAGCGCCGCGGCCGCGAACGCCAGCACGAGCGCGCCGACGCCTGTGATGGAGACCGCGCGCTTCGCGCGCGGTGCAGCGAGCGCCAGCGCGCCGTTCACCACGAAGCCCGCGAGCGGCAGCGCCGGCACCACCCAGAGCAACGCGAGCGGGAGCGGGGGAAGCGGTATCATCCCTTGAGCAGGTTGATGTTCTGCAGATCGACCGTGTGGCGGTGCCGGTACACGGCCAGGATGATCGCCAGCCCGACGGCGGCTTCGGCCGCCGCGACGGCCATGACGAAGAACACGAAAATCTGGCCGGCGACGCCGAGCTGCTGCGCGAAGGCGACGAACGCCAGGTTGGCGGCGTTCAGCATCAGCTCGACGCACATGAAGATGACGATCGCGTTGCGGCGCAGCAGCACGCCGAGCACACCCAACGCGAACAGGACGCCCGACACGGTGAGGGCGGGTCCGAGGAGCATCACAGCTTCCGCTTGGCGAGCACGACCGCCCCGACGATCGCCGCCAGGAGGAGCAGGCTGGTGATCTCGAACGGGACGAGGTACGCGGTGAACAGCGGCCGCGCGACCGTCGGGATTATGCCCTGCTCCACGGTCGCGCGTGCGGCACCGCCCGTGGCGGGGCCGGCCTGGCGCAGCACCAGCAACTGCACCAGGAGCAGGCCGGCCAGCAGGACGCCCACGCCCAGCCCGAGCGGACCCTTCAGATCTGTCGGCGCGGCCCGGCCCAGGTTGAGGAGCATGATCACGAACAGGAACAGCACCATGATCGCGCCGGCGTACACCAGCACCTGCAGCACGGCGATGAACTGGGCATCGAGCAGCACGAACAGGGCGGCCAGCGCGAACAGCGTGACGACCAGCCACAGCGCGCTGGCGACCGGATTGCGACGCGTGATGCAGAGCCCCGCGCTTCCCATCGCGAGCAGCGCGAAGCCGTCGAACAGGATCCGGGTCCCGTCCATGCTACTCCCCTTTGGGGTCCGAGGGGTCCCACAACGTCGAGACGGGGTGCGTCTGGGCGCACAGTCGCTCGAGGTCGTACACGAACCGGTCGCGCGAAAACTCCGAGTTCTCGTAGTGGACGCCCACGTGGATCGCTTCCTCGGGGCAGACTTCCTGGC
The DNA here is from genome assembly GCA_003222155.1 of Gemmatimonadota bacterium. Classification (GTDB taxonomy): domain Bacteria; phylum Gemmatimonadota; class Gemmatimonadetes; order Gemmatimonadales; family GWC2-71-9; genus AG41. The sequence goes on along the minus strand of QHUU01000053.1, from coordinate 12,609 downwards.
AATAGCCGCAGAACACGCAGCGGAATTCGTCGATCTCGTAGATGAGCGGGTAGCGGTTGCCCGCTTCGTCTTCCCCGGGCACGAGCTTGATGCAGTTCGCGGGACAGATTTGCGGGCAGAGCCCGCAGGCGACGCACTTGGCCCGTCCCTGCTCGTCGGTGAGCATGCGGTGGGTGCCGCGCCACCGCGGGGACAGCGTCCAGTCCTGGCTGCTCTTCTCCTCGGGGTACTGCATCGTCACCTTGGGGCGGAACAGATGCTGCAGGGTGAGGGCCATGCCCTGGAGCGTCGCCCGGACGTAGGACACCTTCGCGCCCGGCCGCTTCATCACCTTGACGCCGATTGCCATCAGGCCTCCGCCACGGCGCCCGCGACGATGCGGCCGCGGTCGAGCACGAAGAACAGCGGCACCGCGAGCACCAGGTTCAGCGCGAACAGCGCCAGGGCGAAGCGCGTGTCGTACGTCCAGCCGAGGCCGTCGTGCAGGAACCAGATCGCGGTTGCGATCACCGTCACATAGGCGAGCGCCAGCGGCAGCATCACCTTCCACCCCAGCGCCATCAGCTGATCGTACCGGAAGCGCGGCAGGGTCCAGCGCACCCAGATGTACAGGAACAAGAAGAACATCACCTTCGCCGAAAACATCGCGAGCGTGGCGAGGGTCTTGAGTGTCGTCCAGGGAGGGGTGTTGTCCCATGTCGTGAACGGGATGTCCCAGCCACCGAAGAACAGCGTGGTCATCAGGGCCGACGCGGTCACCATGTTCGAGTACTCGGCGATGTAGAACATCGAGAACTTCATGGCGCTGTACTCGGTATGATAGCCGGCGATCAGCTCGCCCTCCGCCTCCGGCAGGTCGAACGGGAGCCGGTTGGTCTCGGCGAACGCGGCCACGATGAAAATGAAGTAGGCGAGCGACAGCGGGAACACGTTCCAGGTGAACAGCGACGGAGACTGCTTCGCGATCACGTCCGTGAGGGTTACGTTGCCGGCGATGAGCAGCACCGCCACGGTGCTCATGCCCATCGCGATCTCGTAAGAGATCATCTGCGCGCTCGCGCGCAGGCCGCCGAGCAGCGAGTACTTGTTGTTCGACGACCAGCCGGCCAGCACGATCCCGTACACGCCGAGCGACCCGAACGCGAGGATGTACAGGAATCCGACGGGCAGGTTGGCCACGACCATCTCCACGTCGCCCCACCGTGTGGGGAGCGGCGTGGCGAACGGGATCACCGCGAACGTGAGCAGCGCCGGGACGAACGACATGATCGGGGCGAGCATGAAGAGCACCTGGTCCGCCTGGGCCGGAAGCGTTTCCTCCTTCACGAGGTTCTTGAGGCCGTCGGCGGCGGGCTGGAGCAATCCCTGCGGGCCCACCCGGTTCGGGCCGAGGCGGTCCTGCATCCAGGCGCAGATGCGCCGCTCGGCGAGCGTGAGCAGCGCCACGCCCACCATGATCACCGTGAACACCACGACGATCTTGATGATGGACGCCGCCAGGAAGAAGCTCATACCGCCACCGGTGCGGCCGCGACCTTGCCGAGGAATCCCAGCTGCTCGTAAGACAGGCCGCGGAGGGCATCGATCGCCTGGGCGACGCGCTCGAATGCCTCGGCCGCGCTGCCGACGGGTTCGCCGTGGCCCAGCGCCGCCCCCAGCTCGGAGAACACCCACCAGCCGGGCCGCGCCATGCCCGGCGCCGGCTTGGCCTGCGCGTAGCGTTGCACCCGGCCGTCCCGGTTCACGAAGCAACCGTCCTCCTCCGCGACGTTGACAATCGGCAGCACCACTTCGGCGTCACGGGCCCGCTCGGGGAGCACCGTTCCCGCATAGATGAGCGCGCCTGCCGTGCGCACCGGAATGTCCGGCTCGTCGAGCACCAGCACGACGGCGGCCGATTCGGCGGCCGCGAGCGCGGCCGCGTAGTCGCGACCGTAGCCGAGCAGCTCGGCGCCCCGGCCGTTGGGCGCCCGCTCGGCGCGCAGCGCGAGGTCCGGCACGCCCGCGAGCGACGCCTCCTCCCCCATCACCACCTGGAACGCGCCCGTCCAGTCGAGGCCCCGGAACAGCTCGCGCGCGAAGAACAGCGCCTCCGTGGACGCCCGGGGAGACGCCAGCGCCACCACCCGCGGGCCCGCTCCCCGCAGCATGGTCGTCACCCGCTCGAACGCGTCCTGCCAGTCGGTGGCGTGCAGCTCGCCACCGCGCCGGACGAGCGGGGCCTCGATCCGGTCGCCGCGGTTCATCCAGCGGTAGTTCATGCGGCCGTGGTCGCAGATGAAGTAGCGGTTCACCTCGAGGTTCGGTCGCGGGCGCACGCGCACGACGACGTTCTCGCGGGTGTCGAGCGTGACGTTGCATCCCTGCGAGCAGCCGGTGCAGACGGACGCGGTCTTGTCGAGCTCCCAGGCGCGCGCCTTGTGGAGGAAGTCCTTGGACAGGAGCGAGCCCACCGGGCACAGATCGACGACGTTCCCCGCCCACGGGTGGTCGAGCCGGGTCTCCGGGTGCACGCCGATGTAGGCCCGATCCCCGCGCTCCGACACGTTCAGCACGGGCTCCTGGGCGACATCCTCCATGAACCGCACGCAGCGCGTGCACAGAATGCAGCGGTTGGGTACGTACAGCACGTCGGGGCCGAAGTCTTCGACCGGGTTGAAGCGCTTGGGATAATCGGGGCTGTACCGTGTCCCCGCGCGGCCCTCCTGGAAGGTGAAGTCCTGCAGCTCGCACTCGCCGGCCTGATCGCAAATCGGGCAATCGAGCGGATGGTTGATGAGCAGGAACTCGAGCACGCCGGTGCGGGCGCTCTTGGCGGCGGCGGACTGGGTGTTCACCACCATCCCCTCGGCGGCCTGGGTGGCGCACGAGATGGCGAGCTTGGGCTGCTTCTCGATCTCGACGAGACACATGCGACACACACCCGCGACCGGGAGGCCGGGGTGGTAGCAGTAGTGCGGGACCAGCACCCCCGCCTGCTTCGCGGCCTCGATGACGAGCGTGCCTTTCGGGACGCTCACGGGCACGCCGTCGATCGTGAGGTTGATCAGCTCGTCGCTCACGCCACCATCACCGGCTTGCGTCGCCCTGCGATGTAGTCCTCGAACTCGCTTCTGAACTTCTTGATCCCGGAGACGACGGGCGCGGCGCACGAGTCCGACAGCACGCAGATCGTCTTGCCCGTCATGTTCTCCGAGAGGTCGAGCAGCAGATCCAGGTCGGCCGTCTTGCCCTGCCCCGCCAGGATGCGCTCGAGGATCTTGGTGGTCCACGCCGTGCCCTCGCGGCACTGGGTGCATTGCGCGCACGACTCGTGGGCGTAGAAGCGGGCCAGCCGCATGATCTGGTACACCATGTCGGTCGAGTCGTCGAACACGATGACGCCTCCCGAGCCGAGCATCGAGCCCCGCTCGACCACGCCTTCGTAGTCGAGCAGGCAGCTCTCGGTCTCCGCCCGGTCGAGAATCGGCACCGACGAGCCGCCGGGGATGCACGCCTTGAGCGTCCGGCCGGGGCGCATGCCGCCGCACAGCTCGTACACCAGGTCCTTGAGCGGAAAGCCCATCGTGACTTCGTAGTTTGCCGGGTGCTGCACGTGGCCGCACACCGAGAAGAGCTTCGTGCCGGTGCTCTTGGGCGACGCGAGCGACAGGCCCTTGTACCAGGCGGCGCCCTTGGTGAGGATGTGCGGCACAGCGGCGAGGGTCTCGACGTTGTTGATCGTGGTGGGCATGCCGAATACGCCGGCGGCCGCGGGAAACGGCGGCTTGATCCGCGGGTTACCGCGCTTTCCCTCGATCGAGTTCATCAGCGCCGTCTCTTCACCGCAGATGTAGGCGCCGGCGCCGCGGTGCAGATGGATCTTGAGGTTGCCGAACACGCCGGCGGACCGGGCGTCGGTGAGGGCCTTGTCCATGATCGCCAGCGGTTCGGTGAACTCGCCGCGGATGTAGATGTAGGCCACCTCGGCCTGAATCGCGTGCGCCGCGATGGCCGTGCCCTCGAGCAGGGCGTGCGGCGTCCACCGCATGATTTCGCGGTCCTTGAACGTCCCCGGCTCGGACTCGTCCGCGTTGACGCACAGGTAGTGAGGCTTCTTCTTCTCCTTGGGCATGAACGACCACTTCAACCCGGTAGGGAAGCCCGCGCCCCCGCGCCCGCGCAGCCCCGACTCCTTCACGATGTCGACGACCCGCGCGGGCTCCATCGCGCGCGCCTGCTCGAGCGCGGCGTACCCCCCGCGCTTCACCCACCCCTTGTAGGTGCGCGCGTCCGCCTCGCCGAAGTAGCGGGAGAGGAGCACCGTCTCCTTGGGATGAGGCTTGTGGGGGTAGCCCATTACTTGTACTTCCTCACCAGCTCCGGGACCTTCTCCGGGGTGACGGATTCGATGAAGTCGTCGTCCACCAGCACGGGCGTCGCGAACCCGCAGGCGCCGAGGCACTCCACCTCGATCACCGTCCACTTGCCGTCCGGGCTCGTGGCACCGAGCTCCTTGGCGCCGGTCGTCTCGAGCAGCGCCTGCACCACCGCCTCGGCGCCGCAGATGTTGCAGGGCGACGTGGTGCACACCTGGACGAAGTGCCGTCCGACGGGGTGCTGGTGGTACATGGTGTAGAACGTGACCACGCCCTTGACGTAGGCGGGCGTCAGCCCCAGCACCTCGGCGACTTCCGCCATGTTGCGGTCCGAGATCCAGCCGCGCGCCCGCTGCACCAGCCACAGCGCCGGCAAGAGTGCCGCCTGCCTGGTGGGGTAGCGCGCCAGGATTTCGTTGAGCTGCTCGAGCATCTGATCGGTGAAGACGGGCTGATACTGCTCCGTGCCCGGCGGTTGCGACGGATGCGCGCCGACGCTCATCGATCCACCTCGCCCATCACGATGTCCACCGAGGCGTTGATCGCGATCAGGTCGCTCAACAGGTGCCCCGCCGCCATCCGCGGCAGGGCCGAGAGGTTGATGAACGAGGGGGGCCGAATGCGCCAGCGCACCGGTTTCGCCGTACCGTCCGACACCAGGTAGGTGCCGAGCTCGCCCTTGGGGTTTTCGATCCCCACGTAGGCCTCGCCCACGGGGGCTTTCACGCCTTCCATGACCTGCTTGAAGTGGTAGATCATCGCCTCCATGTCGTTCATCGCCCGCGACTTCGGGGGCAGGATCACGCGCGGGTCGGCGATGTTGACCGGGCCGTCGGGCAGCCGATCGAGCGCCTGTTGGAGGATGCGGTTCGCCTGGGAGCATTCCTCGAGACGCACGAGGTAGCGGTCGTACACGTCGCCGTGCTCGCCCACCACGACGTCGAAATCATAGGTCTCGTAGTCCAGGTAGGGCTTGTCCTTGCGCACGTCGTAGGCTACGCCGCTCGCGCGCAGCATCGGGCCCGAGAGCGAGTGGTTGATCGCCTCGGCGGCCGTGAGCACGCCGACCCCCTGGGTGCGACCGACCCACACGGCGTTGCGCGTCAGGACGCGGTCGATCTCGCTCAGCGTCTTGGGGAACGTCCGGGTGAAGTGGCGCAGCCCCGCGACGAAGTCGTCGGGCACGTCTGCCATCATGCCGCCCACGCGCGTCACGCTGGTGGTGAGCCGGGCGCCCGTCCACATCTCCTGGAGATTGTAGATCCGCTCGCGCTCCTGGAACGCCCACAGGAACGGCGTGAACGCCCCCAGGTCGATCGACGTGGTGCCGAGCCACACCATGTGAGAGATGATCCGGCTCATCTCGCACGCGATCACGCGCAACACGGTGCAGCGCGGCGTGATCGTGATCCCCATGAGCTTTTCCGCCGCCAGCGCGAAGCCGACGTTGTTGGCCATGGGGGACAGGTAGTCCGTGCGGTCGGTGAGCGGGATGATCTGGTTGTAGTGCCGATACTCGCCCAGCTTTTCGAAGCCGGAGTGGAGGTACCCCAGGTGCGGGATCACCCGGACCACGGTCTCGCCATCCAGCTCGACCACGAGCCGCAGCACGCCATGCGTGGCGGGATGCTGCGGCCCGATGTTGATGAGCATGTGCTCGGTGCCGAGGTCGGGCTCGGCCACGCCGAGCGGCACCCGCAGCGGCTCACCGCGGGCATCTACGCCCGGCGTCGCGAGTTCGAGCTCGACCGTGCGTTTGCTCATTCCGAGTCGGGGAGCTTGCCGTGCTCGCCGCGGCGCAGCCGCTCCTTCATGTCCGCGGGGAGCTCCTCGTACGCTTCGGCGATGGACAGCTCTTCCATCGAGTAGTGCGCCTCGGGGTGGGCGGCCAACGCCTGGCGGACCTGCTCCGCGCGGCTAAACCGGCCGCGCAGCGGGAAGTCTTTGCGCAGCGGGAAGCCCTCGGTGTACGTCTCCCACATGAGGATGCGGCGCAGGTCGGGGTGCCCCTGGAAGGTGATGCCGAACATGTCGTACGCCTCCCGCTCGAGCCAGTCGGCGCCGCGCCACACCGGGACCACCGAGTTCACCGTGAGGTCGCCCTGCGGATCGAGCTCCACCTTGACGCGGAGGTCGGCGCGGCGCGCCAGCGAGCGCAGGCCGTACACCACCTCGAGCGGTCGCTCCCGGTCGCGATACTCGACCGCGGTGACGTCCACCAGGTAATCGTAGGCCTGCTCGGGTGTGTCGCGCAGCCAGGCCATCACGTCCAGCAGCGCGTCGCGCGCGACGTAGACGATCGTATCGCCGCACGACTCGAGCGCGCGGCCGATCGCGGTGCCGAACGTCGCCCGCAGCGCGTCGACGGAAGGGTTCACGCCGAGCGGAACTGGTGGACGGAGTTCCCGAACGGCTCCGAGATCTCGTCGATCTCGCCCGGGGGGAGTCGCAAGCCGCGGTCGTCGAGCGGCTGCTCCTCGCGGCGCGGCACGTGATCGAACAGCGATTCACCCTTGATCTTCTTGTGCAGGAGCAGCACCCCGTACAACAGTCCCTCCGGGCGCGGCGGGCAGCCGGGAACGTACACGTCCACCGGGACGATGGTATCGATCCCCTGCACCATCGCATAGTTGTCGAAGATGCCTCCGGTGGAAGCGCAGGCCCCCATCGAGATCACCCACTTGGGCTGCGGCATCTGGTCGTAGATGCGACGGATCACCGGCGCGAGCTTGAACGGCAGCCGGCCGGCGCAGATCAACACGTCCGCCTGGCGCGGCGAGAACGCCTGGCGCTCCATGCCGAAGCGGGCGAAGTCGTAGCGGCTCGCGGCGGTGGCCATGAACTCGATGGCACAGCATGCCGTGCCGAAGGGCATGGGCCAGAGCGAGTTGGCACGCGAGGAGTTCACGGCCCAGTCCACGAGATCCTGGAACTTGGCGAGCAGGTAATTCGGGCTCTGCCCGGATACCGTTTTCGTTTCGATGACGTGCTTCATGCCCTCAATCCCATTGTAACGCGCCGCGCTTCCATACGTACACGTACCCGACGGCGAGAATCAGCATGAAGACCAGCATCTCCGCCAGGAGGAAGCCGGTGCTCGGGCCGCCCGCGACGCCCGCGCCGTTCAGGTAGATCGTTCCCCAGGGAATGAGGAACACGGTCTCGATGTCGAAGATGATGAACAGCATCGCGACCAGGTAGAACTTGACCGAGAAGCGCTCGTGCGCGTTGCCGAGCGGCGGCATGCCGCTCTCGTACGGACTGTCCTTCAGGGCCGTGGGCTTGCGGGGGGCGAGCAGGTGCGAGAGCCCGATCAACAGGACGGCGTTGAACGCGACGAAGCCGAGCAGCAGGAGGAAGGAGAGATAGGGCTGGTTCATGAGTTCGTGAAAAAATTCACTTGCCTCGCCGAAACGTATTCGCCCGTGCCAGGGTTGTCAACCGAATCGAGTGGCGTAAGTGTCGGTGCCACCGATATATTGGCGGCCCATGTCCATCAAGTCCGACCGCTGGATCCGGCGCATGGCGACCGAACATGCCATGATCGAGCCGTTCGCCGAAAACCAGGCGCGCGCCGGCGTCATCTCGTACGGCGTCTCCTCCTACGGCTACGACATGCGGGTGGCGCCCGAGTTCAAGATCTTCACCAACGCGCTCTCGGCGGTCGTCGATCCCAAGAGCTTCGATCCGAAATCGTTCGTCGAGTTCACCGGCAGCGTGTGCATCGTGCCGCCCAACTCGTTCGCCCTGGCGCGCTCGGTCGAGTACTTCCGCATTCCGCGCAACGTGCTGACGATCTGCGTGGGCAAGAGCACCTACGCCCGCTGTGGCATCATCACGAACGTCACGCCGTTCGAGCCGGAGTGGGAAGGCTACGTGACGCTCGAGATCTCGAACACCACACCGCTCCCGGCCCGCATCTACGCGAACGAGGGCATCGCCCAGGTGCTGTTCTTCACGGCCGATGAGGGAGACGAGTGTGAAGTCAGCTACAAGGACAAGAAGGGGAAATATCAGGCGCAGCGCGGCATAACGCTGCCGAAGCTATAGGGGCGTCCGGGCGGCGGCGCGCGACCCCAGCACGGTGATCACGAGTACTGCGGCGGCGAGAATGACCAGGTCCGGCACCCAGCCGAGCTCGGTTCGTGGGACCGCCATCTGCAGGAAGTTCATCACGAAATCGAACACGCCGACGATCAGGCCGAGCAGTACGGTGGCATGGAGCGCTCGCCCCAGGCGCGCCAGGACGCTCCCGCCCACCAGGGCGACGGCGCCCTGCCCCGCCGCGATCACCAGCGTGGTGGCGAAGTCCTCGAGCAGGGTGCTCCAGAAGCCGGCGCGGCCCGCGTGATAGCTGAAGAACCACGTGTGGACGAGGGACACGGCGGCCCCCGCCACGGCGGCGCACAGCGTCGCCCACAACGCATACCCGATCACGATCCTCATCCGGTCGCCCGTGTCAGCCATGATGATCAGCAAATGTGGGCGCCCCCGCGCGGCGCCGCCAGTCGGGGCGTTATGTTAGCCGCTACGGTACCGCTCCTCGCGCGACCCGCTCCGTGACGCCACGCCGGCTGGCACCACCGCCCCCCGGGCGCACGGTCAGTCTGAGGATGACGCTGCTGCTGGTCGCCCTCAGCGCCGGGGTGTACGCGGGCGCCCTGCCCCTCTACCTCCTGTTCCGCGTGAGTCGCCCCGCGCTCGCCCTCGGCGCCGCGACCGAGGCTACCACCGCCTTGAATGCTCAGCTGATGCGGCGGGACAGCGCGCTTCATCAGACCGTCCGCATCGTGCACGCGCTCGCCCGCGCGGCCTCCCCGCGCGTCGATTCGCTGGCGCTCGCGCGTCGCTTGCTCGTGGCCGGGCGCGAGCCTCTCCACACGCCGCCGGATGCATTGATGCCGCCGACCCTGCAGTTGGAGCTCACGCGCATCGACGATGCCCTCTCGAGTCTCGGCGGCGCCCTCGCGGAAACCGTCGCCCGGCTCGAGCAGGGTCGGCGCGCGGACGTCGCGGCCCGGCTGGTCGCCATCGATCGACTCGTCGAGGTCGCTCAGGAGCGCCGCATCGACGGCAATCGCGTCGCCCGGGTCTACCTGATCGAGCGACAGCGGGCGTTGCGGGCCGCCGCGAGCGGTGTGCGCCGTGACACGGTGGTATGGCTCGTGAGTGGTGTCGCGCTGGTCCTCGCGCTCGTCGCCGTGATGCGGCGCCGTGTGTGGCGCCCGCTGCGCGAGCTCGAGGGTGGGCTGGCGCAGGTGGCCGACGGAGACCTCACCGTTCAAGTGCCGACCGGGGGCGCCGACGAGCTGGGGCGGCTTGCCGTGCACTTCAACGCCATGACCCATGTGCTGCGGGACCGCGCCGAGGAGCAGGGCCGTTTCGCGGCCGCGGGTGAGCTGCTCGCCGGAGTCGCCCATGAGGTGAACAACCCCCTGATGGCGATCGCCGCGCACGCCGAGAACCGACTCGCGGATCCGGGCCTCGGCGACGAGCCGCGGAGCGAGATGTCTCAGATCCTCCGCCAGGCGCGGCGCGCCGCCAAGCTGCTGCGCGGCCTCTTGCGGTTCGTGCGCGTCACCGAACGGGAGGTGACGCTCGTCAATCTGAACGATGTCGTGCGCGGCGCGCTCGATCTCGTGTCGTACCGCTTCGGCGTCGACGAGATCACCGTGGGCGGGCGACTCGACCCCAATCTGCCGGCGGTGGAAGGCGACGCCATCAAGCTCGAGCAGGTCCTCGTGAACCTCCTGGCCAACGCGATCGATGCGCTGCGCCGGGTCAAGCCCCCGCGTCAACTCACCGTGGACACGTGGGCGGCGGACGCGAGCGTACATGTGGCGGTCGGGGACAACGGCGAAGGCGTTCCGCCGGAAATCGCCCCCCGGCTGTTCCGGCCGTTCGCGACCACCAAGGGCCACCGCGGCACCGGACTGGGGCTGTACATCTCACGACAAATCGCCCGGGAAGCCGGGGGCGACCTCGTGCTCGTGTCCCCTCCCGGCGGCGGGGCCCGCTTCTCCCTCTCGCTTCCGCTCGCCCCGGCGCCACCCGCCCCGCCTGCGGCGGCCACGGCACCCGCCCCCGTGGTGGAGCCGGCCGTCGCCGCGGGACGCGCCGACGGCACGCCGCCGGGCGGTCGCAGCCCGGCGGGAGCCACGTTGGCGGGTGTGCATGTGTTGATCGTCGAAGACGAAGAAGGCGTGCGGCGTCCGATGGCGCGCTTCCTGACGCGGCGTGGGGCGGAGGTGGAAGAGGCGGCGGACGGCGTGGATGGGCTCGGCCGGCTGCGCGCCCGGGCCCCGGACGTGATCCTGGTCGACCTGCGGATGCCCCGCATGGGCGGGATCGAACTGTACGCGGAGCTCGAGCAGGAGCGGCCCGAGCTCGCCGCGCGGGTGTTGTTTCTGTCGGGGGACGTATCCCAGCTCGCGGAGCCGGGCAATACGCCGGTCCCCCGGGAGCGCGTGCTGGTCAAGCCGGTCGAGCTGGCGGAGCTGGAGCGTCGCATCGCGGCGTTCGTGCGGGAGCGGAAGGCGTCGGGCGGTTAGGATGGCCGGACCGCGAGGCCCGCGCTATCATAGAGCATGCTGGTGGTGGTCGTGCTGCTCGTGACCGTGCTGTTGCGAGTCGCGATCGTGACCGCAGTCGTTTACTTGCTGCTGCCGCAGGGCGCGCTGTGTCCCCACTGCAACCTCGAGATGGTGGCCATCCGCAACCGCGTGCTCGATCGGTTGGTTCCGGTGCTGCAGCGGCGCTGGTGCCTCGAGTGCGGCTGGAACGGCGTGGTGCGTCGGGTGCGCACGGCGCGCGCGCGGACTCGGCAGCGACCCACCGTACCCCGTTGGACGCCCCGATGATCAGTCCATCGACGTGATCAGCCGCGCGGCGCGCTCGTAGAAGAAATAGTCCCACGCCCAGTTCAAGAGCACGAACAGCTTGTTGCGGAACCCGATCAGCTGGATGATGTGCACCACCAGCCACACCACCCAGGCCGGGAAGCCGGTGAACGCGATGCCGCGGATGTAGGCCACGGCGGCGTTACGGCCGATGGTAGCGAGCGAGCCCGGGTCGTGGTAATCGAAAGTCGCGGGCGGCTGTCCGGCGAGCCGACGGCGGATGTTGGCGGCTGCGGTCCGAGCCATCTGGATGGCGACCGGGGCCATCATCGGCAGGGGCGCCCCGTTGACTTCGAGATAGGCGGCGTCGCCGATGACGTAGATGTCGGGATGCTCCGGCACCTCGAGCGTCGGCGCGACGGGCACGCGTCCCTGCCGCACCGTGGGGAGCCCGAGCCGCGCCGTGAGGGACACCGCCTGGACGCCCGCCGCCCAGATCAGGCTGCGCGCCGGGATCACTTCCCCGCTCTTCAGCAGCACCCGCTCGCCGTCGTAGTCGGCGACCGTCGCCCCGAAGCGCACCTCGACGTGCTTCTTGCGCCACAGGGTCTCGGCCGCGGCCTCACGCAGGCGTGGCGGCATGGGCCCGAGCAGACGGTCCGTCGCCTCGAGCAGCAGCACGCGCACGTCTTTCACGTTGAGGCGCGGGTAGTCCTTCACCAGCACCAGCCGGATCAGCTCCGAGAGCGCACCCGCCATCTCGACGCCGGTCGGCCCGCCGCCCACCACGACGAACGTCAGCCAGGCGCGGCGACGCTCGGGGTCGGGCTCGAGCATCGCCCGCTCGAAGGCGTGCAGGACATGGTTGCGGATGCGGATGGCTTCGGGAATGTCCTTCAGGCCGAACCCGTGCCGCACGACGCCGTCGAGCCCGAAGTAGTTCGTTTCGCCGCCCACGGCGAGGATGAGATAGTCGTAGGCGATCGCACCATCGGTGGTGACGACGCGCTTCCCATTCGGGTCGAGGCCCGTCACCTCGGTCATACGGAACTCGAAGTTGCGCTGGCGGCGGAGCACCGCGCGTACGGGCCGCGCGATCTGCTCGGGCTCGAGGCCGGCGGTGGCGACCTGATAGAGCAGCGGCTGGAACAAGTGGTAGTTGTGACGATCCACCAGCACCACGTCGACGGGCGCGTCGCCCAGCGCACGCGCCGCCCGCAGCCCGCCGAAGCCGGCGCCGACGATCACCACGGTCGGTCGGGTTCGCCCCGCGGAACCGGCGGCGGGCGCCGGAACGCGCGGTGCCGGCGCTCCATCGGCCGGCGCGGCCACGGATGTCGCGCTCGCCCGGACGCTCACTCGAGTACCACCGCCGTGCCGTAGCAGAGCACTTCCGTGGCCGACGCCCGGCT
>QHUU01000104.1 GCA_003222155.1 Gemmatimonadota bacterium | reverse complement strand
CGCCCCACGGTGATCAGGAGCGAGTACGCTCCCTCCACCCGCTCCAGCGCGTCGAGCAGCTGGTCTTCCGGCTCGCGTGCCTCTGAGCGCGCGATCAGGTGCACCAGCACTTCGCTGTCGGAGGAGGTCTGGAAGATGGACCCTTTGGCGACGAGATCGGAGCGGAGCTGGACGGCGTTGGTGAGGTTGCCGTTGTGCGCCAGCGCGAGCGGGCCCTCGCGGTACCCGGCGAGCATCGGCTGCGCGTTGGCGAGCACCGACGTGCCGGCGGTCGAGTAGCGCGTGTGTCCGATGGCGACGTCGCCCGGGAGCTCGCTCAGGACCCGCTCGCCGAACACGTCGGAGACGAGCCCCATGCCGCGGTGCGACCGGGCGACGCCCTCGCCGTTCACGACCACCATCCCCGCCGACTCCTGGCCCCGATGCTGCAGGCTGTAGAGCCCGAGGTAGGCGACGCGTGCCGCGTCGGGGACGCCCGTGACGCCAACGATGCCGCACATGCGTCTGTCAGTCTCCCATGCGTCGGGGAAGTGCCGTGAAATATACCTGTCGCAACCGGTCCACGGGGTGCTCGAACGCCGCATCGCGCAGCCGCACACGCACGGCGCCGCCGCGCTCGCCCACCGTCCCGATGGCCTGCGCCGCCACGCCCAGCTCCTGTGCGAGCGCCGCGACGGCGGCCGCCCGCTCCGCGGCGCAGGTGACCAGCGCCCGTCCGTGCGACTCGCTGAACAGGAGTGCTTCGGCCGCAAGGCCCAAGCCGTAAGGCGTAAGATCGACGTCGAGCCCATAGCCCGTCTCCTCGTACGGCCCGCCCATCGCGACCTCGGCGAGCGCGACGGCGAGTCCGCCCTGGGAGCAGTCGTGCGCCGAGTGAAACAGACCCCGCTCCGCCCCCGCCACGAGGTAATCGACCAGCTGGCGCTCCCGCGCCAGGTCCACGCGCGGCGGCGTGCCTCCCGCGAACGCGTACACGGCTTCCCACAGCTGCGACCCGCCCAGCTCGGCGCGCGTCTCGCCCAGCACCACGATCGCATCGCCCTGAGCGCGCGCGTGGCTCGGCACCGCCCGCTCCACCCGAGCGAGCAGGCCGACCATGCCCACGACGGGCGTCGGATCGACCGCGCCCGTGGGACTCTCGTTGTAGAACGACACATTGCCGCCCGTGACGGGCGTGTCGAGCGCGCGACACGCGTCGGCGATCCCGCGACAGCTCTCCTTGAACTGGTGAAACACCGCCGGGCGCTCGGGGCTGCCGAAGTTGAGGCAATCGGTGATGCCCAGGGGCCGGGCGCCGGTGCACGCGACGTTGCGCGCGGCTTCCGCGACCGCGGCCTTGCCCCCCTCGTACGGATCGAGTCGCACGTAGCGGCTGTTGCCGTCCACGGTCACCGCGAGGCCGAATTCTAGGCCCCGCACCCGAATCACGCCGGCATCGCCGCCCGGCCCGAGCACGGTGCTCGCCTGTACGGTCGAGTCGTACTGCTCGTAGACCCAGCGCTTCGAGGCGATGGGAGGGTGATCGAGCAGCGTCAGGAGCGCCTCCCCAGGGGAGGGTGGATGAGGAACGGGGGACGGGGAACTGCGCCGCAGCGCGCCGATGGCGGGATCCTCGCGCGCCTCCGGGTGATAGACCGGACAATCGTCGATTAATCGCTGACCGGGGATCTCGACCACCACCTGGTCGCCCCACGTCGCGCGATACAGGCCGTCGTCGGTGACGCGGCCGATCGGCGTGGCGCCGAGCTCCCACTTGGCCGCGATCGCCTCGACCTGCGCCACGCGGTCGGCCTTGGCCACCACCAGCATCCGCTCCTGCGACTCGGAGAGCAGGACCTCGTAGGGTGTCATCCCGGGCTCCCGTGTGGGCACGCGGGCCAGGTCGATCTCCACGCCCACGCCCCCCCGTGCCGCCATCTCCGCCGACGACGAGGTGAGTCCCGCCGCTCCCATGTCCTGGATGGCCACGATGTGGCCGGACGCGATCAGCTCGAGGCTCGCCTCGAGCAGCAGCTTCTCGGTGAAGGGGTCACCCACCTGCACCTGGGGCCGCCGCTGCTCGCTCTCGCGTGTCAGCTCCTCGGAGGCGAACGACGCCCCGTGAATGCCGTCGCGGCCCGTGCGCGATCCCACCACGAGCAGGACGTTCCCGACGCCGTGCGCCGCCGCCGTGATGAGGTCCTGCTCCCGCAGCAGGCCGACGCACATGGCGTTGACGAGCGGATTCCCGCCATAGCTCGCGCCGAAGTCGACTTCACCGCCCAGCGTCGGCACGCCCACACAGTTGCCGTAGTCCCCCACGCCCTTCACGACGCCGGCGCAGAGGTAGCGATGGCGCGCGTCGTCGAGCGATCCGAAGCGCAGGCTGTTGAGCACCGCCACCGGACGCGCGCCCATGGTGAAGACGTCGCGCAGAATGCCGCCCACACCCGTGGCCGCTCCCTGGTAGGGCTCGACGGCCGAGGGGTGGTTGTGCGACTCGATCTTGAACGCCACGGCCCACCCGCCCGGCAGTCGCAGCACGCCGGCGTTCTCGCCCGGGCCCTGCACGACCTGTGGGCCCGACGTGGGGAAGGTCTGCAAGATCGGGCGCGAATGCTTGTAGGAGCAGTGCTCGCTCCAGAGGGCGGAGAACACGCCCAGCTCGGCGAACGTGGGCGTCCGCCCCAAGAGCGCGGTGATGCGGCTGTATTCGGCGTCGGTGAGGTTGTGATCGCGAACGAGCTGCGGCGTGATCGGGGGATCGCCGGGGAACGCGCTGGCCTTCACGTGTCCGACGCCTTGGCCCCGGACACGCCCCGCAGCACGGCCCGGAACACGCGGGCGATCACGTTCGGCTCGGGGTGGGCGAGCACGCTCTCCGCCGCGCCTGCGTCGAACCACAACCCGTGGCAGTGCGTGCACTGGTCGATCTGGATCCCGTGCCACTCGCCGGTGATCAGATCGTAGCCGCACTTGGGGCACTTCATGTGATGGGACCGGCGCTCGACCTGCGCCGCCGCCTGTTGCGCGCTGGCGCGCTGCTGGCGCAGCAGCTCCGCGTCACGCCGCGCGAAGTATTCTTCTTCGTTGCGGCTGGGCTTTTCGGTCATCGGCCTCCCGGCGTCGAGGGCGACTTGACCGTCAGGGTGTCACCACCGGGACGTGCGGGACCGTGCGGCGGCGTCGCGGCCGGCGAGGACGATTGCCCGCTGTAGCCGTGCCCGGGCCAGCGCAGCACGGCGTCCACGACCTGCCCGTTCTGGAGGAACACCACGTCTTCCGTCCCGCACGTGTACTCGCAGCCATTGCGGAAGTACAAGAACGTCATCTCTCCCCGATGGCGCACGCTGATCGGCGGGCCCCACAGGGCGTAGATCTCCTTCTCGCCCATGCCCGGAGCGATCGTGCCTGTGTCGGGCGACTCGTAGGGAACGTCGCGGGCGGGGCGCGGGAGCTCGGGCGCCTGCTCCACGCGTCGACGGCCGCGTGCAGCAGGCGGCGCGGCGGGTGGGGGAGCGGCCGACGCGAGCGGCGTATCGGCGCTCACCCGAGGAATCGGAGGCGCGGGCTGCGGGGGCGTGGGCGCCCGTCCCCGGCGTTGGGCGATCTTCGCCTGGATGGTCTCCTTGATCTTGGCGTACTGGTCGCTGACCTGCTTACACCCTGAGGTGGCGACCGTCACGAGCGCGCACATCCACAGCGTGCTGCGTCGCATGTCGAGCCTCCATCGAAAGAAAGACACGGGCGCCGTCCTGACCGCCCAGTGCCGGGGCGTTGCGGCGCTCCGGGTGCGGCATGATGCCCACCACGTTGTGGCCGGTGTTGGTCACGCCGGCGATATCGTTGGTCGAGCCGTTCGGATTGTCGCGCACGTAGCGCCACACCACCCGCCCCGTCGCCTCGAGCTCGGCGGCCGTGCGCGCGTCCACCACGTAGCGCCCGTCCCCATGGGCGATCGGGATCTCGAGGACTTCCCCTCGCTCGTACAGACAGGTGAACGGCGTGTCGGGCTGCTCGACCCGCACCCACGCGGGGCACGACAGGAATCGCAGCCGCGCGTTCCGCATCAGGCCGCCCGGGAGCAGCCCGGCTTCGCACAGGATCTGGAACCCGTTGCAGATGCCGAGCACGGAGCCGCCGGCGCGCGCGTGTTCGGCCACGGCCGTCATCACCGGAGCAAACCGCGCGATCGCGCCCGAGCGGAGATAGTCGCCGTAGCTGAAGCCCCCCGGGAGAACGACGACGTCGGCCCCCTGCAGGGTGGTATCGCGGTGCCAGACGAAATAGGCGTCCGAGCCGGCGTCGCGCGCGGCTGCGAGCGCGTCCGCGTCGCAGTTCGAGCCGGGAAACACGATCACGGCGACCCGCTTCATCGGGCGGCTCCCCCGCCGACCACGACATCGTAGTCCTCGGTGACCGGATTGGCGAGCAGGCGGTCGCACATGGCGCGGGCGCGGGCGAGCGCTTCGTCGCGCGTCGCGGCCTTGACCTCGAGGACCAGATGCTTGCCCATGCGCACCTGGGCCACCTCCCCGAACCCCAGGGCGTGCAGCGCGTGCTCCACCGCCTGACCCTGCGGGTCGAGCAGGGCGGCCCGAGGCATGACCCGCACCTCGACCCGGAACGCGCTCATCGCGGGCCCCCGCGCGGTGCGATGCCCCGGGGCGGGGTATACGCCTCGGCGTCTCCCTCGCCGTTCGCGATCACGATCGGCCCGGCGATCTCGGCTTCCTCGTCCTCGCTGACTTCGAAGAAGAAGCCGAGCACCGTGGCCCGCAGCACACCATACGCCATGTACGCGACACCCAGAGGGAAGAAGAACGCGTCGTGCTCGAGAATGCCGAAGACCAGAATAAAGAGGATCGTCGCGATCCCCAGGAGCCCGCGCAGCGTCCGCACACCGGCCCGCGGCATGGTGGCGTAGCGCACGTTGCTCACCATCAGGATGGTGAGCCCGATCATCAGAAACTGCATCAGGTGATGGCGCGGCAGGACGCGGAACACCTGCTGATACAAGGCCGTGGTGGTGAACGGGTAAAAGGTCGCCAACGTCATGCCCGCGGCGGGCGACGGCAGACCGATGAAGGACCGCTTCGCACGACCCGCCTGCGTGATGTTGAACCGGGCCAGCCGGATCGCGGCCGCCATCACGTAGAAGTAGCAGAAGATCCACTCCGCCTGTCCCCCGCTCGCGAACTCGAGCTGATAGATGAGGAAGGCGGGAGCGACCCCGAAGCTCACGACGTCCACCAGGCTGTCGAGCTCCGCCCCGAAGCGGGTGCCGGTCTTGGAGAGCCGGGCGACCCGGCCGTCGAGCGTGTCGAGAATGCCGGCGAAGAAGATGTACCACCCCGCCCGGTAGAACTCGCCGCGCGATGCCAGCACGATGGACCAGATGCCGAAGAACAGGTTGAAGAGCGTGAACAGGCTGGGCACGACGATCACGACGCGCCGCATCGACGGAGCGGGGAAGGCCCTCACGGCACGTACTCCGCCAGCACGCTCGCCCCCGCCCGCACCCGGTCTCCCACGGTCACGCGCACCGCCGGCCGCGCGGCGGCGGCGAGAAACACATCCACGCGCGAGCCGAATCGGATGATCCCCATGCGCCCCCCTTGCGTCGCGCGCGCGCCCACCGTGCCGTCGGTGACGATACGGCGCGCGACGAGCCCGGCGATCTGCCGCACCAGCAGCGGGCCCCGCGCCGCGCGCACGCCGACCGACGCCTGCTCGTTGTCGAGGCTCGCCTTGTCGGAGGCGGCGTGCAGGAAGCGCCCCGGGTTGTAGCGCACCAGCTCCACCGTGCCCGTGGCCGGATAGCGGTTCACATGCACGTCGAACACGCTCATGAAGATCGAGATGCGCGTCGCCTGGGTCTTCAGGTACATGGGCTCGTCCACCACGCGGACGTCGACGATCTTGCCGTCCGCGGGCGCGATCACGTACCGATCGCCACGCGGTCCCGCGCGGATCGGGTCGCGGAAGAAGACCAGTAGCCAGACCGCGATCAGGAACAGGACCCCTTCCGGCACCCACACCCACGGCGACCCGCGCGCCACCCACGCGCCGAGCACCACGAGCGCCCAGCCGGGCAGAATAAAGGGCCAGCCTTCGGGGGCCACCCTCACCGCCACCCCCCACCCCAAACGCGAAACGTTGAACGCGGAACGCGGAACGGCAGTGCAAGGTCGTTCGCCTCACGACACCTCTCCCGCTGTTCCGCGCTCCGCGTTCCGCGTTCCGCGCTCGTCATGCGGTCTCCAGTACCCTCCCGGTGATCAGCCGATAGGCTTCTAGGTACCGCTCGCTCGTCGCCCGCACCACTTCCGCTGGCAAGGGCCGCGGCGGCGCGTTGCCGTCCCACTCGCCTTGCTGTTTCAGGCCCGCGAGGTAGTCACGCAACGGCTGCTTGTCGAAGCTCGGCTGGCTCCTGCCGGGCTGATAGCGATCCCCGGGCCAGAAGCGCGACGAATCGGGGGTGAGGATCTCGTCGATGACGAGGAGCCTGCCATCCGGCGCCGTGCCGAACTCGAACTTGGTGTCGGCGATGATGATGCCGCGTCGGGCCGCGTGCTGGCGGCCTGCCTCGTACAGGTCGAGGCTCGCATCCCGCAGCTGGTCCGCCCGCGACCGGCCGACCGCCTGCACGACGTGCGTGAACGTGATATTCTCGTCGTGCCCCACCTCGGCCTTCGTGGCGGGGGAAAAGATCGGCGGATCGAGCCGCGCGCTCTCGACCAGTCCAGCCGGGAGCGGCTCCCCCGCGAGTGTGCCGTTCTTCTTGTATTCCGCCCAGGCAGACCCGGTGATGTATCCCCGCACCACGCACTCGAACGGCACCGGCGTCGTTCGACGAACCAACATGGCCCGGCCCGTCAGGGTAGGGCGATGGTCGGCGAGGGCCGGAACCCGGGCCACGATCTCGTCCGCATCGGCCGAGAGAAAGTGGCTCGAGATCACCGATGCCAGGCGCTCGAACCAGAACGCGCTGAGCTGCGTGAGCACCGCGCCCTTGTGCGGCACCGGCTCCCGCAACACCACGTCGAACGCGCTCACCCGGTCGCTCGCCACGAGCAGCAGCGTGTCGGCGTCGATCTCGTACACCTCGCGCACTTTCCCCCGCCGCACGAGCGGCAGGGGCAGGGCGCTCGCGACCAGCGGAGCGGTCATACGTTCACCTCGGCCGTTGCGACGGCGGGCGCCACCGCCTCGATCTGGTGCAGCACACCCGGCAGCACGCGCTCGAGGAAGTCGTCCACCTGGCGGGGCGCCCGGCCCACGTACGCCGCTGGATCGAGCTCTCCGGGGGCGAGCGCGACGTGCAGGGCCTTGAAGGCGGGGTCGCGCGCCAGGCGCTCGAGCAGGTCGTTCGCGACCCCTTGCTCCGCGATCGCCTGCGCGACCGCGAGGCTGTGCGTACGGATCACTTCGTGCAGTCGCTGGCGGTCTCCCCCAGCCTTCACGCCGCGCATGAGCAGTCGCTCGGTCGCGAGGAAGGGGAGCTGGACGGCCACGTGTCGCGCGATCACGGCCTCGCGCACCTCCAGTCCGGCGGCCACGTTGGTGGCGAGCACGAGGATGGCGTCGCTCGCCAGAAACGCCTCGGGCAGCACCAGCCGGCGGTTGGCGCTGTCGTCGAGCGTGCGCTCGAGCCACTGCTCGGATGCCGTGTGCCAGGCGTTCCCCTCGAGCTCGATCACGAAGCGCGCCAGACCCGTGATGCGCTCGGCGCGCATCGGGTTGCGCTTGTACGCCATCGCCGACGAGCCCACCTGGTCGCTCTCGAACGGCTCCAGGATCTCCCCCTCGTGCTGCAGCAGGCGTATGTCGGTGGCGAGCTTCGCGGCCGACTGCGCCACGCTGGCGAGCGCCGCGAGCACCTGCGCGTCGAGCTTGCGGGTGTACGTCTGACCCGTAACGGGGAAAACCTTGGTGAAGCCCATCTTCAGCGCCACCCGTGTATCGAGCTCGCGCACTTTCTCGTCGTCGCCGTCGAACAGCTCGAGGAAGCTCGCCTGGGTTCCCGTGGTTCCCTTGACGCCGCGGAACTGCAGCGCGTCGAGCCGGTGCAGCAGCTCCTCCGCGTCGAGCAGAAACTCCTGCATCCACAGGGTGACCCGCTTCCCGACGGTGGTGAGCTGCGCCGGCTGGAAGTGCGTGTAGGCCAGGCACGGCACGGCGCGCTCCCGACGCGCCAGCTTGGCAAGCGCGACCAGCACCGCCGCGATGCGGCCCAGCAGGAGCTGCAGGCCCTCCCGCATGAGGATCAGGTCGGTGTTGTCCGTGACGTAGGCGCTGGTTGCGCCGAGGTGAAGGAACGGTCGCGCGGCGGGCGCCTGCTCGCCGAGGTGATGGATGTGAGCCATCACGTCGTGCCGCAGCCGTTTCTCGTGCTCGGCCGCGCGCTCCAAGTCGGCATCGTCCAAGTGCGCGCGCAGCTCCGCGAGCGCCCGCTCGGGGATGTCGAGCCCCAGCTCGCGCTCGACCTCCATCAAGGCGAGCCAGAGTCGTCGCCACAGACCGATTCGGCGCCGCTCTCCCCACAGGGCCTGCATCGCCGGGGAGGCGTAGCGCTGGGAGAGGGGTGAGCTGTAGGTCAAACCTGCGCCTTCGCGCGCGCCGCGAGCGTGTTCCAGTCAGCGAGGAACTGCTCCAGCCCGCGGTCGGTGAGCGGGTGGAGCAGCAGCTTTTTCAGGACGTCGGGGGGCATGGTGGCGACGTCCGCGCCGATCATCGCCGCTTCCACCACGTGGCGCGGATGGCGGATCGAGGCCGCCAGAATTTCGGTGGCGATCTGGTAGTTGTCGAAGATGACGCGCGCCTCGCGGATCACGTCCATCCCCTCCTGACCCACGTCGTCGAGCCGGCCGATGAAGGGACTCACGTACGTCGCGCCCGCCTTGGCGGCGACGAGACATTGCACGCTCGAGAAGCAGAGCGTGACGTTCGTCTTGATGCCCTCGCCGGCGAGCCGCCGCACCGCGACCATGCCCGCCTCGAGCATCGGAATCTTCACGACGATGTTGTCCGCGATCCGGGCGAGCTGCTTGCCTTCGCGCACCATCCCGTCGGTGTCCACGGCGACCACCTCGGCGGAGACGGGGCCGTCGACGAGCGAGCAGATCTCCTTCAGCACGTCCCGCGGGTCCAGGTCACCGGCCTGCTTGGCGAGGAGCGACGGGTTGGTCGTGATCCCGTCGATCAAGCCAGCCTGGGCCGCCCAGCTGATGTCCTTGAGGCTCGCGGTATCGAGGAAGAACTTCATGGCTCAGGCCTCGGCGTAGAGGTCAGCGGGATAACGCACCGCCTCGAGATACAGGCCCTGGGGCGGCGCCGGCGGGCTCGCCGCCTGGTTGTCGGTCGCGCTGAGCAGACGGGGAAGATCCTCGAGCGGGCGCCGGCACAACGCGACGTCGACCATGGCGCCCACGAGAAAGCGCACCATGCGATGCAGGAACCGGTCGGCCTCGATCGTGAACGTCACCCCCGCTCCGTCAGTCCGCGGCGCCCACTCGGCGAGCGCCACGCGGCTGCGGTAGTGGGGTCGGGTCGAGCGCGCACCGCTCGCCGCGAGGCCGCGGAAGTCGTGCTCGCCGACGAGCAGCTCCGCGGCACGCGCCAGCAACGTCACCTCGAGCGGGCGCCCGAGCGCCCATTCGTACGGCCGCCGAAACGGCGAGCGCGCCGCCTCGTCCGTGCCGATCACGTAGCGGTAACGCCGGGCCAGCGCGCTGTTGCGCGCGTGAAACCCGGGCCGCATCGCCTGCAGCCGCTCCACCCAGATATCGCGCGGCAGCAGGGCATTCAGGGCCCGGTGCAACCCCGCCGTGTCGGCCGCCCAGCGCTCGCTCGCCAGGAACCCGACTCCCTGACCCAGCGCGTGCACGCCGGTGTCGGTCCGGCCGGCGCCGGTCGCCGCGGTGGGCCGGCCCATCAGCTTCTCCAGCACCGCCTCGAACTCGGCCTGCACCGTCCGGCCATCCGGTTGCCGCTGCCAGCCCGCGAACTCCGCCCCGTCGTACTGCGCCACGGCGAGGTAGGGCCGGCTGGTCACGGCCGAAAGATAGGGCGAAACGAAGGGTCAATCAAGCCACGCAACCCGTTGTGGCATTTGACAAAACGCGATTTTGCGGGGTAGCTTTGCCAGGCCCGAAACCCCCGAGTCCCGTGCCCCCGTCGTCCCAGCCCGCACCCGCGCCGCTCCCCCGGGCGATCGCCGCCCTCGCCAACCGCCAGTCGCTGAGCGAGCGCCACGCGACCGAGGTTTTCGGCGCGGTGATGCGCGGCGAAGCCACCCCGGTGCAGATCGCCGCGCTGCTCATCGGCCTGCGCGTGAAGGGCGAGACCGCCGAGGAGATCGCCGGCGCCGCGCGGGCGCTGCGCGAGGCCATGGTACGGGTGGAGGCGCACGGCGCACACCTGGTCGACACCTGTGGCACCGGTGGCGGGACCGTGTCCACGTTCAACATTTCGACCGCCGCGGCGTTCGTCGCGGCGGGGGCGGGCGCGTCGGTCGCCAAGCACGGCAACCGCTCGTTCACGTCGCAGTGCGGGTCCGCCGACGTGCTGGAAGCGCTGGGCGTGCGGATCGCGCTCGACGCCGCCGACGCGGCGCGCGTATTGCGCGCAACGTGCGTGACGTTCCTGTTCGCGCCCAACTTTCACCCCGCCATGAAGCACGCGGGTCCGATCCGCCGCGAGCTCGCCGTGCCTTCCGTGATGAACCTGCTGGGCCCGCTCGCCAACCCCGCGGGCGTGCAACGGCAGGTCGTGGGCGTAGCCGAGCGGGACCGCGCGCCCCTCGTCGCCGCCGCGCTGGCGCGCCTCGGGACGGACCACGCGCTGGTCGTGCACGGCCGGATCGGGATGGACGAGATCGCGCCGCAGGGCATCAGCGACGTGTGGGAGGTGAAGGCGGGAGAAGTGACGGCGTGGGAGCTCGATCCCGACCACTACGGCCTCGCCATCGCCGACGTGACGCCGCTCGCCGGAGCGGCGCCCGCGGCCAATGCGGCACGGATCGAGCGGCTGCTGGGCGACGGGGGCCACGACACTGCCGGTCTCGCCGCGCTCCTGCTCAACGCGGGCGCGGCGATCTACGTGGCGGGACTGGCGGACTCGTACGCGGACGGGGTCACACGGGCACGCGAGGTGGTGCGCGCGGGGAAGGGTCGCGCAGCGCTGGAAGGCCTGCGCCGCGCGACCAATGCCGTTCCAACTGAGCGCGGCTGACAGAGTGACCAGTGTCGCCCGGCACCGAGTTGGAACGGCACTAATACCTCCGGATGACGCCCACGACGACCCCCTGAACCGTAACGTCGCGCTCGTTGAGGCGGAGCGGCGTCATGGCGGGATTCGCGGGCTCGAGCCGGATCCAGCCTCCCGGCTCGCGATAGAATCGCTTGACGGTGGCGCTCGAGCCCTGCACCAGCGCGACCACGGTCTGCCCGTTGTCGGCCTGGTTGCGCTCGTGGACCACGATGAAATCGCCGTCCTTGATGTGCTCGTCGATCATCGACTGACCGCGCACCTTCAGCACGTAGCTGCGGCCGCGACGGGGTACCAACTCGTCGGGCACCGCGATGGTGTCGCTGCCGCTCACCGCCTCGATCGGCTCGCCGGCCGCGACCAGTCCGTACAGCGGCAGCTCGCTGGCGCCGGTCTGACCGCGCGGCGGCACGACTTCGATGCCGCGACTCTCGTTGTGCGCGCGACGGATGTAGCCCTTGCGCTCGAGGTTCGTGAGGTGCTCGTGCACGGTGGCGAGCGAGCGGAACGTGAAGCGCTGCGCGATCTCCTCGAAGCTCGGGGCGTATCCCTGGGCGGTGATCTGCCCCGAGATGAAATCGAGAATCTCGCGCTGACGGCGGGTGAGCGGCACGCTTTCTCCCGAACGGAAACCGAAGGCTAATCTACCCGAAAATCGACCGAACGCAAGCATGCAAGAAAGCCGTCTCGACGCCATTCTCAGCACCACGCGGGAGCGCATTGCGACGTTGCGTCCCCAGGCGCGGGAGCTCGCGCGCCGGGCGGCGCTCGCGCCGGAGCCGCGCCCCCTCGCGCCGGCGCTCGCGGGGCCGACGATCGGCGTGATTGCCGAAGTCAAGCGACGGTCTCCGTCGGCAGGCGCGATCCGCGAGGACCTCGATCCCGCGGCGCTCGCGCGGGCGTACGAGCAGGGAGGGGCGGTGGCGATCTCGGTGCTGACCGACGAGCGGCACTTCGGGGGAACGCTCGACGACCTGTCCCGAGTGGTGCGCTGCGTGAGCGTCCCGGTGCTCCGCAAGGACTTCATTCTCGACGAGCTGCAGCTGTACGAGGCGCGGGCGGCGGGAGCGAGCGCCGTGCTCTTGATCGTGCGGGCGCTCGCGCCCGAGCGGCTGCGGACGCTGGCGGATGCGGCCCGGGGGCTCGCGTTGGGCGTGCTGGTGGAGGTCCATGCGGACGCCGAGCTGGATCCCGCGCTCGCGGTCGAGCCGACGGCGCTGGGCGTGAACAGCCGTGACCTCGGGACCTTCGCAGTCGATCTCGGGCTGGCGGAGCGACTGGTGGCGCGCGTTCCCGCCGGCGTGCCGGTGGTCGCCGAGAGCGGCATCGAGACCCGCGAGGACGTCGGGCGGATGGCGGCGGCGGGCGCGGACCTGGTGCTGGTGGGGACGTCGGTGGCGCGGAGCGGCGATCCGGGGTCGGCGGTACGGGAGCTGACGGGCGTCCCGAGAAAAGGAAGGGGGCGGTGATGGAAACGCGGAAGTCGGAGCGCGGAACGCCGAACAGACCGTGCGCGCGTCGAGCCGGAGGCTCGCATGGCATCTGAAGCCAGCCCGCGCGCGCCGGGTCGTTTTGGACCGTATGGCGGCCGCTACGTCCCCGAGACGCTCATGGCCGCGCTCGAAGAGCTGGAACGGGTGTACGAGACGGCGCAGCGCGACCCGGGCTTCCGGGCCGAGCTCGAGGGGCTGCTCAAGGATTACGTCGGCCGCCCCACCCCGCTCACCGAGGCGCCGCGGCTCGCCGCGGAGGTCGGCGCCGGCGTGGTCATCGCGCTCAAGCGGGAGGATCTGAATCACACCGGGGCGCACAAGATCAACAACACGCTGGGGCAGGCGCTGCTCGCCCGGCGGATGCAGAAGCGGCGCATCATCGCGGAGACGGGCGCGGGCCAGCATGGCGTGGCGACGGCGACGGTGTGCGCGCGCTTCGGGCTCGAGTGTGTCGTGTACATGGGAGAAGAGGACATGCGGCGCCAGCGGCTCAACGTATACCGCATGGAGCTGATGGGGGCGCGGGTGGTGCCCGTGACGTCGGGCACGCGCACCCTGAAGGACGCGACCAACGAAGCGCTGCGCGATTGGGTCACGAACGTCACCACCACGCACTACATCATCGGCTCGGTGGTGGGGCCCGACCCGTTCCCGCGCATCGTGCGCGACTTTCAGTCGGTGATCGGCCGCGAGGCACGGGCGCAGGTGCTGGAGCGCTGGGGTCGCCTGCCGGGCACGGTGGTCGCGTGCGTGGGCGGCGGCTCCAACGCCATGGGGATCTTCACCGCCTTCCTGGACGACCGGGACGTAGCGCTCGTGGGCGTGGAGGCCGCGGGCGAGGGCGTCGATACGGGTCGCCACGCCGCGTCGCTCGGGCGCGGGCGGCCGGGCGTGTTCCACGGCAGCCTGAGCTACCTGCTGCAGAGCGCCGACGGGCAGGTGCAACCCGCGCACAGCGTGTCGGCGGGCCTCGATTATCCCGGTGTCGGACCCGAACACGCTTACCTCAAAGACAGCGGCCGCGTATTGTATGAGGCAGTGACGGATCGGCAGGCGTTGCAGGCGTTCGCGGCGCTCTCGCGTCTCGAAGGGATCCTGCCCGCGCTGGAGAGCGCCCACGCCGTCGCGTGGGTGTTGGGTCGCCGGGGGACGTTTCGTGCGGGCGACCTCGTCGTGCTGAACCTGAGCGGCCGGGGCGACAAGGACGTCGCGATGGTCGCGGAACTGACGGGAGCCACTCTCTGACGAACGCGCCCGTACCCGAGCTGGCGCTGCCACCGCAGCAGGTCGAAGAGCTGATGCAGGTCCTCTCCAAGGGGATCAGGGCCACGCAGCTCTACCTGCCGAACAACCCGGTCTACCAGCGTGCGGTCGACAACATCCGCGCGGCGTTCCGCCAGATCTGGCAGGCGACCGACGATCTGGTATTCGACGTGGGCGAGACGGAGCTGCGCTGGGAGGACAACGTCGTCTACAGCCAGGATCAGCGCAACGAGAGCATCGCCTGGACGCTGTTCAAGGACGGGGTCCGCTCGCTCACCTTCCGGCCCGGCGTGGAAGAGACCGAGATCGTGCGGTTCCTGGGCGTGCTGCAGCAGGCGCGCAACCTCCAGGCCGACGCTCCGGACGACCTGCTGACGCTGCTGTGGGCGCAGGACTTCCAGTTCGTGGCGTACACATTCCGCGAGCTCGCCTCGGAGAACGCGGTCCCGATCGAGAAGGGCGACACGATCCCCTCCGCGGCACCACCTCACGTACGACAGCAGGTGCAGGACGAGGCGCCGCCCAAGCGCGAGGGGCTGGTGTCGATCGACGATTTCGATACGACGCTGTATTTCCTCGAGGACAACGAGGTCGATTACCTCAAGAAAGACGTCGATCGCGAGTACTCCCAGGACCTGCGCCGCAATGTCCTGTCGATGCTGTTCGACTTGCTCGAGCTGCAGACGTACGGGACCGTGCGGGCGGAGCTGATCTCGATCGTCGAGAACTTCATTCCCTATCTGCTGGGGGCCGGCGACTTTCGCTCCGTCGCCTACATTCTCCGCGAAACGCGGGCGATCCTGCAGCGCGCGCGCGAGATCATCCCCGAGCATCGCAAGACGCTGGAGGGGCTGCCCAGCCGCCTGTCGCAACAGGACGCGCTGTCGCAGCTGCTGCAGTCGCTCGACGAGGCGGCGATGCACCCCACCGAGGAGGAGCTCGCCGAGCTGTTCCAGGAGCTCAGCCCCGAAGCGCTG
This sequence comes from Gemmatimonadota bacterium, assembly GCA_003222155.1. Taxonomy (GTDB): domain Bacteria; phylum Gemmatimonadota; class Gemmatimonadetes; order Gemmatimonadales; family GWC2-71-9; genus AG41. Next base: position 6,156 of record QHUU01000104.1, on the reverse strand, counting down.
CCGACGCTCATGGGCTGGATCGCGAAGCTCCACAACGAGCGGGTGAAGGATCTCGTGCAGGCGGCCGCCGCGCGCCTCGCGCAGGCCAACCCCGGCGAAGTGCTCAAGGCCCTGGGGAGCGAGGACGGCGCCGCGCAGCTGGAAATGGTGAAGCTCGCCGGGCGCCTCAAGCTCCCCGGCGCGCCGGACGGGATGGAGCCGCTGCTCGCGTCGGGCGATCGGGCCCTCAAGCTGGCCGTGGTCGAAGCGCTCACGGCCATCGCCAGCCCGTCCGGGCTGCGCCTGCTCGAGCGGGCGATCGACGACGACGACCGCGACGTCCGCATCGCGGCCGTACGGTTTGTGGCGTCCCGGGGCTACCGCAACGCCGCCGGGCGGGTCGAGGCGATCGTGAGCGGCTCCAAGCTCCGCAACGCCGACCTGACGGAGAAGATGGCGTTCTTCGAAGCGTACGGCGCGCTGGTGGGCGCGAAGGGCATCGCCGCGCTCGACAAGCTGCTCGTGGCCAAGGGTCTGCTCGGCAAGCGGGAGGACCCCGAGACCCGGGCGTGCGCGGCGATGGCGCTCGGTAAGATCCGCACCCCCGAAGCGCGGGCGGTGCTCGAGCGGGCGGCCCAGGACAAAGAGCCGCTGGTGCGCAACGCCGTGACCCGGGCGCTGCGCGAGGTGGGCGCGTGACCGGCGGCGGCCCGCCCCCCCGCGCCTCCATCGCGGATACCGTCCAGGCGACCGACGGCTTCCTGCGGCACGCCGGACGGGATTTCCTCGTCGTGCTGTACACGGCGTTCCGGTCCCTCAAGCTCTATCCGGTCGAGAACGCGCAGGTGCAGAAGGCGCTGGACGACCTCGCCCAGACCACGCAGCACCTGCTGGACGTCGAGAAGGAGCTCGAGCTGCGGCTGCAGGGCGAGTTCATCTTCGTCAATTCCACCCGCCTGCGCCTCGACCTCGACAACTACGCGTCGTTCTCGCACATCCTGGGCGTGCTGCGGCAGTGCGGCGTGGGCGCGGTGCGGATCGACGAGGGCGTGGAGCGCAAGCAGCTCCAGATCTTCGTCTCGCTGCTCCTGTCCTACGCCGCCAAGGAGGCCACGCCCAACAAGATCTTCGAGCTGAGCCAGAAGCTGTCGGATGCCGGCGTGACGCACGTCGGCGTCGAGCCGCCGCTCGAGACCGACGAGGAAGCGGAGGACGAAGAGCGCCAGAAGGAAGCCGCGAAGCGCACCTACGCGCGGTCGGTGGCGGTGACCAAGGAGGTCATCAACTCGATCCGCATGGGCCGCACGGCCAACGTGAAGAAGGTGAAGCGGGCCGTCCAGGCCATCGTCGATCAGGTCCTGAACAACGAAGCGTCGCTGATGGGCCTCACCACGCTGCGCGACTACGACGAGTACACCTTCACCCACTCGGTCAACGTCTGCATCTTCTCGGTCGCGCTGGGCCGCAAGCTGGGCTTGAGCAAGCTGCAGCTCTACGACCTCGGCATGGCCGCGCTGTTCCACGATGTGGGCAAGTCGCGCGTCCCGCTCGAGGTCCTCAACAAGCAGGGGGGCTTGAGCGACGAGGAGTGGCGCATCATGCAGGCCCACCCCTGGCTCGGCGTGCTCACGCTGTTCGGCCTGCGCGGCTACGGCGAGATCCCCTACCGGGGCATGATCGTCGCCTACGAGCACCACATGAAGACCGATCTCACGGGCTACCCGAAGTCGCTGCGGGGGCGTGACCTCTCCATCTACTCGAAGATCGTCGCCGTCGCCGACGGCTTCGACGCCGCCACGAGCCGCCGGGTCTACCAGACCGTCCCGATCCAGCCCGACCAGGTGCTCAAGGAAATGTGGGAGAACCCCCGGCGCGGCTACGATCCCGTCGTCGTCAAGGCGTTCATCAACCTGATCGGCATCTACCCCGTGGGCACGTGCGTCATCCTCGATACCTACGAGGTCGCGGTCGTCCACGGCGCCAACCCGGATGTCACCCATGTGCACCGCCCGATGGTGCGGGTGGTGACGACGCCAGAGGGCGGCCTGGTGCACCCGGGATTCCTCGTCGACCTCGCGCAGCGCGACGCACAGGGCAACTATCCCCGCACCATCGTCAAGGTCACCGACCCGGTCAAATACGGTATCAACGTCGCCGACTACTTTGTCTGACCACCCGATCGCCGAACGCTGGCGGTCCTTGCGCGGCAACCCGGCCGTCCGGCGCGCCGCCCTCATCCCCTACCTCACCGCGGGATTCCCGACGCCGGCCGTGTCGCTCGAGGCGCTGCGGGTGGTGGCCGACGCGGGCGCGGACTTCGTCGAAGTCGGGATCCCGTTTTCGGACCCGCTCGCCGATGGCCCCACCATCCAGCGCTCGACGCAGGCCGCTTTGGACCAGGGGATGACGGCGGCGCGCGTGCTCGAACAGATCCACCGCGCGGGCCTGGCGATTCCGGTGATCGTGATGACGTACTTGAACCCGGTCCTGGCGTTCGGGTTGGAGCGCTTCGTGCGCGACGCCGCGGCCGCCGGGGTCTCGGGGCTCCTCCTCACCGACTTCCCCGCGGGAGCGGACCCCGAGATCGAGGCGCTCGTGGCGGCGAGCCCGCTCGTGTGGATCCGGCTGATCGCGCCCACCACGAGCCCGGAGCGGCTGACGCGCGCGGTGCGCGGCGCGAGCGGCTTTCTCTACTTGATTTCCCGTCTCGGCGTGACGGGCGCCCGCGACCAGGTGCCCCCGGACCTGGCCGGGCACGTGGCCCGGGTGCGCGCCGCGAGCCCGCTGCCGCTGGCCGTTGGATTCGGCATCGCCACGCCCGCACAGGCGCGCGCCACCGCGGCCCTGGCGGACGGCGTCGTGGTCGGCAGCGCGATCGTCGAAGCGCTGGGGCGGGACGGGCTCGGTGCGGCGGAGCGCCTGGTGCGCGAGCTCGCCGCGGCGGTGCGCACCCCATGACCGCGAACCGCCTCGTCGTCGTCTACAGCCGCGCCCTCGCGATCGGCGGGTCGCTGCTTCTCGCCGCGATCCTGATCGTCGACCCGCGCTGGACGGGCCAGCTGCTCGAGACCGTCGCCATGACCGTCGCCGCCTTCCTGCTGCGCGGCGCACAGGTGCCGTTGAGCAAGTACTCCTACCTCACGCAGACCGGCCTCGTGGCCCTCGCCGGGTGCCTGCTGGTGGGCGCCCCGGCCACCGCGCTCGCGGTCGCCGGCGGCGTGCTCGCCGCCGACTGGTTGTGGCAGAAGAAGATGTTCCGGGCGGCACTCGTGAACCTGGGCCGCGAGGTCGTCGCCCTGGTGGGCGCGTACGGCATCTATGCCGGCGCCCTGCGGGTCTCGGAGGTCACCGCCCCGGGACTGCACGTCGAGCTCGTGCCCGCGCTGTTCTTCTACGCCCTCGCGTATTTCGTCATCAGCCGGCTGCTGTTCTACTTCGCCCTCATCATTCGCGGCAAGCTGGAGCAGGACGAGCGCCTGCTCATCCTGCGCTACGAGTGCATCGGCTACGGGGCCAGCCTGATCGCCACCGGCATCATCGTGGGCACGGTCGCCTATTGGCCGCCGCTCGCCTGGGTGTTCGTGGCGGCGGCACTGGGGGCGCTGGGGCTGCTCTTCAAGCACACGCTGGAAGAGGCGATCGCCGCCGAGGAGCTCAACAAGATTCACGCCATGGAGGCGGTGATCACGAGCAATATCAGCCTGGAGGATTCGTTCGCCCGGATCGAGCGACTGGCGCACCGCCTCGTGGACTGGGGCGACTTCCGGATCTACCGGCGGCAGGAGGGCGCGATCCTGCTCGCGTACCGCGGGCAGATCGGCCGGCCGGATCGGGGCCAACCGACACCGGACACCGAGGCGCTGCGCGAGCACGTGACCCGCACCGGCGAGGCGGTCGTGATCGACGACGTGACGCGCGACAAGCGCCTGGCCGATGCGCCGCTCGTGGTCCAGAGCCTGGTGATGGTCCCCCTCAAGTTCGGCGACCAGGTGATCGGCACGCTCGAGCTCGAGCATCACAAGCGCAAGACGTACCGCGCCAAGGACGTGCTCAGCATCAACACCTTCGCCAATCAGCTCGCCACCGCGATTCACATCACCGAGCTGCGCCGGCCCCTCGTCGAGACCGTCGAGACCCTCACGCAACAGCTCGCCACCCTGGCCCGTGCCGCGCAGTCGATGCGCGAGGCCGCGGGGGCCGTGGCCCAATCCACGGCCCTGATCCGGCAGGGGGTCCTGGCGGAGGAAGGGGAAGTCTCGGGCGGGCTCGAGGCCACGGAAAGCCTGGCTCAGGTATCGCGGCGCGTCTCCGAGGACGGCACCGAGGCCGCCCAGGCCTCCACCACGGCGAGCGAGGTCGCGAACAAGAACCGGGGGCAGATCCGCGACGCGATCGGACGACTGGTGGCGCTCAAGGCGTTCGTGGGCGAAGCCTCGAGCCAGGTGCAGCAGCTGGGGCAGGTGAGCCGACGGATCACCGGGTTCATCGCGTCGATCCGCGAGCTGGCCGACATGACGAACCTGCTCGCGCTCAACGCCGCCATCGAGGCGGCCCGCGCCGGGAAGCACGGCAAAGGGTTCGCCGTAGTGGCCGACGAAGTCCGTCGCCTCGCCGAGCAGAGCGGCAGCGCGGCGCTCGAGGCGGGCGAGCTGGTGCAGGACATTCACCGGCAGGTGGGCGAGGTGGTGGAGCAGATGCGGCGCGGGCAGGTGAACGTGAGCGGCGTAGAGGAGCTCTCGTCGGCGGCGCTGGAAGCGCTGGACGCGATCGTGGCGGCGACGGCCGAGGCGACGGGTCATGCGCAGCGGATCGCCGCCGCCGCCCGCGAGCAGGACAAGGCCTTCGGGAAGCTGCGCGAGCGGATTCACGCAGTGGCGCACATCGCCGGGAAGAACCGCGCCGAAGCGGACGACGTGGCCACCCGCGCCGATGAAGCCGCGCGCGGGCTGACGGACCTGGAGCGCGCCACGCGGGAACTGGAAGACGTGGCGGCGATGCTGCGGGAGCTGACCCGCGGCTTTGCCAGCGTCGCGTAGGCGGGCTACCATTCCGCGGTGGCGAAGGGTGAGCGGGTGTACGTGGCGCTGGGGTCGAACGTGGGCGACCGGGCGGCCCACCTCGCGTCCGCGCGGAACCGCCTCGCGACGCTGCCCGGGACGCGCGTCGTGGCGACATCCCGCGTCGAAGAGACGGCCCCCATCGGCCCGGTGCCGCAAGGAGCCTTCCTGAATCAGATGGTCCTGCTCGAGACGACCCTCGAGCCTCGCGCGCTGCTGGGCCACCTGCACGCGATCGAATCGGAGCGGGGCCGCGAGCGCCAGGCGGGCGTGCGCTGGGGACCGCGCACCCTGGACCTGGACATCGTGCGGTACGGCGACCGCAGCGTGCGCGAGCCGGACCTGACGATCCCGCATCCGGAGCTCCCGCACCGCGATTTCTGGCTCCGGGAGATGGCGGAGCTCGACGCCGCCTCGGAGCCCGCGCGTGGCTGACGCCCCCCCTCCCCCTCTCAAGCCCGTCACGGTGCACGAGCTGCTGTCGATGAAGCAGCGCGGCGAACGCATCGTCGTTCTCACGTGCTACGACGCGCTGTTCGCCCGGCTGCTCGACACCGCCGGCGTGGATGTGCTGCTCGTGGGAGACTCGGTGAACCAGGTGCTCGCCGGGGAGGAGACCACGCTTTCCGCGACGCTCGATCAGATGATCTACCACACCAGGATCGTGCGGCGCGGCGCCGAGCGGGCGATGGTGGTGTGCGACCTGCCGTTCCTCACGTATCAGATCTCGCCGGCCGATGCCATCCGCAACGCGGGCCGGGTGCTGCAGGAAACGGGTTGCCACGCGGTGAAGCTCGAAGGCGGGGCGCCGGTGGCCGCGACGGTGCGCGCGCTGGTGGACGTCGGCATTCCGGTCATGGGTCATCTGGGCCTCACGCCGCAATCGGTGCACGCGCTGGGCGGCTACCGGGTGCAGGGGCGGGAGGAGCGAACGGCGGAACGGCTCAAGGCGGAGGCCAAGGCGCTCGAGGAGGCCGGGGCCTTCGCCATGGTGCTCGAGCTCATTCCCGCGCCGCTCGCGTCGCAGATCACCAAGGCGCTCACCATTCCCACGATCGGCATCGGCGCGGGACCCGCCTGCGACGGTCAGGTCCTGGTTCTCCCCGACATGCTCGGCTTG
>QHUU01000064.1 GCA_003222155.1 Gemmatimonadota bacterium | reverse complement strand
TACGTGGGACGCGCTAGATTTCGAGCGACAACGGATTCCGTGGTGATTTGCGGCCTATTGCAGCCACGTTAAACAAGTCGCTAAAACGCCAGGATGACCATCACCCTCCGCGACCTCTTGAATGACGGCAAAGTCCACGTCCTCGACGGGGCGATGGGCACCATGCTGTATTCGAAGGGCTTCTTCCTCAACGTCTGTTACGACGAGCTGAACGTGAAACAGCCCAAGCTCGTCCAGGAAGTGCACGAGGCCTACGTCCGCGCCGGCGCCGAGCTCCTCGAGACCAATACGTTCGGCGCCAACCCGGTCAAGCTCCGCACCTTCGGGCTCGCCGACGACACGGAACAGATCAACCGGACCGCGGCCGAGCTGGCCCGCAAAGCGAGCGCCGGCCGGGCCAGTGTCGTGGGCGCCATCGGGCCGCTCGGCGTGCGGCTGGAGCCGTTCGGCGCCCTGTCCCGGGAGGAAGCGTTCGCGCACTTCCAGCGGCAGGTGCAGGGCCTCGTCGCGGGCGGGGTGGACGGGTTCATCCTGGAGACCTTCTCCGACGTGGACGAGATCCACCAGGCGCTGCGCGCGGTGCAGAGCGTCTCCGACCTCCCCGTCATCGCGCAGATGACGATCGGCGACGACGGCCTCACGCATTACGGCACCGCACCGGAGACCTTCGCCAAGCAGCTCGCCGAGTGGGGCGCCGCCGTGATCGGGGTGAACTGCTCGGTCGGCCCGGCGGGCGTACTCGAGGCGGTCGAGAAGCTGGTGAAGGCCACCGACCGACCCATCTCCGCTGTGCCCAATGCCGGCCTCCCCAAGGACGTGGGCGACCGCAAGATCTATCTCGCCTCACCCGAGTACATGGCGAGCTACGCCCGCCGCATGATCGAGGCGGGCGCCCGCATCGTGGGCGGCTGCTGCGGCACGACGCCCGAGCACATCAAGAAGATCCGCGACTACGTGGCGAGCGTGGTGCCCCGTCACCAGCCGGTGGTGCAGACACGCGAGACGATCGCACCGCCCGCGGGAGTGAAAGAGGTGCCGCTGGCCACGCGCTCTCACTGGGGTGCGAAGCTGGCTGCGGGCAAGCTGGTGACGAGCGTGGAAATCGTCCCGCCCAAGGGCGTGGACCCCACGCCGATGCTCGAGCAATGCCGGGCTCTCAAGGCGGCCGGCGTCGACGCGGTGAACGTCCCCGACGGTCCGCGGGCCCAGAGCCGCATGGGGGTGCTCCCGTCGGCCATCCTGATCCAGAAGGAAGTGGGGATCGAGACCGTCATTCACTACTGCTGCCGGGACCGCAACCTGCTCGGCATGCTGTCGGACATCCTGGGCGCGCACGCGGCGGGGCTGCGCAACATCCTCATCATCACCGGAGACCCGCCCAAGATGGGCCCCTACCCCGAGGCTACGGCCGTCTTCGACATCGATTCGATCGGCCTCACCAACCTGGTGTATCGGCTGAACCACGGGCTCGATCCCGGCAACAATCCGATCGGCGCGCCGACCCGGTGGGCGATCGGCGTGGGGGTGAACCCCGGCGCCGTGGAGCTGGACCGCGAGCTTTCCCGATTCCACTGGAAGGTGGACGCGGGCGCGGAGTTCGCCGTGACGCAGCCGGTGTTCGACGTGCGGCAGCTGGAGAGCTTCCTCAAGCGCGTGGAAACGTATCGCATCCCGATCGTGGCGGGGATCTGGCCGCTGGTCAGCTTGCGCAACGCCGAGTTTCTCGCCAACGAGGTGCCGGGGGTCGTCGTGCCGCCCGAGGTGTTGGAGCGGATGCGCCGGGCGCAGGACAAAGGGAAGGAAGCGGCGCTCGCCGAGGGCGTGAAGATCGCGCGCGAGATGTTCCAGCAGGTGAAAGGTAGCGTCCAGGGCGTGCAGGTAAGCGCGCCGTTCGGGCGGGTGGAGGTGGCGCTGGAGGTGTTCGGGTAGCCATACTCCACCGTTCCCCCGATCACCGGAGGCTTCGAGAAATGCGATCAGCACTGTGCGCGGCCCTCGTTGCGGCCGCGTGCGCCCCGGCGGACAAGTCGCGCGCGGCCGCCGCCGGGCCCGCTCAGAAGTACGCCGGCACCTGGGACGGACGGGCGTACCACAGCGAAAGCGACACCGGTACGCCATTCCGCATCGTCTCGAGCGTGGCGGAGGACGGATCGCTCCGCGGCACGCTCATGTTCGCGCAGGTCGAAGCCCCGCCGATCCCCGTGCGGGCGCGTCAGGTCAGCGACACCGCCCTCGTGGACGAGATCGGGCCGTACCAGAGCCCGTCCACGCACCGCCGCGTCCTGACGACCACCACGGGCAGGCTCCACGGCGACTCGCTCAACGGCACGTTCGAGATGCGGAGCGCGGACGACGGGAACGTGATCATGAGGGGCAACTTCCGCTCCAGGCGCATCACGCCTTAGTTGAGGGCTCTTTGCCCCACGGAGGACTCAATGCGTTTTGCCGCTATCGTCGCTCTTGCCGTTTTCGGCGCGTCGTGCGCCGGGTCGGACGATGCCTCCGATCGACCACGCAATAGCGCGGCCGACTCCGCGTTCCATGCCGACTCGGCGATCCTGGCCGCCATCGTGGAGCGCGACGCCGCGGAGCGGCGCCGCGGCGCGGGCACACAGACGAGCGGCGGTTTCGCGCCCTACACCGGCGGCGGTCCCACCGCACCCCCGACGTTCTCCAGGACCGACCCGGCGCCCGCCGCGACTCCCGCCATCGCGGCCGCGGGCGTTCGCGCCGTGAACACCTATGAAGCCGCCCATCACATGCGGGGCAACAAAGGACGGGTCACGCTCGCCATCCTCTACGGCACGCGGTGCCCGCGATCTCAGGCGATGTTTCCGGGCTTCGTCGCGCTTGCCCACCACTACGAGGGGCAGGCCTTCGATGTCGCCGCATTCTCCATGGACGAGCCCGAGGACAAGGACGCCGTCCCGGGGTTCTTGGCGCGATACCACGCGCCGTTCGACCCTCTCTATGTCAAGCCGTGGCAGCCCGGAGCGTTGTTCGATGCGCTCATCCCGCTCGGGTTCCACATCCCGACCCCGTGGAACCTGCCGTACGTGGCGGTGCTCGATTCACAGGGCAGCGTCGTCGCGGAGTGGGATGGCGCGACCAATCTCGCGGCGGTCGACGCCGCGATCCAATCCCAGCTCGCGCGATAACCGACCGCGCTCGCCTCGGCCTGACCGCCCTGCTGGCGGTGTACGGCGGGTTCCTCATCGTCCATCCGGGCCACTACGGCTGGCTCGACAGCCTCGACCTTGCCATACACGAGTTCGGGCATCCGGTGTTCGGCATCTTTGGCGAGTTCGTCGGCTTCCTCGGCGGCACCCTCACGCAGGTCCTCATCCCCGCCATCTTTGTAGCGTACTTCTGGCGTCGCGGCGATCGGCACGCCGCCATGGTGGCTCTGTGGTGGGTCGCCCAGAGCCTCTGGAACGTCGCCGTATACGTGCAGGACGCCCGTGCCGAAGAGCTGCCCCTGGTGGGCGGCGGCGACCACGACTGGAACTATCTCCTCGGCCGGCTCGGTCTGCTGCAACAGGACCGGCTGATCGGCGGCGGCGTTCGCATGGTGGGAATCCTGCTGTATGCCTGGTCCTGCCTCATGGGCTGGACCTACGCTAGCGGGAGCGCCGAGCCGTTGTAGGTTAGCTCCGACCTCAAAGGAGAGCCGATGCCGACCGCCACCGTCAACATTGTCGCCATCCTGGTCGCCGCGCTCGTCACGTTCGTGCTCGGCGCTTTCTGGTACTCCCCGGTCCTGTTCGCCCGCCAATGGATGCAGGCGCAAGGGTACACGCCCGAGAAGGTCGAGCAGATGAAGAAGAAGGGCATGACCCGCGGGTACGCCGTGTCCATGCTCTGCTACGTGGTGACGGCGTATGTCGTGGCGCTGCTCGCCGGCTACACGAACTCGACGACGCTGGCGCAGGGCCTGTGGCTCGGGTTCCTCTCCTGGCTCGGCTTCGCGGCGACGATCGGGCTCGCCGCCAACATGTTTTCCGAGAAGCCCATCGCCGCGTGGGTGATCGACGCCGGCTATCAGCTCGCGTACCTCGTTCTCATGAGCGTGCTGCTCTCGCTGTGGCGCTGAGCCGGTGAGCCACGCGGGCGCGATCCGGCGGCTCGGCGGGTCTCGCCCGTGAGATTCCCCCACCCGCTGACGCTGCTCGTGGGCTGCGTGCTCGTCGCCGCCCTGGCGAGTCACGTGCTGCCGCCCGGCGAATACGACCGGCGCGACGATGCCGCCACCGGTCGCCGCGTCGTGGTCCCCGGCACCTACCACGCGGTCGCGCCACGGCCGGTGACCGCCTTTCAGGCGCTGGTCGCGATTCCACGCGGCATGGGCGACGCGGCGGCGGTGATCTTCTTCGTGTTCCTGATCGGGGGCGCGTTCACCGTGGTGGACGAGACGGGCGCTCTGCGGCAGGGGGTCGACTGGCTGGTACGACGCTTCGGGCATTCGGAGCGGCTCGTCATTCCCGTGGCTGCGCTCGCGTTCGCCTTGGGCGGCGTGCTCGACAACATGAAAGAGGAAATCATCGCGCTCGTGCCGGTGATGCTGCTGCTCGCCCGCCGGCTGGGCGTGCAACCGGTCGTCGCCGTGGCCACGAGCCTGGGTGCCGCGGCGGTGGGCGCGGCGTTCAGCCCCATCAATCCGTTTCAAGTGGGCATCGGGCAGCAGCTCGCACAAGTGCCGCTGCTCTCGGGCGCGTTGTTTCGCCTCGCCTTCCTGGCGGCGGCCCTGACAGTGTGGATCTGGGGAACGTTGCGCTGCGCCGCGCGCGGCCACACGACGCCCCTGGACCGGACCGCCCCGGACACCGGCTCGCTCGACCGCCGCCGCGCCGCGGTGCTCGCGCTGGTGGTCGGCGCGTTCGTCGTGCTCGTGGCCGGCGTGCGGCGGGGCTGGGGCTTCAACGAAATGGCGGCCCTGTTCTTCACGATGGGCGTAGCCGCTGGGCTGGTCGGCGGGCTGGGCGTGGCCGGCACGGCCGACGCGCTCGTCGCTGGCTTCCGGTCCATGGCGTACGCCGGGCTGCTCATCGGCTTCGCCCGGGCGATTTTCGTGACGCTCGAGCAAGGCCGGATCGTGGATACCCTGGTGCACGGCCTGTTCGCGCCGGTGGCGCACCTGCCGCTCGGGCTCGCCGCCGTCGGCATGATGGTCGTGCACACGCTGGTGCACGTCCCGGTGCCGAGCCCGACCGGACACGCCGTCCTCACGCTGCCGATCCTCGTGCCCCTGTCGGACCTGCTGGGCCTGTCGCGCCAGGTGACGGTGCTCGCCTACCAGTACGGCGGCGGATTGTGCGAGCTGTTCACACCCACCAACGGGGCGCTCATGGCGATCCTCGCCGCGGCCCAGGTGCGCTACGAAGACTGGCTGCGGTTCGCGCTCCCGCTCTTGCTCGCCTTGCTGGCCTTGGGCGCCGTCGCCATCGGGCTGGGCGTGGCGCTCGGCGTCCAGTAGCTATTCTCCTTTCAGCTTCTCGATCTCCCTCCGCTCGCGCTTCGTCGGCCGCCCCTTTCCTTCGTAGCGCAGCGACGGCGCCACCCGGAGCTGCTCGGCCAGTCGCTCCCGCCGCCGCTTCCCCTCGGGGTCTTCGTCGTACAGCGCCGCGGCGGCGGCGGGCGAGGCGCGGTGCTCCGCGAGGCCGCGCACCACGACCAGGTACTCGAACGGGCCGCGTCGGACCCGCAGGCGGTCGCCGACGCCGAGCGGTTTCGCCCGTTTGGCGCGCTCGCCGTTGAGCTCGACCTGTCCGGCGCCGACGGCCGCCGCGGCGAGCGCCCGCGTCTTGAAGAAGCGCGCGGCCCACAGCCAGCGATCGAGCCGTACCCGAGTTGGTCGCGTCACGCGCGATCCTCCTGCAAGCTCCACACGGGGGGCCGCTCGTGCGTATACTCCGTACCCACGGTCCCCCCGACACCCGTTCCCCAGAGCCGAATGCTCGCTCGGATGCCGACTCACCAGCCAGACGTCCTGCCCGACCGCCGCCCGTCGCGCGCGTTCCGCCTGGAAACGCTCACGGCCTTGAGCGCCGGCCTGATCGCGGCATGCGGCACGCCCGGCGTACGCGGGGTCGCGGGCACCGCGCCGGCGCCGAACGTGTTCTGGACGCCCCCGCCCGCGCGGCGGGCCGACGCGCCGGCCCCCGCGCAGCTCCCGCCCGACGTGGCCGAGCGCGTCGCCCAGCTCAAGCTCGCCGACGTGATCGACATTGCGCTGCGGAACAACGCGGCGACCGGCGCGGCGTGGGCGGACGCACGCGCGGCGGCGGCGAGCTACGGCGCAGCGCAGGGGCAATACTACCCCACCCTCTCGCTCGACGGAACCGTGACCGCGATCAAGACCGTGCCCTCCGCGGGCCGGCTGGCGACGAAGCAGCAGTTTCTCAATCCGACGCTCAACCTTTCGTGGCTGCTGTTCGACTTCGGCGGTCGCTCGGGCTCGATCGGCGCGGCGCGCGAGGCCCTGCTCGCCGCGGACTGGACCCACAACGCGACGCTGCAAAACGTGGTGCTCGACGTGGAGCAGGCGTACTTCGACTACCTCGGCACCAAGGCGTTGCTCGGCGCCCAGCAGACGACGCTCAAGGAGGCCCAGACCAACGTCGAGGCGGCGGAGCAGCGCCACAACGTCGGGCTCGCGACCATTGCCGACGTCCTGCAGGCGCGGACCGCGCTGTCGCAGGCGCGGTTGTCGCTCGAGACGACCGAGGGGCGCCTCCAGACGACGCGCGGCGCCCTGGCGCTGTCGATGGGGCTGCCGGCCAACGTCCCCTACGACCTCGCGGTCCCGTCCGACACCACGGTCCCCCCCGGCATCAGCGACAGCGTCGACGCGCTCATCGAGCGCGCGGTGCGCGAGCGCCCGGACCTCGCGGCGGAGCGCGCCCGGGTCGCGGCGGCGCGGGCGCGGCTGAGCGTCGCCCGCTCGCAGGCGTTACCCTCGCTCAGCGTCGGCGGCACGACCGCCGAGACCGATTTCCTCAACGGCAGGCCGGTGTTCCGGAACAGCTATACGGCGACGGTCACGCTCTCGATCCCGCTGTTTTCCGGCGGAGCGCAGATCTACGACGTCAAAGCCGCGGGGGCGGCCGCCGACGCCGCGGCGCTCCGCGCCCACGGCTTCGAGCAGTTGGTGATCTATCAGGTATTCAACGCCTACTATGCGCTGCGCACCGCCAACCAGCAGGTGCGCACCGGCGCCGATCTGCTCGCGAGCGCCACCCAGTCGGAGCAGGTGGCGCTGGGTCGATACCGGGCAGGCGCCGGCAGCCTGCTCGACCTGCTCACCGCGCAGGCGGCGCTGGCGAGCGCGCGCGCGGACGCGATCGCCGCGCGGTTCTCATGGTACCTCGCGCTGGCCCAGCTGACACACGACACGGGCGTGCTCGGCCTCGACGGCGGGACTCCACTCCACGTTCGCACCGATTCGACAGGAACGCCCAAATAGATGAAGCTCGCCATCCTGGTCGCGGCGCTCGTGCCGTCCACGCTGCTCGGCTGCTCGCACAAGGGAGGCGGCGGATCGCCCCGCGTCCCCGTGACCGTCGCCCACGCCGAACGGCGGGCCGTGCCGTTCGAGATCCCCGCGACCGGGACCGCGGAGCCGGTGCAGACGGTGTCGGTGCAAGCGCAGGTGACCGGCGTGCTCACCCACGTGACCTTTCACGAGGGCGACGACGTCACCGCCGGTCAGGTGCTGTTCGAGATCGACCCGCGACCCTTCCAGGCGGCGCTCGACCAGGCCAAGGCCGTGCTGGCTCGCGACCAGGCGCAGCAGCAAGCGGCCGAGCTCGACGCCCAGCGCTACGCGAAGCTCGTGAAGCAGGACTACGTCACCGAGTCGGACTACGACGCCAAGCGCGCCGCCGCCGACGCGCTGCACGCGACGGTGCGGGCGGACTCCGCGGCCGTCGCCAACGCCGCGCTCAACCTCGAATGGGCCACGATCCGGGCCCCCATCGCGGGGCGCACCGGGCGGCTCCTGGTGCGCGAGGGCAACCTGGTGCGGGCCAACAACCCCGACCCGCTCGTGATCATCAATCAGATCCATCCGATCCTCGTGCGCTTCGCGGTGCCGGAGGGGAACCTCGCCGGCATCCAGCGCTACCGCCGCAACCGGCTGCCGGTGCTCGTGAGTCCGTCCAAGAGCGACACGGTCTTCACGGAGGGCGCGCTGTCGTTCGTGGACAACAGTGTGGATACGACGACGGGGACCGTGCTCCTCAAGGCCGAGTTCCCCAACCGGGACAACGCCCTGTGGCCGGGTGAGTTCCTGAACGTGCGGCTGCAACTCTACGTGGAAGACAGCGCGGTGGTCGTGCCGTCACAGGCCGTGATGAACGGGCAACAGGGGACCTATCTGTTCGTGGTGAACCAGGACGGCACCGCGCGCTCGCAGTCGGTGACGGTGGAGCGCACCGCGGGCGTGTACACGGTGATCGCACAAGGCGTGCGCGCGGGCGACGACGTCGTCACCGACGGCCAGCTGCGGCTCGTATCCGGCGCGGCCGTCGAGGTGAAGGGGGTTGCCGACGCAGCGCGCGAGCTGGGGGGCGACAAATGAACATCTCGGAGCTGTTCATCAAGCGGCCCGTCATGACGACGCTCGTCATGCTCGGGATCCTCGTGTTCGGCCTGATGGCCTACCGGCTGCTGTCGGTGAGCAACCTGCCGAACGTCGATTTCCCCACGATCCAGGTGAACGCGAGCCTCCCGGGCGCGAGCCCCGAGACCATGGCGTCCGGCGTGGCGACGCCGCTCGAGAAGCAGTTCTCCACCATCGCCGGGATCGATCAGATGACCTCCTCGTCGAGCCTCGGCAGCACCAACATCACGCTGCAGTTCACCCTGGACCGCAACATCGACGCCGCCGCGCAGGACGTGCAGGCCGCGATCTCCAAGACGCTGCGCCAGCTCCCCACCGGCATCGTCCCGCCCTCCTACCAGAAGGTGAACCCGGCCGACCAGCCGATCATCTACTACGCCTTGAGCTCGGGCACGCTGTCGCTGTCGGAGCTGGACGAGTACGCCGAGACGTTCATCGCGCAGCGCCTGTCCATGGTCGACGGCGTGGCGCAGGTGAACGTGTACGGCGCGGCGAAGTACGCGGTGCGCATCCAGCTCGATCCCAAGGCGCTCGCCACGCGCGGCATCGGCATCGACGAGGTCGCAAACGGGGTCGACGCGGGCAACGTGAACCTGCCGACGGGCATTCTGTGGGGCCCGCACCGGGCGTACACCGTACTGGCGAACGGGCGGCTCCAAAACGCCGAGCAGTTCCGACCGCTGGTCGTGACCTACCGCAACGGGGCCCCGGTGCGCCTGCAGGACCTCGGGCTCGTGCTCGACGACATCCAGGACAACAAGAGCGCCGCCTGGTTCAACGGCAACCGGGCCATCGTGCTGGCCATCCAGCGGCAACCGGGAACGAACACCGTGGCGGTGGCGGCTCGGGTGCGTGGCGTCATGCAGACCCTGAAGCAGCAGCTCCCCGGATCGGTCGACCTGCAGCTCCGCTCCGACCGCTCGGTGTCGATCCTCGCCTCGCTTCACGACGTGCAATTCACCCTGTTCCTGACGCTCGCGCTCGTCGTGCTGGTGATTTTCCTGTTCCTGCGAAACCTTTCGGCCACCGTCATCCCCAGCCTGGCGCTGCCGTTCTCGCTCGTGGGCACGTTCGCGGTGATGTACGCGCTCGACTACAGCCTGGACAACCTGTCGATGATGGCGCTCACGCTGTCGGTCGGATTCGTGGTGGACGACGCCATCGTGATGCTCGAGAACATCGTGCGCAACATGGAGAAGGGAACGCCCGCGCTCGCAGCCGCGTTCGCCGGATCACGCGAGGTCGGGTTCACCATCCTCTCCATGACGCTGTCGCTCGCGGCCGTTTTCATTCCGGTCCTGTTCATGGGGGGGATCATCGGCCGGCTGTTCCACGAGTTCGCCGTCACCATCGGCGCCGCGATTCTCGTGTCGGGCGTGGTGTCGCTCACCCTCACGCCGATGCTGTGCAGCCGCTTCCTCAAGCCGTCACGTGAAGGGCACCACGGCCGGTTCTACGAGGCGTCCGAGCGCGTCTACGAGCGCGTCCTGCGCGCGTACGAGGGCAGCCTCGGCTGGGTGATGGAGCGGCGCGCCCCCGCGCTCGTCTTCTCCGCGGCGATCCTCGTCGCGACGGGGGTCCTGTTCTGGGCGATCCCCAAAGGCTTCCTGCCGAGCGAGGACAACTCCCAGATCTTCGGGACGACGGAGACCGTCGAAGGGACGTCGTTCGACGAGCTGGTGCGCCATCAGCAGCAGGTCATGGCGATCCTGCAGGCCGACCCCAACGTGGACGCCACGATGTCTTTCCTGGGCGGCGGCCAGATCAACCAGGGCCGGGTGTTCATGCAGCTCAAGCCCCGCTCCCAGCGCGACATGAGCGTGGACGAGCTGATCCGCTATTTCAATCGCAAGCTGTCCGGCATCCCCGGCATCCAGGTGTTCCTGCAGAACCCGCCCCCGATCCAGATCGGCGGCCGCCGCACCAAGAGCCTGTACCAGTTCACGCTCCAGGGCCCGGACCGGGTGGCGCTGTACGACAACGCCAACCGGCTCTCGGCCGAGCTCCGCAAGCTGCCGGACCTGATCAACGTCACGAGCGACCTGGTGATCTCGAACCCGCAGGCCAGCGTCGAGATCAACCGCGACCGGGCCGCGGCGCTCGGCGTGACTGCCCGGCAGGTCGAGGAAGCCCTGTACGACGCTTACGGCTCCGCCCAGGTGTCGACGATCTACACCGCGACGAACCAGTATTGGGTGGTGATGGAGCTCCTGCCCCAATACCAGCAGGATCTGTCGGCGCTGAGCCTGCTGTACGTCCGCTCCAACAAGGGCACCCTGGTGCCGCTCGCGTCGCTCGCGACCCTGACCTCGAGCGTCGGCCCGCTCACCGTGAACCACGCGGGGCAGCTGCCCGCGGTGACGATCTCGTTCGACCTGCGGCAGGGCGTCTCGATCGGGCCGGCGTCGGCGCAGGTGGAGCGCCTCGCGAGACAGATCCTGCCGTCGAGCATCACCTACGGCTTCGCGGGCACCGCCCAGGCGTTCCAGTCGAGCCAGTCGGGCCTCCTCGTCCTGCTGATCCTCGCGGTGTTCGTGATCTACATGGTGCTCGGGATCCTGTACGAGAGCTTCATCCACCCGATCACCATCCTCTCGGCCCTGCCGTTTGCCGGGTTCGGCGCGCTGATCACGCTGATGCTGTTCCGGATGGAGCTGAGCGTGTACGCCTTCGTGGGCGTGATCATGCTCGTGGGGCTCGTCAAGAAGAACGGCATCATGATGATCGACTTCGCCCTCGAGGCGCAGCGCACGGAGGGCAAGTCGGCGCGCGAGGCGATCCTGCAGGCGTGCAGCATCCGGTTCCGGCCCATCATGATGACCACGATGGCCGCGCTCATGGGGACGCTGCCGATCGCGTTGGGCGTGGGCCAGGGCTCGGAGTCCCGGCGTCCCCTCGGGATCGCCGTCGTGGGCGGGCTGGCGTTCTCGCAGTTCATCACGCTGTACGTGACGCCGGTGATCTACACCTACCTGGACGAGCTGCAGCAGTGGCTGGGGCGCCGGGCGCCGCAGCGCGCGGCGGTGGTGGCTCCGGCACCCGCGGACTGACGCGCGGAGTGGCGGGAGCGGCGCGGACTGGCGGTCCCGAGGCGAAGACGCAAGGGGTGCGCTAACTTCCCCCCTCATGCACGAATGGCAAGTGTGGTTCATCGCCGCCCTGCTGCTCTTCGTGGCCGAGATGATCGCGCCCGGGTTCTGGCTGCTCTCGGTGGCCGTGGGCTCCCTCGCGGCGGGCCTGGTCTCGCTGGTGCTCCCGGGCGTGGTGGCGCCGGCTCTGGCCTTCGGCGCCGGCACGCTGCTGTCGCTGGTGGGCGTGCGTCCCGTCCTGCTGCGGCTGCTGCATCGCCCCGGCCGGGACATCAGGACCAACGTGGACGCGCTCGCGGGGAAGGTCGGGATCGTGTCCACGCGCATCGACCCCACCACCGGAAAGGGGCGGGTCCTGGTGGAGGGGGAAGACTGGCGCGCGGCGTCGCTCATGGATGCGCCCCTCGAGCCCGGGACGCGGGTGATGGTCGTGCGGGTGGAAGGGACAACCCTGTACGTGGACAAGGAGACGTGAGTCATGCCCTTCTCACTCTACCAGCTCGTGCTCCTGGCCGGCGGTGTCGTGGTCCTGGTGTACGTGTCCAAAGCCATCCGCATCGTGCAGCAGGCCCAGACGATGGTCATCGAGCGGCTGGGCAAATACCACCGCACGCTGAGCTCCGGGCTCAACTTCATCAACCCGGTGCTCGATAAGCCGCGCCCGATCGACTGGCACCAGGTGATCGTGACGCCGGCGGGGGACTCGTTCGCGCGCCACTTCCGCACCGACAAGATCGACCTGCGGGAGACGGTGTACGTGTTCCCGCGCCAGAACGTGATCACGAAAGACAACGTCGTCGTGGAGATCGACGCGTTGATCTATTCCCAGATCACCGACCCGGTGCGCGCCACCTACGAGATCGCGAACCTGCCCGATGCGATCGAGAAGCTGACGCAGACCACCCTGCGGAATGTGATCGGCGAGATGGAGCTGGACCACGTGCTCTCGTCGCGGGACACGATCAACGCCAAGCTGCGCGAGATCCTGGACGAGGCGACGCACAAGTGGGGAGCCAAGGTGAGCCGGGTCGAGCTCAAGGACATCAACCCGCCGCGCGACATCCGCGACGCGATGGAGAAGCAGATGCGCGCCGAGCGCGACCGGCGCGCCGCGATCCTCACCGCCGAGGCCGAGAAGCAGTCGCGCACCCTGCAGTCGGAAGGCATCCGGCAGTCTGAGATCAATCAGGCCGAAGGCCAGAAGCAGGCGAAGATCCTCGCGGCCGAGGCCGAGGCCAACGCCCGCCTCAAGGTCGCCGAAGCGGAGGCCCAGGCGATCGAGCGGATCACGACCGCCATCAAGGGAACCGGCGGCGATCCGGCACGGTACCTGATCGCCATCCGCTATATCGAAGCGCTCAAGGAGATGGTCACGAGCCCGCAGAGCAACAAGGTCATTTACCTACCTTACGAAGCGACGGGCGTGCTGGCGTCGCTCGGCGGCATCCGGGAGATGCTGGCGGGCCCGTCGGAGGGAAAAAAGGCATGATGCGTAAAGCGATCGCCGCAGCCGGTCTTGCCGCGCTGTC
This sequence comes from Gemmatimonadota bacterium, assembly GCA_003222155.1. Lineage (GTDB taxonomy): Bacteria > Gemmatimonadota > Gemmatimonadetes > Gemmatimonadales > GWC2-71-9 > AG41. The sequence continues at coordinate 45,110 of QHUU01000064.1, read as the reverse complement.
ACTGTCCGCCCGTCCGACTGTTCGGCTACCCGCCTGCGATCCCGGCAACGCGGGGCTCACGCTGCCCGAAGGCTTCTGCGCCGTCATGGTCGCCGATCAGGTGGGGACTGCCCGGCACCTCGCCGTGGCCCCGAACGGCGACCTGTTCGTCGCGATCGCCGGCGGGCGCTCGGGCTCGGGGGGCGTGCTCGCCCTGCGGGACACCACGGGCGACGGCAAGGCCGACGTGCGGCAGACATTCGGCAGCGAGGGCGGCACCGGCATCGCACTCGGAAAGGGAGTGCTGTACGCCAGCACGTCATCCACGGTATATCGCTACGCGATGCCTGCCGGAAGCCTCATGCCGCTCGGCACGCCGGACGTGATCGTGAAAGACCTGCCCACGGGCGGCCACAGCGCCAAGAATCTCGCCCTCTCCCCCGACGGCCGGACCCTGTTCGTGAACTTCGGCTCGGCCACCAACTCCTGTCAGGCCGCAGACCGCTCGAACGAGTCGCCCGGCGAGGACCCCTGCCCCGAGCTCGCCTATCGGGCCGGCGTGTGGCGGTTCGACGCCACGAAGCTCGACCAGACCCGGTTGAGCGGCACCCGCTTCGCCACGGGCATCCGCAACGCCGTCGGGCTCGCCTTCGCGCCCTCGGGTGAGCTGTACGCCACGCAACACGGGCGCGATCAGCTGGGTCAGAACTGGTCCAAGCTGTTCACCATCGAGCAGAGCGCCGAGAAGCCGTCCGAGGAGTTCTTCAAGCTCTCGGAGGGCGCCGATTTCGGCTGGCCCTATTGCTACCACGACGCGGAGCTCGGCCACCTCGTGCTCGCGCCCGAGTACGGCGGCGACGGCAAGCAGGTGGGACGCTGCAAAGACAAGCAGGAGCCGCTGGTGGCCTTCCCGGGACACTGGGCGCCGGACGGCTTGACGTTCTATGCGGGGACCCAGTTCCCCGAGCGCTATCGGGGCGGCGCGTTCGTCGCGTTCCACGGCTCCTGGAACCGTGCGCCGCTCCCCCAGGCGGGCTACCGCGTGGCCTTCGTGCCCTTCAAGAACGGCAAGCCGGTCGGCGGCTACGAGACGTTCGCGGACGGCTTTTGGAAAGAGGACCGCGCGGGACCCAAGCACCGCCCGGTGGGCGTGGCGGTGGGGCCGGACGGGTCGCTGTATATCACGGACGACGCGGCCGGCACGATCTGGCGGGTGATCTACAAAGGCCGGTGAGAGGCCGGGGAAGGGGGGTGGCGGGGTACTCCAAACGGTCGCTCGTCGACAAACTCGGGATCAAGGATGGCTGGGCGATCGCCATCCTCAATGCGCCCAAGGAGTACGCCCGTACGCTGGGCAAGCTGCCGTCGGGTGTAACGCGCAAGTCGAGCCCGGTGGGCCCGGTCGACTTCATCCAGTTCTTCACGAAGAAGAAGCGGGAGCTGGAGCGGCGGTTCGCAGGGCTGGCGCGCGCGCTTGCGCCCGCCGGCATGTTGTGGATCTCGTGGCCCAAGAAATCGTCCGGGGTGGCGACCGATCTGACCGAGGACGTGATCCGCGCGATCGGGCTCGGGCATGGTCTGGTGGACGTGAAGGTGGCGGCGGTGGACGAGGTGTGGTCGGGGCTCAAGTTCGTGCGACGGGTGAAGGATCGGTAGCGGACCCATGAGCGAAAAACGGCCCGGCGATTCGCCGGGCCGTTCGCGTTTCCATGCTCCGGGGCGGTCTCCAGGGGATCTTGCGGGCCTCCGTTCCCGTAGTCATGTTCGTCTGCGTTCGACGAATCGGCCCGTCCCCGTTTGTGGGGACACCCGCAGCCGTCGGCCGATTCAAGCAGCGCCGTCGTTCCGTTGCACAGCCGAGGTGTGTCGTGTGGACCCGGGTGTTTCAGACCGGGCCCACCGTTTGGGGTTGGTTCACTCGGAGGCGACGTCCGCAACCCGGCCCCGCGTGCGTGCCGTACAGGTGCGCGCCCGACCGACCTGGGAGCGCGGCGCGGCTCACGCAGACGCATGAGCCGCGTCCCAGCTGTCCCGGCGTCTTGGAGGGTTTATGTCCAGGCGTTTGTGCTGTGCCCTCACCCTGCTCTTCCTTTCCGCGGTCTCGCTCGCGCAGGCGCAGAACCGAGAAATCAGCGGGAAGGTTCTCAACGCCGTCACGCGCGAAGCGATCCCCTACCCGACGATCTCCGTCGTCGGGGGCATTCAGGCCGCGCAGGGTGACGCACGCGGCGAGTTTCGTATCGTCGTCCCCGTGGCGCCCGTGACGCTATCGGCCCGCGCGATCGGGTACAAGCGAGGCGCTGTCAAAGTGCCCGAAGCACAGTCGAGCATCGAGCTCGCGTTGGATCGAGACGTGCTCAACCTCGAGGCCGTAGTCGTAACCGGGCAAGCCACGAGCGTGGAGAGCCGCAACTCGCCGACCGCCGTGCGCAATATCTCGAGCGACCAGTTGAACGCCGTTCCGGCGCAATCGCCCGAGCAGGCGCTGCAGGGCAAGGTGCCCGGCGCCTTGATCAACATGAACAGCGGCGCCCCGGGCGGAGGCGGACAGATGCAGATCCGCGGCGTGACGACGATCCTTGGCAACGGCCAGCCGCTCTACGTGGTGGACGGAGTGGTCGTCAGTAACGAGCAAATTCAGTCGGGCGCCAACTCGGTCACCGGGGCGGCGAACCGCAACGTCAGCACCGGCATCGCGAGCAACCAGGACAACGGCACCAATCGGCTCGCCGACTTCGTCACCGGCGACATGGAGTCGGTGCAAGTGTTGGAGGGCGCGGCAGCCTCTGCCTCGATTTATGGCTCCCGGGCGACGAATGGCGTGGTCATTATTACCACCAAGCGCGGCCGCCACGGGGAGACGCAGTTCCATGTGACGCAGCGCGTCGGCCGTTACGACGCGATCCGGCTCCCGGGCTCCCGCGTCTTCCCCAACAAAGCCGCCGCGTTTGACGCGGTGAGATACAACGTAGGTGACTCGGCGCGCGCCCAGAAGCTCGTGGACTCCGCGTATACGATCAGTCCCAATCCCTTCTATGACTATCAGGGGGAGCTCTACGGACAGCACAGCCTCTCCTACGAAACCGGCTTGACGGTGAGCGGCGGCTCGGAGACCGCGCGGTACTTCCTGTCGGGCGGGGTCAAGAAGGACTACGGCACCATGATCGGCACGAGCGCGCAGCGCCAGTCGCTCCGCCTCAATACCGACTTCACGATGGGAAGCCGCGTGAGCCTCAGCGTCGGTGCGGCCGTCATGCGATCCATCAACGATCGCGGCCTCTCGAACAACGACAACACGTTCACGAGCCCGCTCTACGCGTTTGCGTACAGCCCGTCGATTCTCGACCTGGCGCACCCTGACGCCAACGGCAATTACCCGATGAACCCGTTCCCCGGCGGCGGAGGTAACCAGGCGTCCAACCCGTTCCAGACGATGGCCTTTCTCACCAACCGCGAGGACATCTGGCGACAGCTCGGTTCCGCCAACCTCCGGTGGACCGCGTTCACGACGGAGCGTCACCGACTGGAGCTCAGCCTGACCGGCGGCATCGACCAGTTCAACCAGGACAACCAGATCTACTCGCCGAACTTTCTGCAGTACGAAACACCTTTGGCGACGGACGGCTTCTCCGGCCACGCGGTGCAGGGCACCGCAAACAGCCGGCTCATGAACGGATCCGCGAACGCCGTGTGGACGTACTCCCCGAGCGCCCTGCCGCTCCGGGCGACGACCTCCTTCGGCTTGCAAGGTGCCGAGCAGAATACCAACACGTATCGGGTGCAGGCCCGTGGCCTCGTCCCGGGTGTCGGAACGGTCAACCAAGGGACGATCCAGACCTTCCAGCGGAAGGAACTCGTCCGCGACCAGGCTATCTACGGGCAGGAAGAGGTAGTGGGGCTCGACGAGCGGCTCCTTGTGGCAGTCGGCTTCCACGCCGACCGGAGCAGCGCCGACGGAGACCAGAACCATTTCTTCTTCTATCCCAAGGCCGCCGCGTCCTACCGCTTCCTCGCGCCTATCTCCCACGTCGACGAGATCAAGGTGCGAGCCGCCGTGGGGCAATCCGGAAACCGACCGAACTACGGAAATCGCGACCTCGTGCTGCAGACGGCCGGACGCATCGGCGGGGAGAACGGCATCGGCGTTCCGAGCACGATCCCGATTGGCAATCCCAAGGTCGAGCCCGAGCGCATGACGGAGCAGGAATACGGGATGGACGCGCAGTTCCTCGGCGAGCGGCTCGCTTGGGAGGGCACGTACTTCAAGCGCCGCATCACCAAGCTCTTGCTGACCGCTCCCCTGAACCCCGGCTCAGGCTTCACGAACCAGATCATCAACGGGGGCGAGCTCGAGAGCAAGGGCTGGGAGCTCGGCCTTCGGGCGAACCTCCTGCGCAGCCCGCAGCTCAACGATGTCTTCCGCGCCACCTTTTACAAAGTGACCCAGACCGTCGTCGACCTGCCGGTGCCGAGTTTTGTGGTCGGAAGCTCCGGCTTCGGGGTGGCGTACGGTCGCAGCCGGATCGCCAAGGGCGCCTCTACGACCGCGATCTGGGGGAACGCGCCGATTGGACCGGGGGGCGCGCGGGTCGACACGATCATCGGCGACGCCACTCCCAAATTCCAGATGCAGTTCACCAATGACCTGACCTGGAAGGCGCTCACGCTCAGCGCGCTGGTGGATTGGCGCCACGGCGGGCAGGTCTCCGACATGACGAACAACCTGTTCGACGAAGGGCGGGTGTCGCGGGACTACGATCAGCCCTCGCCCGACACGACGGTCGGCAAGACGCTAGGGGCCTACCGCTACAAGAAGTGGGCTGGCGGTGCCGACGCCCGGGTATACGTACAGGACGCCTCGTTCGTGAAGTTGCGTGAGGTGACCTTGAGCTATGCCTTGCCGCAACAATGGGTCAGCAACGTGTTCGGCAACCGGGTGCGCGGCGCGCGTGTAAGCGTCAGCGGCCGCAACCTGGTCACCGTGTCGCACTACTGGGGATCGGACCCCGAGGTCAACAATTTCGGCAACCAGAATGTCAGCCGGATCGTCGACCTCGCGCCCTATCCAGCGAACCGCAGCTTCTTCTTCAACATCGACGTGGAGTTCTGAGCCATGAACCGCGCACCCCTTGACTCCGATCGCTCCACTTCGTGGAGACTCGCGATGGCCAGGACCTATTTCGGGGCGTTTGTCGCCGCCCTTCTGTGCGTGGCGTGTCACGACTGGCTGACCGTGCCACCCCTCAACGACCCGACGCCCGGGGACGTGGGCAAGAACCCGCTGGCGGGCTTGCAGCTCACTGCGAAGGGCATCCTCTTCCAGAATCGTGCGACCTATGCCGGCTATATCAGCGACGTCGGCATCTTCGGACGGGAGAGCTACAACTACTTCACGACCGACGGCCGCACGCATTCGCACTATGTGGCCCAGAATCCGCTGGACCCGGCCGGCTTTGCCAGCGGCGGCTGGGGTCCGCAGTCTCGCTACCAGAATCTGCGCAACGTCGTCAACTTCCTCGCCGCCGTCGATGGGGCCACGTCAATCTCCCCGGGGAGCCGGGAGGCGGCGCGAGGCTTCGGGAAGACGATGGAGGCACTGGAGCTCTCCTACATCACGGCGCAACGCCACGACTACGGCGCCCTGGTGGAGATGAAAGCCGACCCGACTGTCCTCGCGCCCTTCGTTTCACGCGACTCGGTGCACAACTACATCATCGGCCGACTCGACGAGGCGCGCGCACACCTGCTCGCGGCGGATCCGGCGTTCCCGTTCAAACTGCACGCGGGGTTCACGACGAACGGGACGTACAGCACGCCGGCCACGTTCCTGCAGTTCAATCGGGCGATCTACGCGCGCGTGCAAGCATGGCGCGCCGCTCTGGGCAATGCCGCGTGCGGCGCCGCTCCAGGGGTGACGTGCTATAACGCGGCACTCACGGCGCTCACCGAGGCCGGCGTGGACACCACGGCCTCCTTGTCCCGAGGCGTGTACCACATCTTCTCCACCGACCCGGGCGACATCCTCAACAGGTTGAATCAGACCACAGATCAGAACCTGCTCGCGCACCCGTCGATCCAGGCCGATGCGCCACTCGACACGCTGGGGCAGCCAGACCTGCGGTATCAAGCGAAGATCCGCACCTTTACGCCCTGTCGGCCGCCGGTAAGTGGAGGCGGTCTCTGCACGACGTTCGGGTTCCAGATGTATCCGACGAACACCTCCCCGGCGCCGATTTTCCGCAACGAGGAGCTGATTCTGCTGCAGGCGGAGGCCCTGTATTTCACCGGGAATGCCGCCGGCGCGCTTGCAGACATCAACTTCATCCGGCGGCATTCGGGCGGGTTGGCTGCCCGGGGTGCGTTCGTCGACGCGAACGACTTCGTCACGGAGCTGTTGTTGCAGCGGCGCTATTCGCTGCTGTGGGAGGGACACCGCTGGGTGGACGTGCGGCGATTCGGCCGCATCAGCACGTTGCCGCTCGATGCACCGACTCACTTCCGGCAGGTCGAGCAACCGGTCCCCCAGGCGGAGTGCCTGCAGCGGGTGGGTAGTGCGCTCGCGTGCCCAGCCTCTTGGCCGATCCCCGTACCCTAGCGGCTGGACGGGTACCACGAGCCGGCGCCGTCGCCGCGCCCCAGTTCAACAAAGCCAAGCGGCGGGGTGAATTAGCCCCCGCCGCTTGTGCCATTTGAACGGGGGTGGGAGCGTCAGGCTCCAGATGAGGTGGCAAGTTGTTACAACGGTGCGAGTTAAGACTCCCTGCGCCAGCATGCATCGCGTGAGACAAAAGCGTGCTCCGGGTGCGCAGGTAGATTGGCCCCGATGCCCAACCTCGCCACCACGCCCCCCCTCACCACGCTCTCCGAAGAAGAAGAGCTGTTCCGCCGCACCGTGCGCGACTTCGCCGAGCGCGCCGTCCGCCCCCGCGTCGCCGCCATGGAGCAGTCCGCCTCGCTCGACCGAGCCCTGCTGGCCCAGTGCTTCCAGCTGGGCCTCATGGGGATCGAGATCCCGGAGGCGCACGGCGGCGCGGGCGGCAGCATGCTGATGACGGTGCTGGCCGTGGAAGAGCTGTCGGCGGTCGACGCGTCGCTCGCGATCTTCGTGGACGTGCAGAACACGCTCGTCAACGCGCTGCTCATCAAGTGGGCGAGCGACGAGCTCCGCACCCGCTATCTGCCGCGGCTCGCCACCGATCTGCTCGGCGCCTATGCGCTGTCCGAGCCGGAATCGGGATCCGACGCGTTCGGACTCCAGACCCGCGCGTCGCGCACCGGCGACCAGTGGATCCTCGAGGGGCGCAAGCTGTGGATCACCAACGGGGCGGAGGCAGGCTTGTTCGTGATCTTCGCGAACAGCGACTTCACCAAGGGCTACAAGGGCATCACCGCGTTCGCGGTGGAGCGCGGGTTCAAGGGGTTCTCGGTCGGCAAGAAAGAAGACAAGCTCGGCATCCGCGCGTCGAGCACGTGCGAGCTCATCCTCGACGGCTGCGAGGTGCCGGCGGCGAACCTGGTGGGCAAGGTGGGCATGGGCTACAAGGTCGCCATCGAGACGCTCAACACCGGCCGGATCGGCATCGGCGCCCAGATGATCGGCGTCGCGCGTGGGGCGCTCGCCGCCGCCCTCAAGTACGTGAAGGAGCGCAAGCAGTTCGGCAAGCCGGTCGCGGAGTTCCAGGGAGTGCAGTTCCAGCTGGCCCAGGCGGCCACGGAGCTCGAGGCGGCCCGGCTGATGGTGTACAACGCGGCCAGACTCGAGGACGCGGGCGAGCCCTACACCACCCAGGCGGCGATGGCCAAACTGTTCGCCGCGCAGGTGGCCGAGCGGGTGACGTCGCTCGCCGTGGAGCTGTTCGGTGGATACGGGTACACCAAAGAGTACCCGGTCGAGAAGTTCTACCGGGACGCGAAGATCGGCGCAATCTACGAGGGGACGAGCAACATGCAGCTGAACACCATCGCGAAGCAGTTGCTGAAATGAAAGGAGCGTGCGGCATGAGACGGATCGGCTGGGTCTTGGTAATGCTGGGCGTCTGCTCGGCGCCCCTCGCGGCGCAGGGCAAGGGCCCCAAGAAATACGCGGTCACGAACGACCGCGCGTTGTCCGTGACGCGCGATGTACTGGTCGGGCGGGGCTATGAGGTCGTGCGCGTGGAAAACAGCGGCCGCGACGTCGTGGTCTGGTATCGGCGGGGCAACCGGGGGCGCGGCAAGGGAAAGGGTCCGCCGGTGCGCATGGTGATTCACCGCAGCGAAGACCGCGTGGTGTTCCTCAGCGCGCCGAGCGAGGTGCTGGTGGACATCGACGTGAAGCTCAAGCTGTAAAAAAGTAACCGTAACAACTGATGTTGCACGGATAACGTGACGAGCGGCACAGCTTGTCCTGCCGCTGGCCGCGAGCTTCGGTGCGCCCAGTCGTAAGACCCGCTGAGGCCGCCGCGCCCCTCCTCAGCCCCAACGGGAGAGGAATAAGTAAAATGCGAGCCCTCATAGTAGTGCTTGCCTTGGCGACTACACCGTTCCTCGTCGGCGTGTCCCAAAGTCCCCAAGGCTCCATTTGCGACAACGGTCTAGGAGACGAGCATCGCTCGGACTCGGGAGAAGTGCACGCCCATCACGGGCTGTGCGCGCTGCAACCCCCGCCACCGCCCCCCGGCTGCGTGAATTCAGGGCCGGGCACTGGCACCGGGACGGTCTCGGGGCAGGTGTTCCTGGATGATCCCACCCAGAATTCTCCCTTGCTCGCGGGCTGGTGCGTGGAGCTCAGGGACGCGAGCGGCGCGGTCATCGCCACCGCGGTCACGAGCGGCGTGGGCCTCGACTCGGAGGGGAACAACTATATCTTCACCGGTGTCGCCGCCGGCACCTATACCGTCTGCGAGGTGCTGCCGTCGACTACGACGTGGCACGAGACCGACCCGACCAGCGGGGCGGATTGCGGAGGCGGCGTGTTCGGATTCACCTTCCCCCTCGCGGATGGGAGCGGCGCCGACTTCATTTCGTTCGGGAATCTCCTATAGGCCCTAGAGGCCCTGTATGATCGGAGGCCCCGGCAGTCTCGCCGGGGCCTTTCTCGTTGTAAGTTCCTCTGCATGCATACCGCCCGACGCACCCACGGCTTCACCGAATCGGTGATCCGCGGCATGACGCGGCTCGCGAGCGAGCACGATGCCATCAACCTGGCGCAGGGGTTCCCGAACTTCTCCGCGCCCCAGGTGCTGAAACAGGCCGCCGCGCGCGCGATCGCGGACGACGTGAACCAGTACGCGATCACCTGGGGCGCCAAGCGGCTGCGCGACGCCCTGGCCCGCAAGTACGCCGACTGGTACGGCATGACGGTGAATCCCGAAACCGAGATCACGGTGACGTGCGGCGCCACCGAGGCGATGGCATCGGCCCTGCTCGCCATCGTCGATCCGGGCGACGAAGTGATCGTGTTCGAGCCGTTCTACGAGAACTACGGCCCGGACGCGATCCTGTGCGGCGCGAAGCCGGTGTACGTGCCTATGCCGGTGGACGCCGAGCTGGACCTCGACCGGGTTGCGGCCGCCTTTTCCAAGCGGACCCGGGCCATTGTCGTGTGCACGCCGAACAACCCCACCGGCCGGGTGCTCACGCGGCGCGAGCTCGAGGCCATTGCCCAGCTCTGCCGGCGGCACGATGCCTACGCCGTGACCGACGAGATCTACGAGCACATCTATTACGAGGGCGAGCACATCCCGATTGCGACTCTCGACGAGATGCGTGACCGCACCATCACCATCAGCGGCGCGTCGAAGACGTTCAGCGTGACGGGCTGGCGCGTCGGGACGATCGTCGCCCCGCCGGCGACCAGCGATGCGATCCGCAAAGTGCACGATTTCCTGACCGTGGGCGCGCCCGCGCCGCTGCAGGAGGCGATCGCCGTGGGGCTGGAGACGCTGGACGACGACTACTATGCGACGCTCGCCCGCGAGTACCGTGCCCGCCGCGACCTGTTGTGCCGGGCCCTCGTGGACGCGGGCTTCCGCTGCACGCCGCCGCAGGGCGCGTACTATGTACTGGCGGATTTCTCGAGTGTCTCGCCCCTGCCCGACGATGAGTTCTCCGTCTGGCTGACCAAGGAGATCGGCGTCGCTCCCGTACCGGGGGCGAGCTTCTTCAGCCGCCCGGAGCTGGGGCGGCGGCTGGTGCGATTCGCCTTCTGTAAGACGGAAGACCTGCTGCAGGAAGCCGCGCGGCGACTGGCCCGCGTCAGGCAGTGCGCGCGTCCCGTGGGCGCGTGACCAGCTTCGCCAGGGCGAACAGCCAGCGCCCCGGCGGTCCGCTCCAGAAGCGCAGCCGCCGCTCGCCCTTGGGATCGGTGCGATGCTCCGTCCGGCTCCGCGCCACCACCGCGGCGAGCAGCGCCAACACCGTAGCGGCCGCCCACACCAGCGGGACGAGCGCCCGGGCGGAGAGCGCCGGGGTCCGCTCCGCAGCGGCCACCACGCTCGCCGCGACGGCCAGCGCCAGGTAGCACACGCGGCGCGAGACGCGCTCGAGCCGCGACGGTCCTTCCCCGTAGAGAAACGCCAACTCCTCGCGCCGGTGGAACAGCTCCGCCCGCAGCGCGTCGGTCAAATCCCGGTGGTCGAAGCCGGCCCGGAGCAGGCGGCGCACGCGTGCGAGCATGGCGGCGAGCGGCGCCGCGACGATTGCGACCGCGACGGCGATCGCCGCGGCTCGAGGCTGCGCGGCGCGCACCTCGAGGAACTGCAAGACCACCAGGGGCAACGCGAGGCTCGCGAACGCGCCGTACAGCACGGTCGCGGGGGAAAGCTGGCGCGCCTCGGTGATGAACGCCCGGACGGCGACCGCGGTGCGCCGGTCGAGCGCCGCGGCGACCGCGGCGGCGAAGGCCTCGCCGCTGGGGTAGCGCGCGGCGGGGTCCTTGGCGAGACAGCGGTCGATCACCTCGGCCAGGCGGTCCGGTACCCCCGGGACGAACGACGCGACCGGCGGTGGAGGATCGGTGACGTGGCGGGCCAGCACCGTCATGGCGTCCGGCCCGTCGAACGGGAGGCGGCCCGACAGCGCGAAGAACCCCACCACGCCGAGCGAGTACAGGTCGCTGCGCGCGTCCACCGGCCCGCCGACGGCCTGCTCCGGGCTCATGAACTCCGCCGTCCCCACCACCTGCCGCGGCCCCGTGCTGCCGCCCCCGTTCACGCGCGCGATGCCGAAGTCGGCGACCAGCGCCCTGCCGCTCCTGAGCTCCATCAGGATGTTGTCGGGCTTCACGTCGCGATGCACCACGCCCTTCGCGTGCGCGTAGTCGAGCGCGCGCGCGACCTCCTTGAGCATGCGCGCGACGGCCGTGTAGCTCAGGGGGCCGTCGCCACGCACCCGCTGCCCCAGTGTCTGGCCCTCGACGTAGGCCATGGCGAAGAACACGAAGTCGCGCACTTCGTCCACGGTAAAAATCGGAATGATGCCAGGGTGCCACAGCTGGGCAGCGGTCCGCGCCTCTTGGAGGAAGCGCTCCTTGGCGTTGGGCTGCAGGGCCCGGTCGGGAGTGAGCAGCTTGAGGGCGACGCGGCGCTCCAGGCTCACCTCACGCGCTAGATAGACGACACCCATGCCCCCGTGACCGAGGCGCCGCTCCAGCACGTATCGCCCGCCAAGGGCACGCTGGAGATTCGGAAGGAGGGTGTCCCACGTCACCGGGCCTGTGTACCCCGGGCGATACACCCCGGGTTCCGTGCGGATTGCGCAGTTTGGTCACGTTCGCGCATCATCGCGAACACGGGCCGCGTGACGGGGCGCACACAAACCCTGGCCTCGCGGCCCCTCTACCGACTGTTGCCGCCGGCCCTCAGATTCTCCGCCCTATGCCCGCCCGCGAACCCTACATCCCCGCGACCCACTTCCCCGCCGAGCTCACGCCGCGTGCCCTGCTGCTGGGGGTGGTGCTCGGCCTCACCTTCAGCGCGTCGAGCGTCTACCTGGCACTCAAGATCGGGCTCACCGTGAGCTCCTCCATCCCGATCGCGGTGCTCTCGATCACGATCTTCCGCGCGCTCGGCCGGACCTCGATTCTCGAAAACAACATCGTGCAGACGACCGGCTCGGCCAGCGACTCGGTGGCCGCCGGGGTGGTGTTCACCATCCCGGCCATCCTCTTGATGGGCTACGACCTCGAAATCGGTCGCGTGGCGATGCTCGCGACGGCCGGCGGGCTGATGGGCGTGCTGATGATGATCCCGCTGCGCCGCGCGTTGATCGTCAAGGAGCACGACACGCTGATCTATCCGGAGGGCACCGCCTGCGCCGAGGTGCTGATCGCCGGCGAGGAGCGCGGCCTCCAGGCCAAGCGCGTCTTCCAGGCGTTCGGCGTCGGCTTCGTCTACAAGTGGCTGATGGCCGGGCTCAAGCTCTGGCCCGACGTGCCCGGCAAGGCCCTGGGCTTCTATCCGGGGGCGGCGGTGTTCACCGAGACATCCCCCGAGCTCATGGGGGTGGGGTACATCATCGGCCCGCGCATCGCGGGCTACCTTTTTGCCGGCGGCTGTTTCGCCTACCTGGTGCTCGCCCCCGCGATCAAACTGGTGGGATCGGGCCTCACCGAGCCATTCGGATTTCCGGCGGTCAAACTGATCCGCGACATGAGTCCGGGCGATCTGCGCTCCAGCTTCGTCTTCTACATCGGGGCCGGCGCCGTCGCCTCGGCCGGGATCATCGCCCTGGCCCGCTCGCTTCCGACCATCATGAGCTCGTTCGCGTCGAGCCTCAAAGACCTGCGCGGTGCCGGGCTGAGCCAGACCATGACGCGGCCGCGCACCGAGGACGATCTCCCCATCTCCCTCACCGTCGGTGGCTCGATTGCACTCGCCATCGTCCTCACCCTGCTGCCGCAGCTCGGCGTGAATCTGCTGGGCGCAGTGCTGATCGTGATCTTCGGGTTCTTCTTCGCCACCGTGTCCTCGCGCATCTGCGGGCAGATCGGCTCCTCCGCGAACCCGATTTCCGGCATGACGATCGCGGCGTTGCTCGGTACGTGCCTCATCTTCGTCGCGATCGGCTGGACCGGCGTGGACCACCGCGTGCAGGCGCTTTCCATCGCCGCCGTCGTCGCGGTGGCGACCGCGAACGCCGGCAATACGTCGCAGGACCTGAAGACCGGCTTTCTCGTAGGCTCGACTCCGCGGCGCCAGCAGATCGCCATCCTCGTCGGAGCGCTCGCGTCCGCGCTGGCCGTCGGCTGGACCCTCACGCTCCTCAACCGCGCCTACACGTACCCGGTGCCCGAGACCCACGCCGCCTTCACCACACAGTCGCTGACACCGCCCCCCGGCGGCCGGGCGCCGGTCGAGGTGCTTCCGGCCACGCTGTCGGGGTTCCGCATCGCGGGCGGCGATTCCGTCGACCAGGCCACCTACCAGGTCGTGCGCGTGTACGTCGTCACCCAGGGCGTCGCGGCGGGCAAGTACCTGATGGATCCTGCGACACGCCAGCTGCGCTACGTGCTCGACCCCGGCATCGGCGGTCGCATCCGCGACTATCGCGGCCGGGTCATCCCCCGCCTCGATTCGCCCAAGGCCACGATCATGGCGCTCATCACCGACGGCATCCTCACCCACAAGCTGCCGTGGGCCCTCGTGTTGCTGGGCGTGTTCATCACCATCGCCATCGAGCTGATGGGGGTGCAGGCTCTGCCCGTCGCCGTGGGCGTGTACCTCCCGATCTCCACGTCTTCGGCTCTGTTCGCCGGCGGCGTGGTGCGCTGGCTGATCGAGCGCCGCTCCCACGCCCGGCAGCAGTCGATCGCGGAGGTCGAGTCGGGACCGGGGGTCCTGTTCTCGAGCGGCCTGATCGCAGGGGGCGCCATCTGCGGGATCGTGCTGGCGGCGATCGCCGGCGTCCTCGGGTCGGCGGACGCGCTCGCCGAGCGGGTGCCGGTGTCCCACAGCCTCGGCGGCCTGCCCGCCTCGAACGCCCTCGCGTTCGGGCTGTTTGCGGCGCTGGGGGCGCTGCTGTACTGGGTCGGCCTGCGTAAAGAATAGTGAGGCGCGGCGACCCTACATTATCAGCATGCGCATCGTGTCGTTGCTCCCCGCCGCCACCGAGATCGTGGCCGCGCTCGGCGCGGTGGGTCGGCTGGTCGGCGTGTCGCACGTGTGCGACTTCCCGCCCCAGGTGCGTGCCCTCCCCCGGGTCACACGCAGCCGCATCGATCCGGCGCTCCCGTCGGGCGCGATCGATCGGGCGGTGGCGGAGGCGACGCGCACCGGCGTGGGGACCGTGGAGGTGGACGTCGACCTCGTGGCGCACCTGCGCCCCGACGTGCTGATCGGGCAGTCGGTGTGCGAGGTCTGCGCCATCGGCCAGGCCGACCTCGCGCGGGTGGTGACGACGCTGATCCCGATCCCCTGGGTCGTGACCCTGCACGCCCACACGCTGCACGGCGTGCTCGAGGACATCGCCAGAGTGGGCGAGGCCCTGGAGTTGCGAGACGAGGCGGAGGAGCTGCTGGCGGGGTTGCGCTACCGCCTGCGGCGCGTCGCAGCCCGGGCCCAGCGTGCTGCGTCCCTACCGAAACCGCGGGTGCTGGTGCTGGAATGGGTCGATCCCCCCTACGTGGCGGGGCACTGGGTCCCGGAGCTGGTGGAGCTCGCCGGCGGCAAGGACGTGGCCGGCACGCCCGGGCAGCCCTCGCGGCAACGGTCCTGGGCGGACCTGACGGCCCTCCAACCCGACCTGGTCCTCGTGGCGCTGTGCGGGTTCGATGTCGCGCGCGCCAGGGTCGAGCTGGACGCCGTGCACGCCGGCAAGGCGCGGGCGCTGCTCCGCCGCCGCGTCGAGTTCGTCGACGGCAACGCCTATACGTCACGTCCGGGGCCGCGCTTGGTGGACGCGGCCGAGCGTCTCGCTGCGTTGATCACCCGTTGACGGCCGGCTGACAGCATGATGATCGGCGTGCTGCTGGTTGCGTGGAACGTGGCGTCGTGGAACGTGCCACGCGGGCTGCTTCAGCAGCCCACGGACACGCTGCGGCTGTGCGCGGTGGGGGACCTGAACCTGGACCGGCGTGTCGCCGGAGCGGGGCTGCTGCAGGGCGATACGCTCTATCCCTTTCGCGCGCTGCTCGAGTCGCTGCGCGGAGCGGACATCACCTTCGGCAACCTCGAGAGCCCGATCGCCCCCGACGCGTCGCTCGTGCCCGACTCCGGGGGCGTCTTCGCGGCGCCTCCGGTCGCCGCCGTGGCCCTGGCGCGGGCCGGTTTCGACATCGTGAGCACGGCGAACAACCACGCCTGGGACGGTGGGCAACCCGCCGCCGAAGAGACGATGCGGCAGCTTACGCACGCGGGCGTGCGTTTCGTCGGCTCGGGTTTCGGGCGCGACATGGCGGAGCAGCCGGTGATCCTCGAGCGCCGGGGCTGGCGGGTGGCGTTTTTCGCGGTCACGCGCGCCTGGAATCCGGCGCCGTACACCTTCTACAAGCACCCTGGCGCCAACTGGGTGGCGTGGGGCGACACCGCCTGGATCTATCCCGCCATCCGCGAGCTCAAGGCCAGCGGCCGGGCGGACCTGATCGTGGTGAGCGTGCACGGCGGCCGGGAGTACGTGGACGAGCCGCCCGACTATCATCGCGACCTGTTGTACGGCCTGGTCGAT
Organism: Gemmatimonadota bacterium; assembly: GCA_003222155.1. Lineage (GTDB taxonomy): Bacteria > Gemmatimonadota > Gemmatimonadetes > Gemmatimonadales > GWC2-71-9 > AG41. Next base: position 29,489 of record QHUU01000064.1, on the reverse strand, counting down.
GCCGGCGCGGATCTCGTGCTGGCGCACCACCCCCACGTGCTGCAGCCGGTGGTGTGGTCCCGGGGGAAGCCAATCGTGCAATCGCTCGGTAACTTCGTGTTCGTGCAAAGCGACCCGCGGGCGCAACTCTCCGCCATTCTCCGCGTCGCGGTGGCCCCCGACCGCCGGATGCGCGTCTCCGCCGTCCCCGTGCGCGTCGGCCCGCAGCCGACCCTCGCGACGGGCGCGGCGGCCGACAGCGTGCGGCGCCGTCTGCACGTACGTCTCTCGACACCCATCCCGTCCAAACCATGACGCGCGATACGCTCGCCTTCCTGAAGCGACTGCTCGACACGCCCGGGCCGTCCGGGTTCGAAACGGCGCCCGCCCGCATCTGGCGGGAGGAGGTCAAGGCGTTCGCCGACCAGGTGACGGCCGACGTGCACGGCAACTCGGTCGCGGTGCTGAACGCCAAGGGCACGCCCCGGCTCATGCTGGCCGGCCACATCGACGAGATCGGCCTCCAGATCACGCACGTGGACGACGAGGGATACCTCTACTTCGCCGGGATCGGGGGATGGGACTCGCAGGTGCTGGTGGGTCAACGGGTGGTGATCACGGCGTTGAACGGAGCGGTGCGCGGCGTCATCGGCAAGCAGGCGGTGCACCTGATGAAGCGCGAGGACATGGACAAGGTCTCGAAGATCACGGATCTCTGGATCGACATCGGCGCGACGAGCAAGGCGGAGGCGCTCGAGCGCGTGCGCGTGGGCGACGCCGCGGTGCTCGACGCAGGGGTGCAGGAATTCCCCAACGCGCGCATCGTGTCGCGCAGCATCGACAACCGCATCGGCGCTTACGTCGTGGCGGAGGCGCTGCGCCTGCTCGCCGAGCAGCGACCCAAACACGCCGGCGTATTCGCGGTCGCCACGACGCGCGAGGAGATCGCCTGGACCGGCGGTGGCGCCCGCACCAGCGCCGTGGGGATCGATCCGAACGTCGCGTTGGTGGTGGATGTCACCCACGCGACCGATTGGCCGGGGGCGGAAAAGAAGCGTGCCGGTGAGCACAAGCTCGGGGGCGGTCCCGTGCTGGCGCGCGGCTCGGCGGTGAGCCCGGTGGTGTTCGAGATGCTGGTGGCGTGCGCCGACGACGAGAAGATCCCGTACAGCATCCAGGCGGCGCCGCACGATACCGGCACGGACGCCGACGCGATCTACAACGCCCTGCGGGGCATTCCGACCGGACTGGTGAGCGTCCCCAACCGCTACATGCACAGCCCGAACGAGATGGTGGCGCGGGAAGATCTCGAGCGTGCCGCCCGGCTGCTCGCGGCCTTCGCGCGGCGGCTCGACCCGAAGGTCAGCTTCGTTCCCACCTAGCCGCGCCGCTTGCGCCCCAGCTCGCTCACGGCGGCCCGCGCGGCCGCCCGCACCTGCTTGTCGCCGTCGTCGGCCAGGCCGTCGAGCGTACCGCGCGCCGCCGGCGTCGCGGCGAGTCGCAACCCCTCCACCGCTGCGAGACGCAGCGACGCGGCCTTGCGCCCGAAGATCCGTCCCGCGGGTTGCGAACACTTGATCAGCGCCTGCACGGCGTCGGGGCTGGCGATGCGTCCCAGCGCGAGGATCAGCTCGCGCAGCACGGCCTCGTCTTTCTCCTCGTCCATCGCGACGACCAGCGGCATGGCGAGCGCCGCCGACTTCTGGCCGCCGATTCCCAACGCGACCTGCATCCGCACCTCGGGCGACGGGTCGTGCAGCGCCCGGCGCAGCGGCTCCACCGCAGCCCGCGTCCCGATCTTGGCGAGCGCGAGCGCCACCGCCTTGCGCACCCGCTCGTCGTCGTGCTCGAGACGCCGCGCCAGCGCGGGGACGGCTTTCTCGATCCCGAGCTCGCCGATCAGCTCTGCCACGTTGCGCACCACGAACCACTCCCGGTGCTCGAGCGCGTGGACGAGCTGCTCGGTGCCTTCGGTCATGTGTCGCAGGGCGTCGAAAGCCGAGCGCCGTTCGTCCATCGTGGGCGCCGCCACCAGGAGATCCATCAGCACCTCCACGGCCCCCGCGCCGCCCCGCCGTAACGCAGCCACTGCATCGGCCCGGTATTTGGGCTCCGACAGGAGACGCACCAGCGCATCCAGCGCCGACTTGGTGTAGACCCGGCGCAGGGCGATGGCGTACTGGCGCCGCATGCCGCTCTCCTCGGCGACGGCCTCCTCCACCCGCGTAATGCCGCTGATGACGCCAAGCAGCTGATCGGGCCGCCGCTGCTTCAGCGCCAGCTCGGCGTGATGCACCAGGGCCGCGAGCAGGTCCCCGACAATGGGGGCGGCCGGATTCCGCTCGAGCTGCGCCATTACGTCGGCGGCACCGGCCGGCAACGGCGGCGACCCGGCAGCCGCCGGGCGCGGTGCGCTCGGGGACGGCGGCGCGGGCGGCGCGGGTGCAGCCGGCGGTGTCGGCGGGGGCGCGGAAGGGCGCTGCGCCCCCGCCCGGGCGCGGGGCACGGGAGGCCCCGCGGGTTCGGGGGGACCCGGGGACCCCGATGGCGTCGGAGCCGCGGGGCGCGCGGTGCCGGGTAACGCATCCGCCGCCGGAGGCGGTGGCGGGTCGTGTGACACCAGTGGCACACCATCGATGGGGACGGACTTGGTGTCGCGCCACGGCTCGCCGCGCAGGATCCCCTCGGTGCCGGTGGGGCGGGACGCCCTGGGAATGATCGCCTCGCGCGACTCGACGTCGTCCGGTGAGGCGACCGGAGGGGGCTGCTCCGGCCGCTCGGGGGACGCGAGGGTGACGCGGATACGGTCGACCCCCGCCGCCGCGAGGCGGCTCGGCACGTCGTCCGCGCCGGGCTGGTCGGCGAGCGCCCTGAAGAGCTCGAACAGCTGCGGGGGGGGTGGCTCCGCCGGCAGCGCGATCTCGCCGATGCCATGGAGGTCGAGCCGCTGCACCAGCGCGGTCAGGCTCTCGCCCTCACACGGGATGCCGTTGATTTCGAGGCGTCCCCCGGCGGCCCGGAGGCTGACGGCGGCGTCCTTCAGCAAGCCGAGGAGCGCGCGGAACTCCGTCTTCTGGTCGTCCCGCGCGCCCGGGTCGCGAAACAGGGTTACGCAGCGTGCGAACCGCGCAGCGAGCGTTTCGTGCGTCGACATCGGGCCGGTCAATCTAGGGGGAACGCCCAGCCCCGGCAACGCGGCCGGCTTCCGTGAGGTCCGAGCTAAAGATAGATATAGCCTTATGCTCGCCACCGCCCCGATCGTGCGCGCGCTGCGTGCCGCGCACCTGCACGACGCGCCCCGCGTTGAGCTGCTGCGCCTCGCGTGTGAGAAAATCCGCGCCCTGGGCGCGCCCTACACCTCGGTGTACGCCTATATGGTCCATGGCGACGAGCTGGTGCTCGAAGCGTTCTCGGGCCGCGAGACCGAGCACACGCGCATTCCCATGGGCCGTGGCGTGTGCGGGACCGCGGTCGCGACCGGCCGGGACCAGAACGTCGCCGATGTCGCGGCGGTGGGCAATTACCTCGCCTGCAACCTCGAAACCAAATCAGAATTGGTCGTCCTGATCCGCCGGGGTCGCACCATTCTCGGGCAACTGGACGTCGACTCGGACCTGCCCGCAGGCTTCACGGTGAAACACCACCAGGCCGTGAAGGCGGTGGCGGACGCGCTGGCGGTCCTGCTCTGACGCCGGCGCGCGACGCCGCCGGTCGCGCCTCTGCCACATCGCTCCCCCTGTCAGGCCGGGCACGTGTATTGCCCGGCGTACCGCCGCGCGGCCGATGCAACGTCGCGTGCGCAGTGGACCACGGAGCGATAGATGTCGCAAAACCGGCTGTGCGGGACAATTTTGCCCGACCGTCTCATCGTCGTCAGCGACCTGCATCTGGGCGAGGGCGCGTCGCCGGTTCGCGGTCGCGTCTCGGGCGAGCATTTCTTCCACGATCGCGAGTTCGCGAGCTGGCTGCGCCGCTTGAAGGCGCGGGGCGTACGCCGCGGTCGACGGCTCGAGCTCGTGCTCAACGGCGACGCGTTCGACTTCCTCCGCGTGATTCGCCTGCCCGACACGCCCCGCAGGGTCGCCGGATGGCGGCTGCTGCTCCGCGCCGCCGGGGTGCGCTGCGCCCCTGAGCGGCTGCGCGCCGCCGCCCGGGGCCGGTTTTCGCTCAGGGAACGCACCTTCGGGTTCGGCAGCGACGAACCCAGCTCGGTCTGGAAGCTGGGCGTGATCGCCGCCGCTCACCCCGGCGTGTTCGGCGCCCTCGCCGCGTGGTGCCGTGCCGGTCACTCCCTCGTGATCGTCCGAGGCAACCACGATCCCGAATGGGCGTGGCCCGGCGTGCGCCGCGCGCTGCTCGCCTTGCTCGTGCGCGCCGGAGCGGGTGGCCTCGAGGCCGGCCAGGTGCGATTCCGCTCGCGCGTCCATCGACGGGCCAACGTGCACATCGAACACGGGCATGAGGTGGACTGGCTGACCCGCGCCGAGCGGGACTTCAGCGACGCCGAGCCCGCCCGCCTGCGTCTCCCCTTCGGCTCGCTCATCAGCCGGTATGTGCTCAACGTGCTGGAGCGCCGGGTGCCCCCCCGCGCGCCGCTCCCGCCGTCCGGCCGGCTGGTCGAGGCGCTGCACCAGCAGCCGTGGCGGTTGCTGCCGGCGATCGTCACGAACGCGCTGCGCGCGATTCCCTTCATCGGGCTGTCCGGCTGGAAGCCGTGGTTCGAGCGACTGCTCGAGTGGTGGCCGGCCCGGGTGAGCATGACGCTGAGCGCCGCGCTGCTGGCGGCCCTGCCCGTGGCGCCGCTCATCAGCGGCGAAGTCGCCGGACACTCCCGTGCGGGCGTGATGGCCGCCTCGCTCCTGGGCCTCGGTCTCCCGATTGCGGGATTCATGACGCGCCAGATCGCCTCCGAGATCGACCGCGAAGGCCTCGCCGTCGAGGTGCGTCGCCACGCGCGTCGCGTGGCGACGAGGTGGCGCTGCCCGGGCTCGCCGCGCCGCTACGTCGTGTTCGGCCACACTCACCGCCCCGAGACGTGCGAATGGGCCCGTGCGGACCGCGCCGTGGTGTACCTCAACCCGGGAGCGTGGCTGCCACGGATCGACGCCCCCGACGGCGGCGCGGTGCCGCGTTTCGTGTGGCTCGCCCGCCGGGGCGGCGCGTACGTGCGCCACCGATTGCTCTCCCTCGCCGCCGTCGCACGGTGATGTTCCGGATCCTCGACGATCTGATCGGCCTGGGCGAGGCGGGCCTGCGGGAGTTATGGCGGCGCGGTACCGCGCCGACCCCCCAAGAGCTGGCCGGCTGGGTGTTCCGCGGGTGGAACACGTCGCTCGTTGCGGCGCGCTCGCCGGTGGGCGGCCGGGCCTTCGCCAAGGGGTTCTTCCACGACGGCGCGGACGTGGCGGGGTGCAACTTCGTCGTCCGCGTACAGGCAGGCGGCTGGCTGATCGACACCCGCCACCCGTTTGGGTTCTTCGCCGTGACGCCCACCGCCGATTGGACCCACCCACGGGCGGCGCTGCTGCTCGACTACGGGCGCGGCCGGAGCCGCGAGCTGCTGGCGGCGTGGGGCGTGCGCCCCGGGCTGCGGCTGCGCGTCGTGGGCCGGCTGGCGCGGCCGCTGCGGGACCTGGTGGTACGCCCGCCGCACGCCGCCGACGGCCTGTACGTGGGCCGCGCCTTCGTGACTTCGACGCTCAAGCTGCCGGTCTCGTGCTTCGCCTTGGAGCGCTGGAGCCCGATGCCCGCCGCGCTCGCGGGCCCGGGGCCGCGGCCCCGAGAGGAGCAGACCGCATGAGGGCGGCGGTCACGGGAGCGGGAGGGTTCATCGGCTCCGCGCTCACGGCCCGGCTGCTCGAGCTGGGCTGGGACGTGGCGGCGCTCGATCTGCCCCGGGCGCTCGGGCGCGTGCCCCCTGGCGCGCGGCGGATCGGGGTCGACATCCGCAACCAGTCGGCGCTGCGGGAGGCGCTGCGGGGCGTACAGGTCCTGTTCCACACCGCCGCCCTGTTCGACCTCACGGCCGCGTGGGACGAGCTGTACGCCGTCAACGTCGAAGGGGTCGGGCAGGTGTGCGCCGCCGCCCGCGCGCGCGGCGTCGAGCGCATCATCACCTGGAGCTCGAGCAGCGTGTACGGCGGCACCGAGCGGCCCGAGCCCCTCGCCGAAACCGCGCCCGTTCCGTTCGAGCGGCTCAATCCCTACGCGCGCAGCAAATGGCTGGGCGAGCTGCTGGCGCGGGAGGCGGCCATCACGGACGGCCTCGATGTGATCGTCGTTCGTCCGGCGGAGGTGTACGGCCCGGGCTCGGCCAAGGGGCTGGGGCAGGCGCTGTTCGCCTTCAAAACCGGCGCGATGAGCGCCGTCCCCGGTCCCGGAAAAGTGCGCCACTCCTATGTGCACGTCGACGATGTGGCCCGGGCGGCCGTGCACCTCGCCGAGCACGGCGCGTCGAACGCCGTCTACAACCTCGCCAGCCCCACGCCGATCGCGGCTGCGGACGTGTACGCGCTGGCGCGCCGGCGGCTCGGCTGGCTCTCCCTGCGCGACGCGCGCGTCACCCTCCCGCACCGGCCGCGGCTGCGAGGTCGCCCGCTGTTCCACGTCCCGCCGACGATCCTGCGGCTGTACGCGCGGTGGGAAATGCTGCGCGCCCGGCACGGCTGGCTGGCCGGGAAGTTCGGGCCGGCGCCGCTCGCGAACCCGGCGGGCGTACACTTGCTCATCCACAACCACGTGGTCGATGGCCGGAAGCTGCTCGAGACCGGGTTCGAGCTGGCGTGGCCCGACACCGAGGCCGGCATTCTCGCGACACTGGACGCCTACGAGCGCTCGGGGTGGGCGCCGTTTTACGCCTCACCGCGGGTTTCCGCGCTGCCCTCGGGGAGCCCGAGCAGGCTCAACCGTCCCGCGTCGGCGTCGTGATCGAGCAGCTCCGCGTACCGGCCCCACTCGACGATCGTACCGAACAGCGAATCCGCCGGAATGAACGGGAAGTAGATGGTGAGATCGGCGAGGACCTCCTCGTCTTCCACCGCCCCTTCGCTTTCCTTGAGCATCGCCACGACCCGCGCGAACAGCGGCTGCTTGGCCAGCCGCGCTCGGGTCGCGTCCTTGCGGGCGGCGTCGTCCATCGCCATCACCTCGCGCCCCGCCGGCATGAGCTGCACCACCTCGCCCGGCGTAGTGACCCAGCCGAGCTGCTCGGCCGCGCGCACCACGGCGGACATACGGTCGTAGTCCACCCCCAGGTCCTCCGCGAGCTCGAACACCGGGCCCTTGCCGCCGGGTCGCGTCAACAGGTGGTCCAGGAGACCCGTGACCTCCGAGACGTGGACGCGCGGGAACGGCACGAGGCGCTGCGGCGCGGTCGGCACGGGCTCGGGGAGCAGGGTCGCCGTGAGGATCGCGTGCAGCCGGTCCACCATGTCTTCGAACTCGGGACTCCGCTCCTGCCTGGGGTACGGCAGCGCGTTCTCGAGCTCCTCCCGCACGTGCCCGGGGTTGGAGCCGAACACGACGATCCGGCCCGCCAGGAACACGGCTTCCTCCACGCTGTGCGTGACGACGACGAGCGTGTTCACGCCGGTGGCGGGGTCGCGCCACAGGTCCACGACCTGGCTGCGCAGGTTCTCGGCGGTGAGCGGATCGAGCGCGCCGAATGGCTCGTCCATCAGCAGGATCTCGGGGGCCACGGCCAGGGCGCGCGCGAATCCGACGCGCTGCTTCATCCCCCCCGACAGCTCCTTGGGGTACGCCTGCTCGAAGCCGTCGAGGCCCACCAGGTTGATGGCGCGGGCCACGGCGTCGCGCCGAGCGGGCCCATCGACCCCGCGCGCTTCGAGCCCCATCGCCACGTTCTCGGCCACGGTGAGCCAGGGGAGAAGCGCGAACGACTGGAACACCATCGCCGCCGCCGCGAGCACCCCCTCGAGCGGTTGCCCGCGGTACAGCACCGCACCGTCCACCGGGCGCGCCAGGCCGGCGAACAGCCGGAGCAGCGTGCTCTTGCCGCACCCCGATGGGCCGACCAGCGCCACGACTTCGTGCTCGCACACGCTGAGGGAGACATCGCGCAGCGCCTCGAGCACCTGGCCATTGGGCAGCCGGAACCGCTGGGTCACCTGCCGCGCCTCGAGCAGCAGCGTTCCCGAGGTCATGCGGCGAGCGAGAAGCGAGCTTGCGCCCATTGCATCAACGACCGCCACACGAGGCGATTCCACCCCACCACGATCAGGCTCATGAGCGCAATCCCCCCGGCCAAGAGCGGGAAGTTGGCGTGCGCCGTGGCCTCGCTGATCAGGCTCCCCAGGCCCTTGGTCGTGCGCAGCGTACCCCCGGCCTCGATGTACTCGGCGACGATCGACCCGTTCCACGCGCCTCCCGCCGCCGTCACCCACCCCGTCACGAGCGCCGGGAAGGCGGCCGGCAGATAGAGCGCGCGCCACCGCGCGAGGGGCGGCAGCCGGAACACGGTGGCCGCGTCCTTCAACTGTTCGGGGATGGCGGCCACCGCGGAGATCACGTTGAACAAGATGTACCACTGTCCGGCCAGCACCATCAGCGCCACGGCGCCGAATCCGAGCCCGACCCCGATCCGCTCGAACAGCAGGATCACGAGCGGAAACAGCATGGGAGCGGGGAAGGACGCGACCACCTGGATGACGGGCTGCAGCGCGCGGGCGAGCCGCGGCGAGCGGCCGATCCACACGCCGGCCGGAACGGCCCACGCCGTCGACACCACCACGGCGCCCATGACGCGGACGAACGTGAGCGCGGCGGACGAAACGAGCGCGCCCCACTCCCGCGTCCCCAACTGCGCCAGGAGGAGCCACAGACTCCGGGCGCCGACCAGCGCGACCGCGCCGACCGCGGCGATCACCAGGCCGGCGCCGAGCCGGCGTGCCACGGGATGGTCGAGGGCGAAGCGCGGCGCGCGCCAGATCACCGGACCCACGGCGCGGAACGGCCGCTCCAGCGGCCGCGCCGCCCGGCGCGCGCTGCGATACGCGCGGCGCTGCAGCAGCGCCGCGCGCCGCGGCAGTCGCGCGCGCCGCAGGAACTCGAGCACCCACGAGCCCGGCGCGGGGCCGCCGCCCGTCGTATCGTCCAAGCGGAACTTCTCCACCCACACCACCAGCGGCCGCCACAGCAGCTGGTCCAGGCACACGATCATCAAGACCATAGCGAAGATCGCCAGCAAGACGGCTGTGGCATTCCCCTGATCGAGCGCCACGCTCATGTACGAGCCGATGCCCGGCAGGCGGTAGTCGTGGTCCCCCAGGCGGAACGCCTCGTTCACCATCAGGAAGAACCAGCCCCCCGCCATGGACAGCATCCCGTTCCAGACCAGCCCCTGCGCCGCTGCGGGCACCTCGAGCTGCCAGAAGGTGCGCGACGCCTTCCAGCCCGCGACCTTGCACGCGTCGCGCAGCGGCGCGGGCAGGCTCTTGAGCGAATTGTAGAACGACAGCGCCAGGTTCCACGCCTGGGCCGTGAAGATCATCAGAATCGCGGCCAGCTCGAGACCGACGTTGCGCGTGGGGAAGAGCGACATCAACCCGAGGACCAGCCCGGGCAGGAAGCCGAGCACCGGGATGCTCTGGAGAATGTCGAGCAGCGGCAGGAGCAGCCGCTCCGCGGCGCGCGACTTGGCGGCGGCCCAGCCGAAGCTCAGGGCGAAGAGATACGAGATCAGCAGGGCGAGCACCCCCCGCGACAGCGAGTACAGCGTGTAGCGTGGCAGCGCGGTGAAGCGCAGGTCGATCGCGACGGCCTGCGAGAACGGCGCCTCGAATTCGCGGGCGAACGCGACCACCGTCGCGATCGCGCCGCCCAACAGGCAGAGGACCGCGACGTCGGCAAGCCCGAGCCGCCGCAGGCCGGGCGGCGTCAGGGCGGGTGGAAAACGCAGCAGCTTCATGGCCACCCGAACGGTGTAATTTGAGACGCGATGGACCAAACGACGGTCGACCTGAACGGCGTCCGCATCTACACGCGACGCGTCGGAGACGGCCCGCCGGTCGTGGTGCTGCACGGCGGTCCCGGCGCCCACCACGACTACCTGCTTCCCCAGTACGACCGCCTCGCGCTCGGCCGTACTCTCCTCTATTACGACCAGCGCGGCGGTGGCCGGTCACCGGTCCCGCGCGACACGCCCGTCGGGTGGCGCGAGCACGTGGCCGACCTCGAGGCCCTGCGCGATCGCTGGCGCCTCGACCGCGTCACACTGCTCGGCTACTCCTGGGGCGGTCTGCTGGCGATGCTCTACGCCCTCGAGCATCCCGCCCGGATCGGCCGGCTCGCCCTCGTTTCGGCCGCACCCCTCACGGCGGCGTGGCGCGACGAGTTCGAGCGCCGCCTGGCGGTCCGCATGGCCCAGCCGTGGGTCGCCCGCGCCCGGGCCGAACTCACCGCCGCCGGCCTGTCGCGCACCGATCCCGAAAAGTACCGCCGCCTCGCGTTCGCGCTATCGGTCGCGGGCTACTTCCACGACCCGCGACACGCACGCGAGATGACCCCGTTTCGCGTCACCGCCCGTACGCAGGAGGCGGTGTGGCAGAGCCTGGGAGCCTACGATTTCCGCGCGCGGCTCAAGCAGACCTTCCCCGACGGTACCGCTCCCCGCTCCCTGCTGCTGCACGGCATTTACGACCCCATGCCCCTGGACTCGGCTCGCGAGACCGCGGCGCTCCTCTCCACCGGGGTCATCCAGCTCGCCACGGGGCACGCCCCGCACGTCGAGGCGACGCAGGACTTCGTGCGGGCGCTCGACCCGTTCCTGCCCCGCGCGTGAACGTCGACCAGACGACGCAAGCCGGATGCCACGCTTCCGTCATGCGATCGCAGCCTGTACGTTCCGGGCACCATCATGCCCGCCAGGACGAGAGCCCGGCCGCGCCGCCGCGTGGGACGCGAGACGCTCGCCGCCCGGCGCCTGCGCGTCCGCAGGATCGTCGCCCGCCTGGAGCAGGCGTACCCCGGCGCCACCTGCGCGCTGCGCCACGAGAGCGCGCTCGAGCTGCTCGTCGCGACGATCCTGTCGGCCCAATCGACCGACGCCCGCGTCAACATGGTCACCCCGGCCCTGTTCGCGAAGTACCGCTCGGCGCGGGACTTCGCGAGCGCCGACCCGGCGGTGCTCGAGCAAGAGATCCACAGCACCGGGTTCTTCCGCAACAAGACCAGGTCCATCATCGGCATGGCGCAGGCACTGCTCGAGCGGCACGGGGGCGACGTGCCCGACACCATGGAAGCCCTGGTCCAGCTCCCGGGCGTCGGCCGCAAGACCGCCAACGTGGTGCTCGGCACCTGGTTCCGGAAGAATGAAGGGATCGTGGTGGACACGCACGTGCAGCGCCTGTCCACGCTGCTCGGCCTCACGCGAGAGCGGGATCCCGTGAAAATCGAGCGGGATCTGATGGCGCTCGTGCCCCGCGACAAGTGGACCTGGTTCTCCCACACGTTGATCCTGCACGGGCGGCGCGTGTGCATCGCCCGCCGGCCGAGGTGCGAGATCTGCGTGGTGAACCGGTGGTGCCCGAGTTCGACAGTATGACGACGCTCCCCCCCATCGACCGCGCCCAGCTCGTCGCCACCCGCCGCGACCTCCACCAGCACCCCGAGCTCGGCTTCGAGGAGCGGCGCACCGGCACGCTCGTGGCGGAGCGACTCAAGGCCCTGGGCTACAGCGTCAGGACCGGCGTAGGCAAGACGGGCGTGGTCGGGATGCGCGACGGCGCGACGGGATCGTGCGTGCTGGTCCGGGCCGACATGGACGCGCTCCCGCTCGAAGAAACGAACGACGTGCCGTACCGCTCGAAGCATCCGGGCAAGATGCACGCCTGCGGCCACGACGGGCACGTCGCGATCGGGCTCGAGGTCGCGCGCCGCCTGCACGCGGCGTACCTGCCGGGGAGGGTGAAATTCGCCTTCCAGCCCGCCGAGGAGGTCTCGGACGGGGCGGAGGCGATGATCCGAGACGGTGTGCTCGACGCGCCCAAAGTAGACGCGGCATTCGGCATCCACCTGTGGAACGATCTTCCCGCGGGCACCATCTCAGTGATGCCGGGCCCGGTGATGGCGTCGGTGGACCAGTTCGAGATCACGATCGTGGGACGCGGCGGCCACGCCGCCGCCCCGCAGCAGGCCATCGACCCGGTGCTGATCGCGGCGCACCTGGTGACCGCCCTGCAGAGCCTCGTGTCGCGGCGCCGCAACCCGTTCGAGGAAGGAGTGGTGTCCGTCACCCAGGTCAATGCCGGCCACGCCTTCAACGTGATTCCCGAGCGGGCCGAGTTGCGCGGCACGGTGCGCACGTTCGGCGGCAAGTTCTACGACGAGGCCCCGCGCCTGATCGAAGCGACGGCCCATGGCATCGCGGGCGCGTTCGAAGCGGGGGCGCAGGTGCGCTACCGGCGCCTGTCCAAGCCGCTCGTCAACGACGCGCAGATGGCGACGCTGATGCGCGACGTCGCACAGGAGATCGTCACCCGCGAGCGTGTGATCGATGGCATCCGGACCATGGGCGGAGAAGACATGTCGTACTTTCTCGCGAGCGTCCCCGGCGCGTTCGCGTTCGTCGGCTCCGCCCCGCCCGGCAAGAAGGGCGCGCCGCACCACAGTCCCACGTTCGACATCGACGAAGACAGCCTGGTGATCGGGGCCGAGCTGGTGACGCGCACGGTGGTGCGGTACCTGGAACAAGGTCACTGACCCCGGGCGCAAGCCCGGGGAAACCAAGGGTCCGAGTGAACACCGGGCTCGCGCCCGGGGTTAATTTTCCCTCGATGTCAAATCTTCTCGCCTCCGAGCCCTCCGCCTACCTGAAGTCCGCCGCCCACCAGCCGGTGCACTGGCACCCCTGGAGCGACGCGGCGTTCGCGCGCGCCCGCACCGAAGACAAGCCCATCCTGCTCGACATCGGAGCCGTGTGGTGCCACTGGTGTCACGTCATGGACGGCGAGTCGTACGAGGACGCCCGGGTGGCGGAGCTGCTCAATGCCGACTTCGTGTGCATCAAGGTAGACCGTGACGAGCGACCCGACGTGGACGCCCGCTACCAGCGCGCGGTCCAGGCGCTCACGGGACAGGGCGGCTGGCCGCTCACCGCGTTCCTGACGCCCGAGGGCGAGGTGTTTTTCGGCGGCACGTACTTCCCGCCGGAAGAGAACCACTACGGGCGGCCGGGATTCCCGTCGGTGCTGCGGCAGGTGGCGGACATCTATCGTCGGCAGCGCGACAAGGTCGCCGAGAACGCCCAGGCGATCCGCCGCCACGTCGCCCAATCGCTCGATGAAGCCAACGCTGGCGAGGTGAGTCCCGCGACGCTGGAGCGGGCGGCCGCCGAGATGGCGCGGCTGTTCGACATCCGCTACGGCGGATTCGGCACCGCACCCAAGTTCCCACACCCCGCGGCCGCGCAGTTTCTGCTGGCGCGCTGGCACGACACGAGCGAGGCCTGGGTGCGCGAAGTGGTGGAGAAGACGCTCTCGGGGATGGCGCAGGGCGGGATCCGCGATCACGTGGGGGGAGGCTTTCACCGGTATGCGGTGGACGAGCGCTGGGTCGTGCCGCACTTCGAGAAGATGGCGTACGACAACTCGGAGCTGCTGCACGCCTACCTCGACGGCTACGCCGCACTCGGCGCCCCGCTCTTCAAGCAGGTGGCGCAGGGGATCGTGCGCTGGGTGCTCGAGGTCCTGTCGGACGGGGAGCGGGGTGCGTTCTATACGTCGCAGGACGCAGATGTGACATTCGGCGATGACGGAGATTATTGGACCTGGACGGTCGATGAGTTGAAAGCAGCGTTGCCGGACAGGGCGTTCCCGGTTGCCCGACGTGTCTTTGACGTGGAGGAGCACGGGGAGATGCACCACAACCCGCGCAAGAATGTGCTGTGGTGGAAGAGCGATCCCGCGGGCGACGACGAATGGCCGGTGCTCAAGGACGCGCTCGTGCAGCTCAAGGCCGCGCGCGACCGCCGCACGGCACCCTTCGTCGACACGACCCCCTACGTGAACTGGAACGCGATGATGGCCTCCGCGTTCCTGCACGCCGGCGCCGTGCTCGACCGAACGGAGTGCAACGCACTCGCCCTCAAGGTGCTCGAGCGCATCTGGAGCGAGGCGTGGGACGAGGGGCGGGGGATGGGCCACGTGATCGCCCGGCCGGAGCCACGCGGGCTGCTCGAAGACAACGTCCACGCGGCGGCCGCGTTCCTCGATGCGTTTGAAGCCACCGGCGACGACGCGTGGCTCACGCGCGCGCTCACGGTGATGCATCATTGCCGCCGGGCGCACTGGGACGACGCCAAGGGCGGATTCTTCGACGTGGCGCGTGACCGAACCGGCTCGGCCTATCTCGCAACCCCCGCCAAACCGGTGCAAGACGCGCCGACGCCGTCGGCGAACGGTGTGGCCGCGCTCGTGCTGGCACGCCTCTGGGCGCTCACCGACGACACGGAATGGCGCAGCTTGCTCGACCGCCAGCTCGCCACGTTCGGGGGCGCCGCGCCGCAGCTGGCGCTGTACGGCGCGACCCTGCTCCGCGCGGTCGATTGGGCGCTCAATCCCGCGACGCGGATCGAAGTGCACGGGCCACGGGGCGACGGGGCGGCGTGCGACATGCATCTGCTCGCGCTCCAGACCTACCGCCCGCGCAAGCTCGTGGTCCGGAAGACCGCCGAGCGGCCCGCCGCGACCGTGTGCGTGGGCACGACGTGCTCGCTCCCGGTGACGACCCCCGACGCGCTCCGGGCCGTGCTCGGGTGAGGCGGCGGGTGCTCGGCCGCACCGGCCTGGCGGTGAGCCCGATTGGCTTCGGCGCGTGGGCCATCGGAGGCAACCGGTTCGGCAACTCGTACGGCTCCACCGACGACGCCGAGTCGCGCCGCGCGGTGCGACGGGCGCACGAGCTGGGATGCAACTTCTTCGACACGGCGGACGTGTACGGGCACGGGCACTCGGAGGAGGTGCTGGGTGCCGCGCTCGACGGCATCCGGCCCGACGTCGTCGTCGCGACCAAGGTCGGGGGCAACTTCTACAACCGCGACGTGAACCCGCTGCTCATCCCCCGGATCACCGAGGCGCTGGGCCGGCCGCTCGCCGAGGTCGGGCCCGACGCCGCCCTCCCGGTCACGCACGACGCGTGCTTCTCGCCCTCCTACGTCCGGTTCGCGGTGGAGCAGTCGCTGCGCCGGCTGCGCACCGATTACATCGACCTGCTGCAGCTCCACAACCCCACGCTCGGCCTCATCGCCGAACCGGAGACCTATCGCGTGCTCGACGATCTCAAGACGGAGGGAAAAATCCGCTTCTACGGCGTCTCGGTGCACCCGCCGGAAGAAGGCCTCGCCGCCGTGGAGGTGACGCGGCCGGACACGGTGCAGATCGTGTACAACATCGTGCGCCGCGCCGCGGAAGACCGCTTCTTTCCCGCCGCGCGCGCCGCCAATGTGGGCGTGATCGCGCGCGAGCCGCTGGCCAATGGGTTCCTCGCCGGGAAGTACCGGCAGGACAGCATGTGGGAAACAGGCGACATCCGGGGACGAATGCCTCGCCCCTACGTGGCGCAGCTCACCGCGCTGGGAGCGCGCGTCGCCGAGCTCGCCGGCGAAGCGGGCGTCACCGCGGCGCAGCTCGCCCTGCGGTTCGTGCTGGACAACGACGCCGTGTCGGTGGTGATTGTAGGCATGAAAACCGTGGCGCAGGTGGACGAGAACCTTTCGGGGGAGATCTGATGCCGAACAAGAAGGCCGTATTCGAGACCGCCAAGGGCCGCATCGAGCTGGACCTGTTCGCCGACGAGGTGCCGGGCACCGTCGCCAACTTCGAGAAGCTCGCCAACGCGGGCTTCTACGACGGAACCACATTTCATCGCGTGATCCCCGACTTCATGATCCAGGGGGGCGATCCCTACTCCAAGACCGGCAAAGGGCGCGTCGGCACTGGCGGCCCGGGATATGCCATCAAGTGCGAGACGGACAAGAACGTCCACAAGCACGTGGCGGGAACGCTCTCCATGGCGCACGCCGGAAAGGACACGGGGGGCAGCCAGTTTTTCATCTGTCACTCGCCGCAGCCGCACCTCGACGGAGTCCATACCGTGTTCGGGCAGGTCAGCAAGGGACAGGACGTGGTGCGCAAGATCGTCCAGAACGACGAAGTCAAGTCGATTCGCGTGATGTAATCGAACGGAGCCAGCCAATGCGCACCAGCGTCGCACTCGCCACGCTCTCCCTCGCGATCCCCGCCGCGCTCGCCGCCCAGACCGGCCAGTTCGTCGTGCGGCTCGGCAACGACACGCTCGCGATCGAGCAGTACACCCGCACCGCCGACCGGCTGCAGGGCGAGCAGGTGGTGCGCAGCCCGCGCACCGTGCACCGCCTCTACGACGCGGCGTTCGGATCGGGCGGCGCCATCGCCCGGTTCGAGCTCGTCACCCACAACGTGTCGGGCGCGCCCGGTCCGGCGGAGACCAGGGCGGTGGCCGAGTTCACGGGCGACTCCGCCGTGGTGACCGTGCCGCGCCGCGATTCGACCGTCACGCTGCGCGTGAAAGCCGGTCCGGGCGCCGTGCCGTTCATCGGCCAGGGATTCGGCCTCATCGAGGAAGTGGCCCGCCGGGCGCGGGTCTCCGGGGCCCCCCGCTACACCACGACCATGTTGCCGTTGGGCGACACCGAGCCCCTGGAAGTGACGGTAACGGCCCGGGGACCCGATTCGCTCACGATCGTGCTCGGCGCCATCGGGCCGCTGCGGGCGCGCGTGGACGCCCAGGGCACGCTGCTCGGCCTCAGCGGCGTAGGCGGCACGATGCAGGTTACGGTCGAGCGCACCCTGGGGCTCGACTTCGCGGCGCTCGGGAAAGCGTTCGCGCCACGCTCGCTCGGAGTGCTCTCGCCGCCCGACTCGGTCAAGACGAGCGTCGCCGGCGCCACGCTGGCAGTGCGCTACAGCCGGCCCTCGACGCGCGGCCGGGCGATCTTCGGGAACGTGGTTCCCTGGAACCAGGTGTGGCGCACCGGCGCGAACCAGGCCACCATCTTCGAGACCAGCGCCGATCTCGTGATCGCCGGCACGCCCGTGCCCGCGGGCAAGTACTCCCTGTGGACGCTCCCCGCCCCCGGCGGCTGGAAGCTCATCGTCAACAAGAACACCGGTCAGTGGGGCACCGACTACAACGCCCAGTACGACCTCGCCCGCCTCGACATGGGCGTGGAGCAGCTCCCGCAGCCGGTGGAGCAGTTCACCATCGCGATCGAGCCGCGCGGGAAGGGCGGCGTGCTGAAGCTGGAATGGGAGCGGACGCGAGCAACCGTGCCGCTGTCCAGAAAGTGAGCTCATGCATCTCGACTTCGCCGTCGTCGCCGACTACGCGATCGTCGACCAAGCCGGTAAGCTGTCGGTATTGGGCATCTTCCAGCACATCTGGGTACAGCAGTTCCCGGCGATGCACCCGCGGCTGCACCTGGTGCTGCGCCTCAAGGGCAAGCGCACCGAGGTCGGCGAGCACCACGTCCAGATCCGGCTGGTGGACGAGCAGGGCACCGAGATCCTCGGCGGGACGGGCAGCGTGAGCTTTGCGGAGCCGCCCGCGGGCGTGACCGACATCGAGGCGGGCGCGATCCTCGTGTTCGACGTGCCGTTCCCGCACGCCGGCGCGTATCGCTTCGAAATCACGATCGACGGCCAGGGCAAAGCCGCCGTCCCGCTGACGGTGAGTCAGCTCCCGGCGCAAGCCACGCGTGGATCCGGTGGGCAGACGCTCCACTAGCGCAGGACTCGCGGCGCTGATCCTCGCGGTGGGCTGCGGCGAGACGCCCACGGCGCCCCCCGCTCCTGTCCGAGCCGATCTCTCCCAGCCCTGGATGCGCGCCGGCCCCGCCGAGATGGGGATGAGCGCGGCGGGCCTGCTCGCCGCGGCAGGCGACGCGGCCGCCATCGCCCGCTTCAGGAGCCTGCTCGCGGCGCGACATGGACGCCTCGTGGCGGAGTACTACTTCGGCGGGGCGGATTCGACTACGCGGTTCGACGTGCGCTCGGTGACGAAGAGCGTCGTGTGCGCGCTCACGGGCGTGGCCCTGCGCGACGGAGTGCTCCCCGGCGAGACAGCGTCCATCGCCCCATACCTCGCCCCACTGGACACCCTGGATTCCGTCGACAGCGCCGTCACGGTGCGCCACCTCCTCACAATGACGTCCGGGTACCAGTGGAACGAGGAAACGGGCCCCGACTACAGTGTCTGGATCGCGGCGGACGATCACGTGCAATACCTGCTCGACCGCGCCCACGCGACGCCTCCCGGCGTTTCGTTCACCTACAACTCGGCGGCGGCGCACACGCTCGGCGTCGTGCTCCAGGACGCCGCCGCCATGCCCCTGCCCCGATACGCCGCCCCGCTGTTCGCGGCGCTCGGCGTCGATACCGTGTTGTGGGAACCGCTCGACCGCGGCACCGTCAACGGCGGCGCCGGGATCGCCCTGCGGGGGCGCGACCTGCTCAAGTTCGGCCAACTGTTCCTGCAGCGCGGTTGGTCGGGGGACCGGAGCGTCGTCCCCGAGGCCTGGGTCGACCAAGCCACGCGGCCGCAGTTCGCGTGGCGCAGGGCCTTCGGTCCACTGTCGCGCGTCACCTACGGCATGCTCTGGTGGGTGTCCGACGCCACGCCCGCCGCGTTCTACGCCTGGGGGTACGGCGGCCAGTTCGTGTACGTCGTGCCGAGCCGCGACCTGGTCGTCGTCGCGACCACCGACTGGAACGATCTCTCGGAGGTGACGCCGGAGGCACTCGCGGCCATGGCGCTCGGGGTGATCGTCAACGACGTCGTGCCGGCGGCCCGGTAGTCGTCCCGCTAGCCCCGCTGGATCTCGAGCGGCAGCCCCGCGTCCATCAGCGACAGGCCGCCGTCCACCGCGATGGTCTGCCCCGTGATCCACCCGGCGTCAGCCGAGCACAGCAGGGCCACCGCGTTGCCGATGTCAGCCGGCGTGCCGAGCCGCCCCATCGGCGTCCATCCCTTGTCTCCCACATGCCAGTCCCGCACCATGTCCTGCACAACGTCCGGCAGCGAATTGAGCACGCTGTCGTCGATCCACCCCGGGCTGATGGCGTTCACGGTAATGGCGCGTTTCGCGAGCGCGACGGCGAAATAGCGACACAGCGATTCCATGGCGCTCTTGGCCGCGCCCATGCCCACCCACGCCTGCCAGCTGCCGGTGCGCCCGCCCGGCGCGTAAGTGATCGCGACGATTCGCCCGCCCTCGCCCATGAGCGGGCACGCCGCGCGCACCGCCACCAGGAAGGCCTTGGCCTGGGAGTCCAGGGCCGTGTCCCATTGGTCCAGCGTGATGTCCATGGGCCCGCGGTAGAACTCCGGCACCTCGGGCCGCGCGTTGCTGACGAAGATGTCGAGCGCCCCGAACTCGCTCTTCAGGCGGTTGAACATCCGGATGATGTCGTCGGGGCGGCAGACGTCGGCCTGAACCGTGAAGCCGTCGGAGCCGCGCTGCCGCACCTTGGCGAGCGTGTCTTTCGCGGCCGTCTCGTTGCTGCGGTAGTGAATCGCGACCTTCACACCCTGCTCCGCCAGCTTGAGGGCGATGCCCCGCCCGATACCACGCGAGCTTCCCGTAACGAGCGCGTGCTTCCCGTTGTGCGCCATGAGTGCCTCCCCGGTTGACGCCCTGGCGGGGAAAGATGCCCGCCGGACGCCGCGCGGCAACCGGCCCTGCGGGGCCGCGGCACGCGTGTTGCCGCGCTGACGCACGGCGTGCAACTTCGACGCCACGCCACTCGCCACGCATCCCGCCCCCCGGGGGAGGGAGGACTCATGCACACCACGCCCGGCATCCACGCCACGCAGAGCATCCAGGACGACGTTTACGCCCAGTGGGTCAAGGACCCGGAAGGGTTTTGGGCCGAAGCCGGCGAGGCGATCCACTGGTACAAGCGTTGGAACCGCGTGCTCGACGGGTCGCGCCCCCCGTTCTACCGCTGGTTCCCGGGCGCGGAGGTCAACACCTGCTACAACGCGCTCGACTGGCACGTGGAGCACGGCCGCGCCGACCAGGCGGCGCTCATTTACGACAGTCCAGTCACCGGCACGGTCAAGAGCTTCACGTATCGGGAGCTGCGCGACGAGGTCGCCCGCTTCGCCGGCGCACTCGTCGGTCAGGGCGTCGGCAAGGGCGACCGCGTGATCATCTACATGCCGATGGTCCCCGAGGCGGCCGTCGCGATGCTGGCGTGCGCGCGGATCGGAGCGATCCATTCGGTCGTATTCGGGGGCTTCGCGTCGCACGAGCTGGCGGCCCGGATCAGTCACGCCCGGCCCGAAGTCATCGTCTCAGCTTCGTGCGGCATCGAGGTGAACCGCGTCGTGCCGTACAAGCCGCTGCTCGACAAGGCGATCGAGCTCGCCGAGGTCAAGCCGCGCCGCTGCATCGTCCTGCAGCGGCCGCAGGAGCAGGCGCCGCTGATCCCGGGGCGCGACCTCGACTGGGCCGAGCTCACGGCCGCGGCACAGCCCGCGGCATGTGTGCCGGTGGCCGCGACCGACCCGCTGTACATCCTCTATACGTCCGGCACGACGGGCATGCCCAAAGGGGTGGTGCGAGACAACGGCGGCCACCTGGTGGCGCTCAAGTGGAGCATGACGCACATCTATGGAGTCGAGCCCGGCGAGGTCTACTGGGCTGCCTCGGACCTCGGCTGGGCCGTGGGACATTCGTACATCGTCTACGGCCCGCTGTTCAACGGGAACACCACGGTCCTGTACGAGGGCAAGCCCGTTGGCACGCCCGATCCCGGCGCCTTCTGGCGCGTGATCTCGCAGCACCGGGTGAGCGTGTTCTTCACCGCTCCCACGGCGATCCGCGCCATCAAGCGGGACGATCCCACCGGAGAGCACGTCCGGCGCTACGACCTGAGCGCGTTCCGCACGTTTTTCCTGGCCGGCGAGCGCTGCGACCCGGACACGCTGCACTGGGCGGAGCAGCAGCTCGGAGTTCCGGTCGTCGACCACTGGTGGCAGACGGAGACCGGCTGGCCCATCGGGGTGAACTGCGTGGGGCTGGGGATGCTGCCGGTGAAGCCGGGCTCCTGCGCCAAGGCCGTCGCGGGCTACGACGTGCGGGTGCTTGGGGAGGACGGTCAGGAGCTGCCCGTCGGCCACACCGGGAACATCGTGATCCGCCTGCCCCTGCCTCCCGGCTGCCTGCCCACGCTGTGGAGCAACGACGAGGGCTACGTGAGCTCGTACCTGAGCCGGTACCCGGGCTATTATCTCACGGCCGACGCCGGCTACAAGGATGCCGACGGCTACCTGTGGGTGATGGGTCGCACCGACGACATCATCAACGTGGCCGGCCACCGGCTCTCCACCGGGGCCATGGAGGAGGTGCTCGCCTCCCACCCCGACGTCGCCGAGTGCGCCGTCGTCGGCGTGGGCGACGAGATCAAGGGCGAGATCCCGCTGGGCCTCGTCGTCCTCAAGGCGGGCGTGCGGCGCTCCCCCGCGGCCATCGGCGACGATCTCGTCGGCATGGTGCGCGAGCGGATCGGCCCGGTCGCCGCGTTCCGGACGGTGGTCGTCGTACAGCGGCTTCCCAAGACCCGCTCCGGCAAGATCCTGCGCGGCACCATCAAGAAGATCGCCGATGGCAGGGAATACCGCGTCCCGCCCACCATCGACGACCCCGCGAGTCTCGACGAGATCACCGGCGTGCTCGCGACCGTAGGGTACCCGCGGCGCTGACGGCACCGGCACCGCCATGGCCCGGGTCATCGTGTTCGACGTGAACGAGACGCTGCTCGATCTCGGCGCGCTCGACCTGCATTTTCGGCGCGTGTTCGGCGCCGGCGGCGTGCGTGCAGAGTGGTTCACGCAGGTGATCGAGCTGGCGATCGTCGCGACGGCGACGAACGTCTACTTCGACTTCGCCGTCGTGGGCGACGCCGCGCTCACGATGGTGGCCGCGCGCCGCGGCGTCGATCTCGCGGCCGACGACCGCGCCGAGATCCTGAGCGGCATGCGTGCGCTGCCGCCGCATCCCGAT
Source organism: Gemmatimonadota bacterium (assembly GCA_003222155.1). Classification (GTDB taxonomy): domain Bacteria; phylum Gemmatimonadota; class Gemmatimonadetes; order Gemmatimonadales; family GWC2-71-9; genus AG41. The sequence goes on along the minus strand of QHUU01000064.1, from coordinate 7,450 downwards.
GTGCGGCCCGCGCTCGATCTCCTCCGGGACGCGGGCTTCCGGCTCGCCACACTGACGAACTCCAACGCCGAGGCGGCGGAGGCGCAGCTCGGTCACGCCGGTTTACGCGGCTATTTCGAGCAGGTGCTGTCGGTGGAGCGGGTGCGGCGCCTCAAGCCCGCCCCGGAGGTGTACCGGATGGCCGCCTCGACCTTGGGCGTGCCGGTTGGCGAGATGCGGCTCGTCGCGGCGCACGCGTGGGACGTGACGGGCGCGCTCCGGGCCGGATGCGCGGCGGCGTTCGTGAGCCGGCCGGGAAAAGTGCTCGATCCGCTGGCGCCACGCCCCGACGTAGTGGAACCCGATCTCGAGGCGGTGGCAGCCAGGCTGATCGCGGTGGAGCAGTAGCGTCACTCGAGCCGCGTGATCCGCCCGACCGACGGCACGCCGTTCCCATTCACCAGGAACAGCATGTAGGGACCCGGCGGCGCGGTCGTGCGGCTCGCGGGGAGGGTGACCGAGATGCCGCCGCTCACCGCGACGAAGGCCAGCGGGACGAGTCGTGCGGCCTGATCCATGGCGTGCGTCACCGAGCCCGTGCGGATGAAGGTGACCTTTGTAATGCTGGCGCCGTCGGGCGTGTCCACGCGCACGGTCTGGCCGTACCCCACCACGGTGGGGGTGAAGCCGGTGAGACTCGGGCGCGCGCCGCGGAACAGGTATGGGGGCGAATACAGCTCGTAGCTCAGCTCGCGTGGCGCATTGGCGCCGTCGCCCGAGCCCGTGTGGAGCACGCGTCCGTCCGGCAACAGCAGCGACGTCGAGTGATACATGCGGATCACGGCGTTGCTCGCCAGCGTGGTCCAGGTCCCCGTCGTGGGGCTCCACAGCTCCGCGGCGTGGACCGCGCCCGCGGCGTTATTGAACCCGGGGGCGCCGGTGCCGCCGGTCACGAGCACGTCGCCCGTCGGGAGGAGGGTGGCGTTGATCTGGCGACGGGCGTACGCCATCGATCCGGTGTACACCCACGACGGGTTCGACTGATTGAGATCGATGATCTCCGCCGTGTTGGTCGCAGGGTCGCCGCCGCCCACGTAGAGGATTTTCCCCGGCAGGTACATGACGGCCGAGCCATAGCCGCGCCACGGCCCGAAGTTGCGGCGCGGCCCGTCGGTCCATCGGCCCGTGCCCGACACGTCGAGCCAGCGCGACGGCTGCTCTTCGCCCGCATTGAAGATGCGCCCGTCGGGCGCCACGAACAGGCGCGGGTACCACTCCAGCGCCAGCTTCGCCGTCGTGAGCTGGCGCCAGTGCGTCCCGTCCCACACCTCCGGGATCGTGTCGATCGTCATGTTCTCGTCGGTGCCGCCGACGGTGAGCATCTCGCCGTCCGGCAGCGTGGTGTTGGTGGGATACCAGCGGCCCTGGGCCATGGCCGGTGCGACCTGCCACGCGTGGGTCGCGGGATCGAACAGGTTGGTGTTCGGCAGACCGTGGCCGTCGGCGATGTGTCCCCCGGCGACGAGCAGTCGTCCGTCGGGGAGGAAGTCGTGGCCCGCGCAGAACAGCCACGACGGACTCGGCACCGCCGTGAAGGCGCCCGTGGCCGGGTCCCACACCTGCGGGTCGCCGATGCGTCCCCAGCTCAGCACGGTCCCGTCGGTCAGCAGGTGGACGTGGAGCTGTACGATCGGCGCCGGAAACACCGCCGACCACTGGCCGACTTGGGCTTCCGGTCCCGGCGGCGGACCGGGCGCGGTGTCCGGCGTCGTATACGCGATCGTGAGGTACGGACGGTGGCTGGCGACCGGATCCTCGCTGCTGCTGAAATACCGGTACCGATCCCGAAGCTTGGACGGATCGGAATTCAACAAGAGACCGAAATTCGTGGAGGGGGCGTTGAGCCACCCTTGCACCATGGACGTCACGTCCCACTGTTTGAATCCCGCTGTCTTGTCGATGCTGCGCGTGTCCACCGGGGCGCTGATGTCTCCCTGCGCCAGGGGAATGTGCCTGCGACAGCACGCGTTGGCGGTCCACGCGTTCACGCCGTCGTACGTGTAGCCCGTCGCCCTCGCCGGATTCGGGTTCCGGTTGATGATCCGGTGCGCCGTGACCGTGTAGGTCGGATCCGCCGTGGCGTCGCTCTCGGTGAGATAGAGGCTCAACTTCGCGCTCGAGACGGTGGATCCGGTCGGAACGCTCGCCAAGTCGAACTTCATCACAATCGCGTTGGCAATCGTATCGTTCGGCCAGGTATATACGGCGAGAAGCGTGTTCGTGGCATAGCTCACGCCGTCGAGGTTGAGAAACGTGTCGCCGCTGGGACCGATGACGGCGGTGGAGGTTTGCGCCGACGCGGCCAGGCGGGGCGCGTGCCGGGCATCCGTGATGGAGCGTTCGTACTGGCACGACACGAAGCCCAGCCCCAGCGAGAGCCCGAGGGCGAGTAGCGCCAACCGGACCGGATGCTCGACGGCGGCTCGTGGCAGGTTGCAACGACGCATGAGCGGTTCCCGAGAAGGTGAGGCTCCCAAGGTAGGAGCGGAGCCGCTCCCGTGCATACGTCGCGCCACAGCCACAGATCCGGGGTTATGACGCCTGGTGCGGCCCGTCTTGTAGCGCGCATGCCGCCGCTGTGGCGAGGGTTCAGCGCTCGATGCGGAGCTCCTCCCATGCGACCTGACGCGCCCGCACCACGTCCCGGACCTGCCGCTCGCGGCCGCTCAATGCCGAGCCTCCCGTCTTGATTTCGATGAACACCACGCGGCGCAGCTCGCCGTCATCGAGCCCGTCGAATACCAGCAGGTCGACGGGACTGCCGAGAAAGCGGGCGTCCTTGGGATTGAACCCGAACTCCGGCAGATAGGGGACGAGCTGCTCGTGGACCTTGCCGCTCGTGACGGCCTGGCTGCGCTGCACCGCGTCCTGGCGGATGCCCTGCGTGTAGCGCGCCTTCCATTGCTGGATGTACAACAGGGCCACGAGCAGCCCGATCGCGATGCCCAGGATGAGCACCAAGACCAGACTGGGGAGCACACGGGCGTCGCTCGGCATGAAGGAGTCCCGGTCAGGAACCGCGATACAACCCGATACGCAGCCGTCGCGGCGGGGCGACCGCGTCTTGCACCTCGACCCGCACTCTGCGCACCGTCGCGGGCTCGAACCGGTCGAGCTTCCGGTAGCCGACCGTAGTACCGCGCGCCAGGTCACGCCACTCACCCGCGTCCTGGGCTCCTCGGATGGCGTACCGCGCGACGCATTGCCCGCGGCCGACTTCCTCCTCCAACCGGCTCACGCCGACCGTCACCGTCCGACCCAGGTCCAGCTCGGCCGCCGCACTGTGCGTGCCGGTGACACGCCATTGGACGGGTCGGCCGTCCGCGAAATCCTCGGCGAACAACGCCGTCAGCCGCGCCCGCAGGTCGGCGAGCCGCGCTACGTCGGTCGCGTGCAGCACACCCTCGCGCGTCGGCGGGACGTTCAGGAGCAGCTTCGAGTTCCGGCCCACGGACGTGAACCAGATGTCCGTCAGCTGGTCCACGGGCTTCACCCGCTGGTCCTCGCCCGGATGATGGAACCAGCCGGGGCGAATCGACGTGTCCGTCTCCGCCGGTCGCCACACCGAGCCGTGGGGATCGCCGTGCTGGAGCGCGGTGATGACGCCGTCACCGGACGCCCCCGGATACGCAACCGCAGCAGGGTCCATCGTCGACCAGTTCGGGTCGCCCGCCGCACCGGCTTCGTTGCCGCACCAGCGCACGTCGGGGCCGGCGTCGGAGAACATCACCGCGTGGGGCTGGAGCCGCCGCACCAGGCCGAACACGCGCAGCCAATCGTATTCTTGCCGGCGCCCGTTGGGCCCTTCGCCGTTGGCGCCGTCGAACCACACCTCGGCAATGGGGCCGTAGCGCGTCAACAGCTCGGTGAGCTGCTCGCAGTAGAAGTCGTTGTAGCGGGGCGAGTCCCCGTACACCGGCGCGTTGCGATCCCACGGCGACAGATACAGACCGGCGCGCAACCCCTCGCGCCGGCACGCGTCGGTGAACTCGCGCACCACGTCCCCCGCACCGCCGCGCCACGGGCTCCGCGCCACAGAGTGCGTCGTGAGCCGGCTGGGCCACAGGCAGAACCCGTCGTGATGCTTGGCGGTGAGGATCAGCGCGCGTGCGCCGGCGGCCCGGCCGGCCCGGGCCCATTGGCGTGCGTCCAGCGCCGTCGGGTTGAACACCGTCGGGTCCTCGCGCCCGTCGCCCCACTCGTGGTCCGTGAACGTGTTGACCCCGAAATGGAGGAACAGCGCCAGCTCGTCGCGCTGCCAGACGAGCTGCGAGGGCGAGGGACGCGGGCGGGACGGCTGCGCCCTCGGAAGCCGCACCACGCTCCCGCCGAGCGCCGTGGCCATCGTGGTCGCGAAGGCCCGTCGGGTGAGCGTCACCCGCTTTACCGCGCCGGCACCGCGGCCACGAGCAACGCCAGCGCCTTCTTCACGCTTTCGTTGCCGACGCCCGCGCCACGGTAATGCCCCTGCCGCACCACCACGAGATCGTGGGATGGGATGATCACGGTGAGCTGGCCCCCCGCGCCCGCCATGAAGTAGGCGTCCCGGGGAATGGGCAAGTCGCCGTCCCCGTTGATCCAGAAGAAACCGCCATAGATGGGTCGCCCATCGGCCGCCCACGCCGGAGCCACGGTGCTCACGAACCGCACGAACCCCTCCGGCAGGATGCGTTCGCCGTTCCACACGCCGTCCTGGAGGTAGAGGTTCCCCAGCCGCGCCCAGTCGCGCGCCGCGGCGAAGTCGTATCCCTGTGTCAGGAAGTCGCCGTACGGGTCGGTCTCGATCACCACCGAGCGCATCCCCAGCTTGTCGAACAGCGCCCGCCGGGGGAACGAGAGGTAGTCCGCTCCGCGCTTCTCGACGGCGAGTCGTATCAGGTAATTCACCAGCACGGGGTCGGTGTTGCGGTAGCGCCCGACCGTACCCGGCGGCCACTGGAGCGGGCGCGTGGCGGCGTAGTGGAAGGCGTTGACAGCGCCGGTATAGAGATAGACGTGATCGGGGTAGGGGCCCGACGGATCGTAGTCCGGATCCTGGGGCGCGCGGATGCGCAACCCGCTCGACATGTTGAGCAGGTCGGCGATGCGAATCTTCGCCCGCGGGTCGCCCCGGTGCCGCCACTCCGGCAGCGGCGCCGGCTGCCACAGATCGTAGGCGCCCTGCCGGATCAGGATCCCCATCAGCGTGGCCGTGATGCTCTTGCCCATGGACCAGCTCTCGAGCGGCGTGCGCGCGGTGATGCCCTCGCCGTAGCGCTCCCCGACGATCCGCCCCTTCCACGTCACCACGCAGGCGGCCGTCAGGGCCTCCGCCGGTGCGAATGCGGCGTCCATCGCCTGGCGCACCTTGACCGTGTCGAGTTCCGGCGCCAGCGGGCCCGGCGGCAGCACGTCGCCCATCGGCCACGGCTGGGTCGCAGGATCCGGCAGCCGGCTCGCGACGCGCTTGGGCCTGAAGCGCGGGGCCTGCTGGCCTCTGGGGAGCGTGACGCATCCCTGGTCTCCCAGGAAGAGCGCGGTGCGTGTGACGCCGTCCGGGAGCGTGACGTAGACTGCCTTGCGCGCGCGGTCGATGACCGGCTTCCCCAGCTTGGCGCGCTCCTCGTAGGGCGCCGTGAAGAAACCAAGGTTCTCGGCCGCGAACTCGGGCGACAGACCGGTGATGAACACGGCGGAGCACATGATCTTGGCAAAGCCGGCCGCGTGGTGCTCCAGCGGGTCGCCCGGGGGGGGAACGTAGGGTGTGCTGAGCTCCAGGGCCTTGGCGCGCGCGATCAGCGGGCTACGCGGACCCGGCTCCTGAGCGAGCGCCGGCGTCGCGGCGATCAACAACGCGGCGGGGAAAACGCCGCGCATCATTACACCGCCGCCTCCGTGTGACCCCGAACGTGCAGCGAGCGGAACAACACCCGACCCGCGGTGGCCACGTCGCTGACCGCACGGTTGAAAGCGGCCTCGTTGGCCTGGGAGGGGGCGTGGAAGCCGCTGATCTTGCGCACGAACTGCAGCGCGGCGTCGTGCAGCTCCTGGTCGCTGGGGGGGTGATCGGGATGGCGCAGCCGTTTGATGTTCCGGCACATAGGTGTGGAGCCTCTGGATGACTGAGTGTACGTAAGCTGTGCGCCGTCCACCTCCGGCGCAACGCTCACGAAACCGGCCCGGCCCGGCGAGTGTTAATAGCCAACGCCCACCACGGAGTTCGAGTGGCATCCGGTTCCGGACGCAAGGGCTCAGTGCACTACGCCTGGATCGTCGCCGCGGTCACGTTTCTGATCCTGCTGGCGACGGCCGGCGTGCGCGCCACTCCCGCCATCCTCATGGTGCCGCTCGAGCACGAATTCGGCTGGACGCGCGCCGCGATCTCCGGCGCCATCGCCATCAACATCGCGTTGTTCGGGCTCATCGGTCCGTTCGCGGCGTCGCTCATGAGTCGTTACGGGCTGCGTCGCATCGTGCTGTCGGCGCTGGCGTTGCTGGCCGCTGCCGTGGCGCTCTCGTCGACCATGCGCACGCCGTGGCAGCTCACCCTGTTCTGGGGCGTGCTGGTGGGCTCGGGGACGGGGGTGACCGCGCTGGTGCTGGCGGCGATTGTGGTCAATCGCTGGTTCGACCAGCGACGCGGACTGGTGCTCGGGATCCTGTCGGCGGCGAACGCCACCGGTCAGCTCGTGTTTCTGCCGCTGCTCGCGCAGACCGTCACCCGGCACGGCTGGCGCAGCGCGACGTACATCGTCGCGGGCGCGGCCGCGGCGGTGTTCCTCGTCGTGCTCGTCTGGTTGAAGGATCGGCCCTCCGACGTCGGCCTGCTCCCGTACGGCGCCCTCGACGGGCAACCACCCACACCGGCCGGGCTGAGCGTGGACCGCTCGCCGCTCGGCGGACTGTTCTGGGCGGCGCGGTCGCGCGAGTTCTGGATCCTGGCGGGGAGTTTTTTCGTGTGCGGCGCGAGCACCAACGGCTTGATCGGCACTCATCTGATTCCCGCCTGCATGGATCACGGCATCCCCGAGGTCACCGCCGCCGGCCTGCTCGCCGCGATGGGCGTGTTCGACCTCGTCGGCACGACGGCGTCCGGCTGGCTCACGGACCGGTTCAACAGCCGGTGGCTGCTGTTCTGCTACTATGGGCTGCGGGGCTTGTCGTTGCTGTTCCTCCCCTTTGCGCTGGCGAGCCGGCACATCTGGCTCTCCGGCTTCGCGGTGTTCTACGGCCTCGATTGGATCGCCACGGTACCGCCCACCGTGCGCCTCACCGCGGACACGTTCGGTAAGGAGAACGTCGGCGTGGTGTACGGGTGGATCGGCGCGTCGCACCAGCTGGGTGCATCGCTCGCGGCGCTGACGGCAGGCGTGATCCGGACGTCGTGGGGCGACTATCGAGCGGCGTTTTGGATATCCGGCAGCCTGTGCCT
>QHUU01000103.1 GCA_003222155.1 Gemmatimonadota bacterium | reverse complement strand
CATGCAGATCTTCTCCCCCGACGGCCAGTACGGCTACGTCTGCTCCTCCTTCACCCCCGAGACGGTGGTGATCACGGTGAAGGATCATCAGATCGTCGGCCGGATCCGCCAGGAGACCCCGTTCTGCCCCAACATCGCCGTCACTCCGGACGGTGGGCAGGTCTGGCTCACGCTGAAGGACGTCGGCAAGACCATGGTCTTCAGCGGGCGCCCGCCGTTCGCGGTG
>QHUU01000102.1 GCA_003222155.1 Gemmatimonadota bacterium | reverse complement strand
CTATTCGCCGCTTGGCACCTCGCTGTTCGGCCGCGCGCTCGCGCCGCCCTTTGGGCTGTCGCCCGGGCTCCTGAGTTTCGTCCTGACGTCGATCGTCGTCTGGTGGGGTGGGTGGCCATTCGTGTCGTCTGCGGCGCGCTCGCTGCGGCAGGGCGAGCTCACCATGATGACCCTGATCGCGACCGGTATCCTCGTGAGCTACGGGTACTCGGCCGCCGTCACCTTCGGTTTGCCGGGCGAGCCGTTCTACGATGCCGCGGCGATGCTGACCGCCTTCAGCCTGCTCGGCCACTGGCTGGAGATGCGGAGCCGCTTCGCCACCGGTCGGGCGGTCGAGGCGCTGCTCGAGCTCGCGCCCCCCACCGCGCGGCGAGTGCGGAATGGGCAAGAAGAGGAAGTGCCACTCGAAGCCGTCGCGGTGGGTGACATCCTTGCGATTCGGCCGGGCGACACCGTCCCGGTGGACGGCGTCGTGATCGAGGGCTCGAGCTACGTCGATGAATCGATGCTCACCGGAGAGCCGGTGCCCGTCGCGAAGGGGCCTGGCGACGAGGTCGTGGGGGCGACACGCAATCAGCAGGGAGCGTTCCGGTTCCGCGCAACCAAAGTCGGCGCGGATACGGCGCTGGCTCGCATCGTCGCCATGGTCCGGGAGGCGCAGTCCTCGAAGGCGCCGGCGCAGCGCCTGGCGGACCTTGCCGGCAAGTATCTGGTCATCGTGGCGCTCGCGTCCGGGGTCTTCACCTTCTTGGCCTGGCTTGGGCTTGGACACCAAGGCGTCGCGTTCGCGCTGTCGGCTGCGGTGGCGGCGATCGTGATCGCCTGTCCGGACGCGCTCGCGCTCGCGACTCCGACGGCGATCACGGTGGGTGTGGGGCGGGCAGCACGTGCCGGCGTGCTCTTCAGAAACGCCAGGGTTCTCGAGGCGGCTGCCCGGGTGGACACGGTCGTCTTCGACAAGACGGGGACTCTTACGGAGGGTCGACCGTCGGTGACCGACGTCATCCCGGCGCCGGGCGGTACTGAGGCCGAGGTGCTGCGGTTGGCCGCTGCGGCGGATGCGCACTCCGAGCATCCGCTCGCGGTGGCGATGCTCGAGGCGGCTCGGCAGCGCGCGCTGCCCCTCGAATCATCTTCCGACTTCCAAGCGATCCCGGGTCACGGTGTCGTGGCGTCCGTGGACGGTCAGACGGTCATCCTTGGGAACCGCAAGCTACTCGAGCGATACGGCGTCGCGGCCGCGATGGACACGGACGCGGAACGGCTTCGGGCGGAGGCGAAGACGACGCTGTATCTGGCTGCGGCTGGACGGCTACTCGGCATGATCGCCGTCGCCGACCGAATTCGCCCCACGGCGAAGAGAGCTGTTTCGGCGCTGCACGACCTCGGCATCCACGTGCTGCTCCTTACGGGGGACAGCCGGGCCACGGCCGCCGCAGTGGCCCGCACGCTCGGGATCGACGATGTCCGGGCAGAGGTGCTCCCGGGCGACAAGGCGGTGGAGGTCAAGCGACTTGAGCAGCAAGGCCGTCGCGTCGCCATGGTGGGGGACGGGGTAAACGACGCACCGGCGCTGGCAGCGGCAACGGTCGGCATTGCCATCGGCGCGGGAACCGACGTGGCGATCGAAACGGCGGGAATCATTCTAATGAAGGACGACCCGGCCGACGTACCCGCCGCGCTCGTGCTTGCCCGCCGCGTGCACCGCAAGATCAAGCAGAATCTTTTCTGGGCCGCGATCTACAACCTGATCGCGATCCCGCTCGCTGCCGGCGTCTTGTATCCGTCGCTGGGCATCCTGCTCAAGCCGGCGTGGGCGGCGCTCGCGATGAGCGCGAGCACGGTGACGGTGACGGTGAACGCGCTACTGCTTCGGTGGGCACTTCTCGGACCCGAACGAGCAGAATACACAGCAGTCACCCGGGTGTGGGCGTAGCAGGTGACCGCAGCCGGTGCACTCATAGAAGTGCACACAGGCAGTCGTAGGCATCGTCTCGACCTTGGCGAAGCCGCAGTGCGGGCAGGTGATCGTGGCGGTGAGCACCATCATTCGGGTCCGGGGCTCCCGGGTGCTGTGCTCGAGTCCGGCAAGACAGTGGCCCCGAACCCGGTGAGTCGAGTGAGGTGCGCGGCAATCTGCGCCGGGCTGACCTGCCGCGGGTCGTAGCGGACGACGCCGAGGCTGTCGTTAACAGCGGCACTGTACACGCCCGGAAGCCGCTTCAAGGCGAGCCGTGCGGTTGCGGGGCAACTACCGCACGTCATTTTGGAGATGTGAAGCCGAACCGTCGCCGTGTCCGGAGCCTGCACGGCGGCCGGCGCAGGCTGCGCGCCGGCGGTCTGAATTCCGCCGCCGCAGAATGGGCAAAGGGCGGCGGCGCCGCCGAGTCCGGCCGCGAACAGCAACGCGAGCTTCATGGACGATACCATTGGAAACCTCCTAACCCAGCACGAGTTTCGACCACCAGGGGAATGTGAGCAGCGGGATGGAGATCATCGTCGCGATCCACAGCGCCCACTTCATCCGGCGGCGGGCGATCGGCGAGGCACACAGGGTGCCGACCTCGCACGCCCGTTTCTCCTCACGCCGCAGCGTGACGAAGCCGAAGCCGAGCGCCAGCACCGTGCCCGCGACGAAGTAGGGCCGGAGCGGCTCGAACGTCGCGGCGAGCCCCGGCGCCGCTCAGGCCGAGCGCGACGGCCACCAGGGGCCCGGCGCAGCAGAGCGTTGAAACCGCGGCGGCGACAACACCGCCCGTGGCGGCGAGTGCGGTCTTAGTGACCGATGTTGTCATGGTCTTCCAAGACCTCCAGGATCGGGCACTCGTCCGTCGGCCGTCGGGCCGCGCAGGCCGCCGCCAGCCGCGCCAGTGTGCGCCTCATGCGCTGGAGGTCACGGATCCTCTGTTGGACGACTTCGATCTTCTGTCTGGTTTTCCGCTCGACGACATCGCAGGCAGCGCCGTGTCGGACCCGCAAGGCGAGCAGCTCCTGGATCTCCTGGAGCGAGAAGCCGAGCTCCTGGGCTTGCTTGATGAAGCGGAGCCGGCTGACTGTGTCGTCGCCGTACTGGCGATAGCCCGAAGCGGTGCGCCGCGGAGCGGCGACGATGCCGCGGCGTTCGTAATAGCGGATGGTCTGAATGTTCACGTTGGCCGCGGTCGCGACCTGGCCGATGGTCAGCGCCATCACAGTCTCCCGTGGATCGGTCATCAACCTAAACCTTGTACTATGGTACAGGGTCAAGGAGGCAGGCCGCTAGGCCCGTCAAAGCGCCCTGCGCTCTTGTCGCGCGGGCCGTGGCGGGTAGGTTAGCACCATGCGACGTCGCGTCGCGTTCTGCTCCCCGATTCAGCAATCCCTCGAAACCACAGCCGGGCGCCCGGCCGGCGCATTCGTGCGCCGCCGTGCCGGCGATCCGGGGTCGGATGCATCGTGCGGCTCGTGTTGGCACCTGCAAGGAGGAACAATGAATTCCAAGAGATGGGATGCAAGGTTCTTGGGCCTTGTCGCGATGGCCGTCGCCCTGGCGTGCGAGAGCGGGGCGCCGACAGCGGCTCCGGCGACGCCGCGGGCTGACGAGTTGTCGGCCAGCGTCGTCGCATCGGCACACGCTGCGAGGATCGGATGGGAGATCTTCGGTTCGGCGTCGGACACGGCGCGCGACGGGTTGAAGATCACTGTCACCGGAAGCGGGACGTTCATCGCTCCAGCGGACGGCCGTGGAACCTCAGACGAGGCAGGCCGTCACTTCCGCCACGACGCTGTGACCGGAGGCGGCACGTGGGAGACTCGGAACGCGAGCGAGGTGACGGGGAGCGGTAGGTACGTCGTCACCGGACTCGTGAGCTGGGAGCGGGCAGCAGCATCTGTTCCGAGTATGCCCGGGAGCACGGCGGGGCTCGCGATCCTGCGGGTCGAGTATGATGACGGGAGTGCCGGGACCCTCACCATCAGTTGCCGGATCTCTGCTGCGCAGCCCGGTCGCTTCGAAGGGGTTACGGCATCCAAGGGGTTCGTGGACTTCTTCGGCCCCATGACGGGTCCTAATCTGTTCCACGTTCTCCACCGAGGGGGCGAAGGGCCAAGCGATCCCTAGGTGTCGGTCGGGACGACACGCCAACGCGCGGATCCGTCGGGCAAGGTTTCGTACATGACGCCGGCTACGACCACTCCCGAGACCAAGGTGAGCGCGGCGATCGCGGCGATCGCGAAGGGCATGGTGAACGCGTCCGCCAGGAGTCCCGCGGCGATCGCGCCTATGGCGTAGCCAGAGTCGCGCCAGAGACGGTACACTCCCACGGCGCTCGCCCGCCAGTCGGGGTGCGCGACGTCTGACACGGCGGCGAGCAGAGTAGGGTAGACCAGCGCAGTCCCGATCCCCAAGAGTATGGCGCCGGCCAACCACGGCCTCAAGGAGTGGCCGATGACGAAGGTCGCAATGCCCGCCGCCTGCACCCACATCCCACTCGCGATCATCCACTTCCGTCCCCAGCGGTCGCTCAGCGCTCCGGTAGCGAGCTGGCCCATTCCCCACACCAGGGGGTAGGTCGCGGTCACCACGCCGATGCGGTCAAGCGTGACACCGCGCGCGGCGAGAAACACGGGGATGAGTCCCCACACCATCCCGTCGTTCAGGTTGTTGACCATGCCCGCCTGGCTCACCGCGAACAGCGCGCGGTCCCGCCAGGTCGTGAGCAGGAAGACGCCGCCGAAGCCGAGGCGGGAAAAATCGGCGCCGAGCTGACGTGACTCAGCCCGTGCGTGGCCGCGGGTCTCTCGTACGGCGAAGACCGAAACGGCAAGGCCCAGGACGGCGAATGCGATGCCGGGATAGAAGGGCGCCGGCCGCAGGCCGTGTGCGGCGGCGAGGTAGCCGGTGAGCAGCGCCGACAGCGACACGGCGACGTAGCCCGCGAACTCGTTGAGCCCCATCGCCAGGCCGCGCCGCGCCGGCCCCACGAGATCGATCTTCATGATCACGGTCGTGGACCAGCACAAGCCCTGGTTGACACCGAGCAGGACGTTGGCGAACACGATCCAGCCCCAGCTCGGCGCCCAGATGATGAGCAGCGGCACCGGGAGCCCCGCGAGCCAGCCTGCGACGAGGAGCGGCTTGCGGCCGATCCGGTCGGCGAGGTGCCCGGCAAACAGGTTGGCGAGCGCTTTGACGATGCCGAAGCTGACAAGGAAGGAAAGGACGACGGTCTTCGAGACGAGCCCGAAGTCCGCCTGGGCGATGAGCGGGACGACGGTGCGCTCGAGCCCCACCATCGCTCCGACGAAGGCATTGACGACGACGAGCAGCGTGAACTGACGCCAGTTGGCGCCGAAGCCGAGTCGGATGGGAGACGGCCCCTCAGGCGACGGCGCAGCGATTGGCCCCTGCCTCGAGCTCCGTGGGGTCATCAGGCAAGCTGCCGGCTTCGTTGAGGGCGACGATGCGGTGATGGTTCGGCGGTGTTGGCGGGAGCCGGGTGAGGATCTGGCTCACGAACGCTTCCTCGGTTTCGCGCAGCAGCGACGTCCGCTCCTGGACTTCCCCGAGCGTCGCGCTGATCGGGCGGCCGTCGAATACCACGGGCTCGCTCGTGTGAGCCGGCAGGACGAGCGTGTCAGGAGGCAATGCGACCAGGCGCTGCAAAGACCGATGGAGCGCGCGAGCCCGGTGACGCGCTTGCTCCGCTGACGCCTCGAGGTCCGGGCGGCCGACGGCCGCCAGGAACAGCGTGTCACCAGTGAACAGGGCATGCTCGTCCAACAGATAGCAGACACTCTCCGGGGTATGGCCAGGCGTGTGCAACGCCCGCAGGCCAGCGGATCTCACGCGCACGATGTCGCCGTCCTTCAGCGGGGCGTACTCGAAGGAGACACGATCCGTCGTCGGAAGGCAGAGCCTCGCCCCGGTGTCGCCTGCCAGAGCCCGGGCGCGGGACAAGTGGTCGGCGTGCACGTGCGTTTCGAGGACCGTGCGGATACGCCAGCCGTGCTCCTCGGCCACCCGATGGTAGATCCGGGGCTCGAGCGAGGCATCGACCACGGCGGCGTCGCCGTTTGAGCCGATGAGATAGGAGAGGCAGCCCTTCCCGGTGCGGCGCAGCTGCACGATCCGCGCGGTGCTTCCGGGGCACGGAACCTCGGCGGTGTTCCAGGCCAGGCTCCAGGCGCGCATCCCGCCCTCGAGCGACACGGCGTCCAGGCCGCGCGCGCGCAAGCGCTCGGCAGCCAGCTTGCTTGTCTTCCCCGCGGCGCACACCGTCACGACGCGGTCGCCATTCGTGGGGTGGAAGTCCGCGAGGGCGGTCGAGTCGCCGCGCCGCAGCGCGTCGTACGCATCGGCGTGCACGCTGCCGGGAATCGACCACTCCGCGCGCTCGACGGCGGGGCGCACATCGAGGACCGTGACCGGCGTCCCGCGCTCCAGCAGCTCCCGCAGGCGCTCGGTGGAGATGGTCGGTGCAGTCATCGGGAAAGCATGCCTAGGTCGCGGGCTTCTGCGCCGTGAACAGCACCGCCTTTACGCCATAGGCCTCGGCGGCGTCTCGGGTCGATTCCTTCCGGAATGCAAAGCCCGGGACTACGCCCGAGCGCACGCGCTTGAACCCCGCGTCCTCGAGCAGTGTGAACACCTCTCCCTCCGGGAGAGCGCCGCCGATTCAGCTGGCCCAGAGCTTGGGATCGTTGACGACGGATTGCGACAGCTGCTTCGCACTCACGATGTCGGTGATCGAGAGCCGGCCTCCGGGCTTGAGGACGCGGAACAGCTCTCGGATCACGGTGCGCTTGCGAAAGGAGAGGTTGATGACGCCGTTCGAGATCACCACGTCCACGCTCGCATTGGGCAGCGGAATGTCCTCCATCCGTCCCTCGTGGCACGCCATCCGCACGCCGGAAGCGGCGGCATGCGCCTCCGCCTTGCGACACATCGTCGGGTTCAGATCGACGCCGATCACCCGGCCCTTCGACCCCACCTGCCACCCGGCGATGATACTGTCGAGACCGGCTCCGCTGCCCAGGTCCAGCACCACCTCCCCGGCTTGGAGGCGGCTGCGCAGGTGTGGGTTCCCTACGCCTGCGAACGACGCCACGGCGCCGGGCGGCGCGCGATCGAGCCACTCGGGCTCATAGCCGAACATCTCGGCTGCTTGACGCCCGTGGTAGAAGTGGAACTCCCCTTCGGGGTGCTCGGCCACTTCCTGATACATCCGCAGGACCTCACCCTTGATCACTCCCTCGAGCGGGGCCTGCTCGTCCGCGTGAAGCAATGCGACGTCGGTCATGGACGCGCCTGGCGCGGGTCGTCCTTCGGATTCACGTAGGTGATGCTCCAGGGCCCGACGCTGTGGAGCTGGAAGACGACGCCGTCGCTTCCGGTCCAGGCGTAGTGCACCATCTTCTGCGGCATCACGGCGTAACTGCCGGCGGAAAGCGCCGTGCCGCCCGAATACGTGGGCTGCTCGCCCATGCCGACGTTCAGCGTCCCGGAGAGCACGGTCACGTGTTCGAGAACGGCGTGCCAGTGCGGCGGTATCCGGTAGTTTGGCGGTAACTTGAGGCGCAAGGTGAGCGGGACGGCCTCGGCCGGGTTGCCTTCGAGCAGCGCGAACTGGGCTCCGCGGGGCAGGGATGGCGGGCCGTCGGCCCAGCTGATGCCCGACGCATGGAAGACGATGGGACCGGCCGCCGGAGTCGCGGCCGCCTGCGCGCCTGCCCGCGAGGCGAACGCGACAGCGCATACGACCGCGACGGTGAGCATCACGTGGTGTCTCATGAGGAACTCCTTGGGCGCTGGGCGCCCGACACGAGGGGTTGCCCCAAGCTGGCACGGGTTGCACCATAGGTCAAATACGAGTTATTGATCTGTGCGATAGGGTTTATCCTATGATCAAGCCCGGCCTCACTGTGCACCGCCTCGAGCTGTTCCTCGCCGTCTTGGACCACGGCGGGGTGGGCCGCGCCGCCCAGGCCTGCCACATCAGCCAGCCCGCCGTCTCCGAGCATCTGCGTGAACTGGAAGCGCACTTTGGCGTCCGACTCGTCGAGCGTCACGGACGGCGCGCACGGCCGACTGCGGCGGCGCGCGTGGTCGAGCCATACGCGCGCCAGGCCCTCGCGTTGCTGCGCACCGCCGAGCAAGCGGCGGGCGAGGTGCGTGGGCTTCGAGCGGGCTCCCTCACGATCGGCGCCAGCACCACTCCCGGCACCTACCTCCTGCCGGCCGCGCTCGGGCGGTTCCATGCGGCCTATCCCGGGATCACCCTGAGACTCGAGATCAGCGATACCCGGGAGATCGAGCGCTCGGTGACGGTGGGTCAACTGGAGCTGGGAGTGATCGGCGAAGCACCACTCGTGCCCGGGCTCGCTGCGGAACCCTGGGTGAAGGACGAGCTGGTGCTCATCGTCCCGCGCGGCCACGCGTTCGCGCGACGCCGGGCCGTGACCGCGCGCGCGATCGCGGGCGAGTCCTACATCGCTCGCGAGGAAGGTTCGAGCACCCGCGGCGTGGCGGAACGCTATCTCGCGCGGCTGGGGGTGACGCTCACGCCGGCTATGGAGCTCGGGAGCACCGAGGCGATTCGCGAGGCAGTCGCCGCGGGACTCGGGGTGGCGCTGGTGTCGCATCACGCGGTCTTGGCACGGGATCGACGGATCGTGGCCGCGCGGCTGGCCGGCCCGCGCTGGACGCGCGATCTTCTGATTGTGCGGCGCGCGGGGACGCCGCTTGGGCCTGCAGCGGCAGCGTTCCGGGACTTGCTCCTCGAGTCTCGCGCTTAGGCCGTGTCGACGGTGGCTGAGTGGAGTACCGTATCGAGCAGCACATTGCTAAGTTACGGACCGCGCCACCGTAGCTCAGTGGTAGAGCTCTCGATTCGTAATCGAGCGGTCGTCGGTTCAAATCCGACCGGTGGCTCTCAACTGCAAAAAGACGTCAAGCAAAGGCGTCGGGCAAGAACGTCACGCAAAAACGTCACGCAAGAACGTCACGCAAGAACGTCTCGGAAAGGCGTCTCCGCGTGACGTCTTTGCGCGACGCCGTTGCTCGACGCCTCTGCGTGACGCCTTCTTAGGATTGACACGCGGCCGGAGGGGGGCTAGCCTAAGCCCATGACGCACGCGTCCTATTATCGATTTTTCTGGTTTGGTCCCGACGGGGCCGGCGGGCGCGTGTGCGCAGGTGACGGGATGACGCAGTAGCCTGCAGAGCGACACGAGCTTACGCGGCCCCGGGTTCCGGGGCCGTTTCTTTTTCCCGCGCAACGGAGCACTGTATGATCATCGTCCTGCGACCCAATGCGAGCGAGCACGACCTGGAGCAGATCGTGACTCAGGTGACGGCGCTCGGCCTGACACCCCACGTCTCGCGTGGCGTCAGCCGCACCATCATCGGCTGTATCGGTGACGAAGACCGGTTACGCGAAGTGCCTGTGCTGGCGTTCCCCGCCGTGGAGACGATCCTCCCGGTCGAGAAGCCCTACAAGCTCGCGGCGCGCGAGTTCGTGGCGCGCGACACGGAGGTAGCGTTGGGTGGCGCCGCGGTGGGCGACGGGGCGGTGCACGCCATCGCGGGCCCCTGCTCGGTCGAGGGCCGGGACATGCTGCTCGAGACCGCGGAGGCGGTGAAGGCGGCGGGCGCCGTGGCGTTGCGCGGCGGCGCCTTCAAGCCGCGCACGTCGCCCTACGCGTTTCGCGGCCTCGGGGCCGAGGCGCTCGAGCTGCTGGCGGCGGTGCGGGAGACGACCGGCCTGCCCGTCGTGACCGAGGTGCTCGACACCCGCCACGTGGCCCTGGTGGCGGACAAGGCCGACTGCCTGCAGGTGGGCGCGCGCAACATGCAGAACTTCGCGCTGCTCACGGAAGTGGGCGAGAGCGGCAAGCCGGTGCTCTTGAAGCGGGGCATGTCGGCCACGCTCGAGGACCTGCTGCTCGCCGCCGAATACGTGCTGGCCCGCGGCAATACCCAGGTGATGCTGTGCGAGCGCGGCATCCGCACCTTCGAGCGAGCCATGCGCAACACGCTCGACATCGGCGCGGTCCCGTACCTGAAGCGCGAGACGCACCTCCCGGTGCTGGTGGATCCGAGCCACGCCGCGGGGCGACGCGATCTCGTGCCGGCGCTCGCGCTCGCGGCCGTGGCCGCGGGGGCCGACGGGCTGTTGATCGAGGTCCACCCCGACCCCGACCACGCCCGCTCGGACGGAGATCAGTCGCTCACGCTCGACGCCTTCGCCGAGCTGATGGACCGGGTCCGGGACGTGGCAACTGCCGTGGGGAGACGAGTAGCGGAGACGGCTACGCCGTGAGCGTCAATTTGTGGCCCTTGGACTTGAACGACGCCGCGAGGCCGGCTTTCTCGACCGACTTCACGTAGGCCTCGTCGGGGCTGATCTCCTTCTTCTCGACCAGGTCGAGCAGCGCGTCGTTGAGCGTGAGCATGCCGAGCTGCTTCGACGTCTGAATGATCGAGGGGATCTGGAACGTCTTGCCCTCGCGGATCAGATTCGAGATAGCCGGCGTCGTGAGCAGGATCTCCCGGGCGGCCACGCGCCCACCGCCCAGCTTCTTGCAGAGCGTCTGTGAGATCACGCCCTTGAGCGACTCGGACAGCATCACGCGGATCTGGGACTGCCGGTCCGCCGGGAACTGGTCGATCATCCGGTCCACGGTGGAGGCGGCGGTCGTGGTGTGCAGCGTGCCGAACACGAGGTGCCCGGTCTCGGCCGTCTCGATGGCGATGGCGATCGTCTCGAGGTCGCGCATCTCGCCCACCAGCACGATATCCGGATCTTCGCGCAGCGCGGCGCGCAGCGCCGACCGGAAGCTGTCGGTGTGCACCCCCACCTGGCGCTGCGTGATGACGCATTTCTTGTTCTCGTGCACGAACTCGATGGGATCCTCGATCGTGATGATGTGGTCGGTGCGCGTCCGGTTGACCAGGTCGACGAGCGAGCACAGCGTGGTGGACTTGCCCGACCCAGTCGGCCCCGTGACCAGGACGAGTCCCTTGGTCAGATAGCAGAGCTGCTGCACCTCCTTGGTGATGTTCAGCTGCTCGACGGTGACGACCTGGGCCGGAATCACGCGGAAAACCGCCATCGGGCCCTTGCGGTCGCGGGCCGCGTTCACGCGGAACCGCGCCAGGCCGCGGATTTCGTAGGCGAAATCCGAGTCCCCGGTTTCCTTCCACTCACCGCGGTTGCGTTCGGGCATGACCGACAGCAGCATGAGCTCGAGCTGCTCCGGAGACAGCGCCGGCGTGCCCTGGCGCTTCATCTCGCCGTGCGTGCGGAACACCGGCGGCTCTCCCACGCGCAGGTGCAGGTCGGACGACGCGGAATGGACCAGCGCCTTGAGCAGCTCGCCCAGCGCCCGCTCGGCTCCCTGGTACTGCGCGGGGGCGAAGTCCATGGGGACGCCGGCGGGCGGTGCCGTGGCGGCTGACGGCGTTGGCGCCGGGCCTCCCGCGGCAGCCGCAGGGGCGCCCGCTCCGGCAGCCCCGCGGGCACCCGCCGTCGCGGGCGCCCCTGCTGCTGCCGCTGCCGGAGCGCGCGCCGCCGCGGCTGCGGCAGCGGGGGCCGGCGACCCGGCCCCGGAATTGTCGACCGGTGCCACGACCGCCGTCAGTCGGCCCGATTCGGGCACGATCCGCACCCGCACCATGCCGCGGTCGGCGATGTACTCGAACTCCGTCTCCGCCATCTTGTCGATGTGGTCCGCCGCCTCGGAGGGGGCCACCTCGACCAGAAGCGCGTAAATGTGCTGGTCGGTGAGCGGCTGCCGGCTCATTTTCCGCGCCTTGCCGTCCTTGACCATCGTGACGGGCTCGTCCGGCAGCAGATACAGCTGATCCCCGTGCTCGCGGAGCAGGACGTCGACGAATGGATCGATGCGTGCGGGCATCTGGGGTCGACCTCAGCTCAGGGGGCGCGCGAACAAGACGTACGCGCGGTTCACGTAGTGCGTGGAGGCGTGGCTCCACACCGCGAAGAAGGTCTCATCCGACGCGTTGAGGTAATCGAGCAGGCGCGCGTGCTGCTCGGGCAGCTCGACGCTCGCCCAGCCGCCCAGCGTGGCGCCGCCCGCCAGCACCACCTCCAGGCCCAGCATCCGCGCCGCCGAGAGACGTGCCGGGTCGGCGATCGGGGCCTGACGGTCGACCGACAACGACACGGTCTGCACCTTCGACACGAGCAGGATGTCGTTGTTGTCGGCGGGTCGGAAGGCGAAAAAGCCCTCGGGCCGATTCAGCAGCTCGAGCACGGTTTCCGGCCCGTCGTGGTGCGGCACGCGCTCCATCACGTAGATCTGCCCCGGGCGCGACACGCCCTGCGTGAGGAGCAGACGGGCAGGGACGGGGGTCCGGGGCAGGGACAGATCGGACACGAACCAAAGCTAAAGACGTCACGCAAGTACGTCTAGCGAAGGCGTCGCGCAAGAACGTCACAAGGAGGCGTGCGTCTCTGCGCGACGTCGTTGACGCGACTCGCGTCATTGACACTGGATGGAGGCCGGCGTGGTGCGCCCGCAGCCGATCTGCTCGTCCATGCCGCTGGCGATGGGCCCGCACGCGGTGGTCTGGGCTCCCTCGCGTGCGGCCCGCTCGGTCGAGCCGGCTGCCGTCGCGCAGTTGGTCCGGCCGCGAAACTCCACGCACACGCGGCAGCGCACCTTGGCGCGGGCCGTGGTCATCACGAAGAACAGCGCCGCCACCGCGAGCACCGCGGCGATGCCGTAGAGCGTCGAGCGCTTCATGCCGCACAACGTAGGGAGCCGGGCGGCGTGTCGCCACCCGGCCCCCTGGTCGGCTCGCGCCGTCCCTTAGCGACCCGCGCTCGCCTTCTTGCGCTCGGGCTCGTGGAACTGCTGCTGCTCCGTGGAGCCCTCCATCGCCGTCACCGACGACGTGCCGCCGGTCGCGATCTGGGTGATCTCGTCGAAGTACCCCACGCCCACGAACTCCTGGTGGCGCACCGCCGCGTAGCCGTCCTTCTCGGAGGCGAACTCGCGATCCTGGAGGTCGGCGTACGCCGCCATCCCCCGTGCTTTGTAATCCTGCGCCAGCGTGAACATGCTGTGGTTCAGGGCGTGGAACGCGGACAGGGTCACGAACTGGAACCT
The DNA here is from genome assembly GCA_003222155.1 of Gemmatimonadota bacterium. GTDB lineage: Bacteria > Gemmatimonadota > Gemmatimonadetes > Gemmatimonadales > GWC2-71-9 > AG41. The sequence continues at coordinate 26,231 of QHUU01000102.1, read as the reverse complement.
GTAGTGCAGGGCGCCGAGCTCCCGCTGGAACGCGACGATTTGCGCGTCGCTCAGGTGCTTGCGCCAGTTGAACGAGGGCGAGCAGTTGTACGCCAGCAGCTTGCGCGGGTACTTCGCGTGGATCGCCTGGGCGAACTTCGTCGCCTCCGCGAGATCCGGCTTCGACGTCTCGAACCAGAGCAAATCGGCATAGGGCGCGTAGGCGAGGGCGCGGGCGATGGCCGCGTCCACGCCGTCGCGTACCCGGAAGAACCCTTCGGCGGTCCGCTCCCCGGTCACGAAGCGCCGATCGTACTCGTCGGAGTCGCTCGTGAGCAGGGTGGCGCTGTTCGCGTCGGTGCGGGCGATCAGAATCGTGTCCACGCCGCACACGTCCGACGCGAGCCGGGCCGCGACCAGCTTGGTGATGAATTCGCTCGTGGGCACCAGCACCTTGCCGCCGAGATGACCGCACTTCTTCACGGACGCGAGCTGATCTTCGAAGTGGACCCCCGCCGCGCCCGCGTCGATCATGTTTTTCATGATCTCGAAGGCGTGCAGCGGCCCGCCGAACCCCGCTTCCGCGTCGGCTACCAGGGGGGCGAACCAGTAGGTCGAGTGATCGCCCTTCAGGTGGGCGATCTGGTCGGCTCGCTTGAGAGCGTTGTTGATGCGCCGGAGCAGTGCGGGAACGGAATCGGAGGGGTAGAGGCTCTGGTCGGGGTACATCTCGAGCGCGTGATTGGCGTCCGCGGCCACCTGCCAGCCGCTCACGTAGATCGCCTTCAGCCCGGCCTGGACCTGCTGGATCGCCTGGTTCCCGGTGATGGCCGAGAGCACGGCGACGTAATCGTCGTCCCGCAAGAGCTCCCACAGCCGCGCCGCGCCGTAGCGCGCGAGCGAATATTCGATGTCGATCGAGCCGCGCAGCCGGTAGACGTCGCCGGCTCCGTACGGTCGCTTGATGCCGTCCCAACGGGCGTCCGTTGCCCACGCCCGCTCGAGTGCCGAGGTCACTGCCTGCTTGTCCATAGCCGTCCCGTCCGGAGAGTCAGTCCAGGTAATCGTACGCCACCGTCGTCAGGAACTCCGCAAACTCCGCGCCAGTGGTCAGGTCGGCCAGGATCCGCGCCGCCAACGAAAACTGTTCGGCGCCAGCGGCCTCCGCACCTACCCTTTCGGGTAGGGAGGCCATCACTTCGGAGAGCGTCTGTTGTATCAGGGCGGCATTCACGTAACGCCCGTCCTGCAACCGCGCGCCGTGGCGCTGCCACTGCCAGACTTGCGCTCGGGAGATCTCCGCGGTGGCGGCATCCTCCATCAGATCGTTGATGGGCACGCACCCCAGGCCGCCCAGCCACGCCGCGAGATAGCGCACCGCCACGTCGAGGTTGGTGCGCAAACCCTCGATCGTGATCGCTCCCGACGGGGTGGCCAGCAGGTCCTGGGCGGTGACGCGCACGTCGTCGCGCTGTCGCTCGATCTGGTTCGCGCCCGGCATGTGGGCGTCGAACACCTCGCGCGCCACGGACACCAGGGCGGGATGCGCGACCCAGGTGCCGTCGTGTCCCTGCCGCACCTCGCGCAGCTTGTCCTGGCGCACCTTCTCGAGCGCCTGCGTGTTGAGCGCCGGGTCGCGTTTGATGGGAATCTGCGCCGCCATGCCTCCCAGAGCGTGAATCCCGCGGCGGTGGCACGTGCGGATCACCAGCTCGGCGTAGCTCTTGAGGAAGGTCTGCTCCATCGTGACGCGCGCGCGATCGGGGAGCACGCGCTCGGGCCGGCGGCGCAGCTTCTTGATGTAGCTGAAGATGTAGTCCCAGCGCCCGCAATTGAGGCCGCTCGAGTGATCGCGCAACTCCCACAGGATTTCGTCGGTCTCGAACGCGGCGAGGATCGTCTCTATCAGCACGGTCGCGCGGATCGTGCCGCGGGGAATGCCGAGCGCCTCCTGTGCGAAGATGAAGACGTCGTTCCAAGCCCTCGCCTCGAGATGACTCTCGAGCTTGGGCAGGTAGAAATACGGACCGCTGCCCTTGGCGATCAGCGCCGCCGCGTTGTGATAGAACGCCAGGCCGAAATCGAACAGCGAGGCCGAGATCGGCGCGCCGTCCACGTCCACGTGCTTCTCCACCAGGTGCCACCCGCGGGGCCGCACGACCAGCGTGGCCGTGGTCGGCGCAAGCGCGTAACGCTTCCCCTCGGGACTGAGGTAGGAGATCGTCCCGGCGACGGCATCCCGCAGATTGCGTTGACCGACGACGTTGTTCTCCCAGCTCGGTGCGTTGGCGTCCTCGAAATCGGCCATGAAGACGTTCGCACCCGAATTGAGCCCGTTGATGATCATCTTGCGGTCGACCGGGCCCGTGATCTCCACCCGGCGGTCGCGCAGATCGGGCGGGATCGGCGCGACGGTCCAGGCGCGGTCGCGTACGTCCTTCGTCTCGGGGAGGAAGTCGGGCAGGCTGCCCGCGTCGAGCTCCGCCTGCCGCAGGCGGCGGCGCTCCAGCAGCTCACGGCGCCGCGGCTCGAAGCGGCGCGCCAGGGCGGCGAGAAAGTCGAGCGCGCCCGCGTTCAACACGTCTTCGCACCCGGCGGGCGGGGGCTTGCGAAGCTGGATAGTGGACTGGATCGTCGTCATGTCAAACCCCTGCGGGCATACCTAAGACTAACGGTGCGGCGTAGTTTAGACGACCGATATGCCTACCCGTCTGATCATCGCCGGTGTCTGCCTGCTGGTCTTGGGGGTGGCGTTGTGTCGCGCGGGAGTCGCGGCGTTGCGCACCAGACGCTGGGCCGGCGGCGCGTTGCGCGGGCTCGCGGGTCTCCTGTTTCTGGCCCTGGCGGGCCTGGCGGCCGCGATCACCGTGGGCCTGCGCGCGTACCGGGCCCTGACGCTCGAGGTTCTGGCGGCGACGGTCACGACCGAGCCGGTGGGGCCACAGCGCTTCCGGGCGACGATCGTCCTCCCCGACAAGCGCCTGGCCATGTACGACCTGGCGGGAGATGCCGTCTACATGGACGCGCACATTCTCAAGTGGCACCCCTGGGTGAACCTGCTGGGGCTCCACACCTCCTACGAGCTGGACCGGGTGGCCGGTCGCTACAACGACGTGACCGACGAGCGCGTCAAGGCGCATACGGCGTATGCGTTGGCGCGGCCGGCGCCCATCGATCTCTTCTCGATCGCACGGCGCCGCCTGCTCGGACCCCTGGTGGACGCCGAGTACGGGTCCGCCGCCTTCGTCACGGGCGCGAGACCCGCGCGATACGAAGTCCGGGTCTCGACGACGGGATTGCTGATGCGGCCCGTGCTGCATCCGTCGCCTGCAAACTAGGGGCCCCGGGGGCTCCCAACCACCCACGGCCCGGCGGCATCTTAGCAGCGTGCCGGCCCCCTGGCCCTAGACGGCCCGATGCAAGCGGACCCGAGCGATCTCGTCCAGCGTGCGCAACAGGGCGACCAGGCCGCGTTCGAGGCGCTGTACCGCGCGCACGTGGGTCGGGTGTACGCGCTGTGCCTGCGCCTCACGGCCGATCCCGTGCGCGCCGAAGAGCTCACACAAGACGCGTTCGTGCGGGCATGGGAGCGGCTCGCGAGCTTCAGGGGCGAAAGCGCGTTTTCGTCCTGGCTGTATCGGCTCACGGTGAACGTGGTGTTCCTCGCCCAGCGGGCGAGTCGGCGGCGCGCGCTGCGGGTGTTCACCACCCACGACCCGGCGGCGCTGGAGCGACCGAGCGACGGGTCCGGCACTGCGGCCGAGCAACTGGACCTGGAGCGTGCCATGGCGGCGCTCCCGCCGGGCGCGCGGCAAGTGTTCGTGCTGCACGACGTGCAAGGCTACCGCCACCACGAGATCGCGGAGCTCACGGGGATCGCGGTGGGAACTTCGAAGGCACAGCTGTTCCGGGCGCGCCGGCTGTTGCGGGAGGCGTTGAGCAGATGATGTGCGGCGACAGGGAAGTGCAGCTGAACGAGTACGTGGACGGCACGCTCGCGGCCGGTGCGCGGGCGCTCGTCGAGACGCACCTGGCGCAGTGCGCCGGCTGCCGTGAGGCCGTGGCGGAGCTGCGGGCGCTCCTTGCCGGCGCGGCGGCTCTACCCAAGAGCATCGAGCCCGGTCGGGATTTGTGGGCGCCGATCACAGCACGGATCGTGCAACGTGCAACGTGGAACGTGCGACGCGCCTTCTGGCGCGGAGCACTTGCCGCCGCGGCCACGCTGGTCATCGGTTTCGCCCTCTACCGTCTTCTACCGTCTTCTCCCGCCCATGACCGCCGGGAGGAGAGGGGTTGGGTGGCAGTGCAAGCCGACTACGCGCGGGCGACGGACGATCTCGCCGCGGCCTTCGCTACCGAGCGTGACCGGCTCGAGCCCGCCACCCTCGCCCTGCTCGAGCGCAATCTCGGCGTCATCGACGCGGCGATCCGCGAGTCGCGCGACGCGCTGGCCCGTGATCCTGGAAACATCGAGCTGCGTGGCCTGTTTGCCGCGGCCGCACGACAGAAGGTCGAGCTGCTCCGTTGGGCGACGCGGGCGGCGACATGACGCGACCCATCGCCTGGCTGGGGCTCGTGCTGGCGCTCGCGGCTCGCGACGCCCCCGGCCAGGCGTCGGTCGGGCGCAACCGGTTCGAGCAGCGCTGGGCTTTCGCCGCCGATGGGTCGGTGCGCATCGTCAATCCCTCCGGGCGTATCCGCGTGATCGGCTGGGACTCGGACAGCCTGGCCGCGTGGGCGCGAGGGCCGGGCCACTTCGCCGCGGACGGAAATGCCGGCGTGCGCAAGCTCGTCGTCACCGGTCGGGCCGAGCTCGAGGTGCACGTGCCGCGTGGCGCGCGCGTGTGGGCGAAGTCCACCTCCGCGGACATCGACGTGGTAGGAGTCGAAGGGACGCTCGATTTGAACAGCGTGGCGGGCGCGATTCACGTGGTGGGGACGCCGGCCGACGTGACGGCGGAAACGATGGACGGGCCGGTCGAGGTCGCCGGCGGCACCGGACGGACCCGCGTGAAGACGGTGAGCGGCCCGATTCTGTTGCGGGGGGCGAGCGTGGACCTGGGTGCGTCCACGCTGAGCGGCACGATCGTGGTGCGGGCAGCCGGATGGCAGCGCGGCGGCACCGGCGTGCAGCGCGGGCGTTTCGAGTCGGTGACGGGCGACGTGCGGTTCGACGGCGAGCTGGGGCGCGGCGGCATCGTCGAGCTCGAAAGCCAGAGCGGCGCGATCGCGCTGCGGCTGCCCCGGACGACGGTGGCCGACTTCGACCTGCTCACCATCGGCGGCTCCGTCACCAACCGCCTGACGCCAGACGTCGGGCAGCGGGGCGTGCTGCGCTTCTCGACCGGCGCGGGCGGGGCGCAGGTGACGGCCCGCAGCTTCAAGGGTAATATCTCGCTTGAGGCCAAGTGACCGTCGCTCGCATGCTCGCCGCGCACGTCTGGACTGTGGCGCTCGTCGCCTGCGTCGCGCAGTCGCCGACCGACGGCGGACCGCCGCCGAGCAAGGACACGCTGCAGCTCATTCCCATCGCGACCACCCTGTCGAACCCCGATTATCTCACGGCGCCGCCCGGCGATGTCAATCGCCTGTTCGTGGTGGAGCAGGCCGGACGGATCCGCGTGATTCAAAACGGCCAGCCGTTGGCGACGCCGTTCCTGGACATCGTGAGCAAAGTCAGCTCCGGGGGCGAACGCGGGCTCTTCAGCGTGGCGTTCCACCCGAACTATGCGAGCAGCGGCTTTCTCTACGTCGACTACACCGACCTAGCCGGCGACACGCGCGTCGAGGGCGGCACCCTGACGAGCCGGACAAACAGGTCCCTGAACGTCAACCTCGGTAACGTGCTCTCGTTTGGGCAGGACGCCGCGGGCGAGCTGTACGTGCTGTCGGTAAGCGGCGTGTACCGGCTGTCGGCGTCCTAAACCTTCCACGCGTGGGCGGCATCCCAGAGGCAACCCGTACCGAGAGGTTGCCATGCGGAACCGGATTCGCAGTCTCGCCCTCGCGGCGCTCGTGAGCGTCCTCGTGGTAGTGCCGGCCCTCGCCAAAGGGCCGCCCTGGATCTCGATCGAGCTGCCGGTCAACCCGTACGACCAAACGCAACGCGGAGCCTTCTTGCTGGTGCATTCGTTCCACCACGGGACGGCCATGGGCTACATCGTCACCGGCACGGCGGAGGGGATCGTGAACGGGGAGCGCCGCACGGTGAAGCTCGAGTTCGCGTCCACCGGGCGGGAAGGGGTCTACTCGCTGCGCCAGACCTGGCCGACGGAGGGCACGTGGACGCTCGTGATCAAGGCGAACCAGGGCCCCGATGACGCGGCCACCGCCGTAGTCGATCTCGGGCCGGACGGCGCGGTTGCGGCGGTGCGGGTGCCTACGATGCAACGCGGGCAATGGACCGTGCCGGCGCCGGTGTCGCTGGGCGATGTCGATGCGGCGTTGCGGGCCCGCGCTGGAGCGCTGGCGCGACAGTCGTAAACTCGGCGGGGAAGCCCCGACCGGCTCGCCGGCCGGGGCCTTCGCCCTCACGGGTCGCTAACCTGTCTCTAACACATCCCCGACATATCGCTCCGTTGACTCTCCTGCCCCGGCTGACGTGGCTTCATGATCCGCCGTGCGCATTCCCGTCGTATACCAATCAACAGGAGGCCGTCATGCGAGCACAACTGTTGGGAGGACTGACCGGAGCCGCCCTGGTGGCGCTCGGCAGTTGCACGGACAATGTAGGGATCACGGTGAGCGAGCGGTTCACGGCAACCCTCTCCGCCGCCAATGAGGTGCCGACGCCGGACAGCTCCACCGCCACCGGCAAGGCGACGTTCACGTACCTCTCGGACATTGGCAGTATCTTTTACCGGCTCGACGTGGTGGGCATCGACAGCGCCTTCGCCGCGCACATTCACGGACCCGCCCCCGCCGACAGCAACGCCGGCGTCGTCATCAACCTGTTCACCAATCCCACTACCAAGATCGGGTTCACTGGGACGCTGGCACAGGGTGTGCTGGGCGAGCTGGGCGCGCCCTCGGGGATGAGCATGGATTCGCTACTCGTGCTGCTGCGCAACGGGCACGCGTACGTGAACGTGCACACCCGCGGACCGGTCAACGCGACTACACACAGCGGCGGCCACGGGGGCGGCGAGATCCGCGGGCAGGTGGTGAAGCAGTAACCAAGCGACGGGGTAGTGGAGTGGTGTCCCGGCGTGCGCCGTCGCATCGCGGGGACCCACTCCATCTGTTTTTGGGGCCTTTCAAGAAAGGGAGCATGATCGATGAACGTAGACCGTCGGGGGCGCTGGCTGGCGCTCGGCACTGCACTGGTTGGTTTCGCATGTGGGGGAGGTGGCGGGGGCGGCACGGGGCCGTGCACGCCGGGCGCCGCAACGCAGCTTGTCAAGACCAGCGGCGATCCCGCGCCCTGGTACTTCAACAACCCCCTGCCCGCTGCGTTGAGCGTCACTGCGAGAGACGCGAACAACTGTCCGGTCCCCGGGGTCGCCGTCACGTGGGCGCCCGGGTCGGGGGGCGGTGGGGTGACTTCCCCGAGTACCACCAACGCGTCGGGTGTAGCCACCGCGACGGACAGCATCGGATCGAGCAGCCCGCAAATGGTCACAGCCACGTTCGCAGGTCTAGCGACCCCTGTGACGTTCACGGTCACTGCCACCGCACCGCCGACGTCCGCCGCGGTCACGGTGAACAACAACTTCTTCAGTCCCAATGCCGTGGTAATGCAAAGCGGCGGCACGGTTACGTGGACGTGGAGTGCGGGAGCGGTCAACCACAATGTCACGTACACGAGCGGTCCGACGCCCCGGCCGGCGAACACAACAACTACTTCCGTGAACGCCCCGGCAACCTTCAGCAGCACGATCTCGGCCGTGGGCACGTACGGCTATGCGTGCACCAACCATCCGGGGATGAGCGGAACGGTCACAGTCGTGCACTGACGCAAAGCGGAACTAGGAGCAGGGAGCGGTCCTCTCCAATGCAGGAGGCGGGTACCGCTTTCTGCTTCGTGCTCCTTGCGCGCTCTGCGGACTCGCCTGGTGGATTCACTTGAATTGGGGAGGAGATGTTCGGATGACACGCCGGCGGTTCGCGCGGTGGCGCGTACTGGTGGGAGCGCTGTGCGCTTCCGCCTGCAACAATAATGGAACCCAGCCCGCCCGACCGCCGACCGACGTGGTGCCGAGCGGGGGAGACAGACAGAGCTGGTACTTCAACAATCCGCTGCCTACGCCTGTGAGTGTAGCGGTGCTGGATGCGGGCGGTCTCCCGGTATCGGGCGTCGTCGTGATGTGGACCGTGACGTCCGACGCCGCCTCGGGCGCGGTGAATCCGGCGCAGAGCATCACCGACGCGTATGGGATCGCGAGCACGAACGATTCGGTGGGCTCCTCCACCGTCCAGCAGGTCAGCGCGACGGTCGGCGGGCTGCCGGGCCCGGCCACCTTCTCCGAGTTCGCCACGTCGCCGCCGACGAGCGTGGGTGTCAGCGTGACCAGCTTTGTGTTCAGCCCTCGAGACACGATCGTGCAGTCGGGCGGGATGGTGACGTGGACGTGGAATTCGGGAACCACCCCGCACAACGTCACCTTTACAAGCGGCCCGGCCCCCTTGCCCGCCAATTCTCCCGATCAGGCGGGAACGACCACCTTCAGCAGCACGTTCGCGGCCGTCGGGACATACACTTACCACTGCACCTTACACCCACAGATGACGGGCTCGGTGCGGGTGTTGCACTAGGTCGCGGCGATCTTCCCGACCGGCAGCCTCCTAATCCGCTTCCCCGTGGCCGCGAAAATCGCGTTGCATACCGCGGGCGCCACCGGCCCGACCGAGGGCTCGCCGATCCCGCCCTGCTTGTCGTCGCTTGGCACGACGTGAACTTCCACCACGGGCATCTCCTCGATATGCAGCATCGGGTAATCCGTGAAGTTGCTCTGCTTCACTCGTCCCCGGTCGATGGTGATCTCGCCGTATAACGCCGCCGTCAGCCCGAACACGATGCCGCCTTGCAGCTGGGCCTCGATCTGGCCGACGTTCACCGTGGGCCCGCAGTCGACGGCGCACACGACGCGATGCACGCGCACCCCTCCGTCGGGCGTGACCGACACTTCGGCCACCTGCGCGCACGTGGTCGGCGCCCACTCGGCGAGGGCGATGCCGCGCCCGTGACCGGCCGGTAGCGGCGTCCCCCAACCTGCCTTCTGGGCCGCGAGCTCGAGCGTGCGCAGGTGGCGCGGCTTGTCGCGCAGCAGCTGACGGCGCAGCTCGTACGGATCCTTCCCGGCCGCCACCGCCACCTCGTCGAAGAAGCATTCCGTGACGAATGCGTTCTGGGAGATCCCGACCGAGCGCCAGAAACCGCGCGGCACGGGGAGCAGGTCGACCGCGACCTGGTCGACCAGCACGTTGGGGATGGCGTACGGCAGGTTCGACGCCCCGTCGATGAGGGTGCGGTCGATGCCCTTGTCGAGCGGCCCGAACTTGAGGAGGATGGGCGGGGCCACGATCCGGTGCGTCCAGGCGACCGGGCTGCCGCCGGCGTCGAGCGCCGCGGCGAACCGGTTGTAAGTCGCGGGCCGATAGAAGCCGTGCTGCACGTCGTCTTCGCGCGACCAGATCACCTTCACGGGCGCGCCCGCGGCCTTGGCCACGCGCACGGCTTCGGAGACGAAGTCGGGCTCGAGCCGCCGCCCGAATCCCCCGCCCAGGAACGTGGTGTGGATCCGGACCTGCTCCTTCGGCAGCCCCGTGAGCTCCGCTGCCACTTCCTGGGCGCGCGTCTGGTTCTGGGTCGGCACCCAGATGTCGCAGCCGTCAGCGGACACGCTCGCCGTGCACGTCATCGGCTCCATGGTGGCATGGTGCAGGAACGGGACTTCGTACACGGCCTCGACGCGCTTCGCCGCACCGGCGAGCGTCGTCGCCGCGTCGCCGTCCTTGCGGGCTTCGACGCCGGGCTGATCGGCCAGCTTGACGAACTGGGCCCGGATGCCGTCCGAGTCGAGCGAGGCGGCTTCGCCCTCGTCCCATTGGATCTCGAGCGCACGTCGCCCCGTCACGGCCTGCCAGTAGGTATCGGCGACGACCGCCACACCGGCGGCGCAGCCCGCCGCCCACGGCGCGCTCGCACCGGTCCCGGTCCAGGGACTCGGTTCCAGGGCTACCACGGCGCGCACCCCCGGCACTGCCTTTGCCTTGGTGGCGTCGTAGGACTTGAGCTTCCCCCCGAACACCGGGCAGCGCTCGATCGAGGCGATGAGCATGCCCGGCACTTTCACGTCGATGCCGAACACGGCGCTGCCGTCGACCTTGGCGGGCGTGTCGAGCCGCGGCACACGCGTGCCGAGCAGCCGGAAATCCTTCGGGTCCTTGAGGGGCGCGTCTTTTGGGATGGGAAGCTGGGCGGCCTTCGCGACGAGCTTGCCGTACGTGAGGCGTCGCTTGCTCGCGCTGTGCACCACGACGCCGCGCTCGGCGCGGCACGACGCGCGATCCACGTCCCAGGTGGACGCCGCCGCGTCGAGCAGCATCTCGCGCGCCGCGGCGCCCGCCTTGCGCAGCGGCTCCCACGAGGTGCGAATCGCGGTGCTTCCGCCGGTCGACATGCGGCGCGACCACCCGGCCGCGTTCTCGGGCACGGGCCCGAGGCGCACCCTGGACCAGTCGGCTTCCAGCTCTTCGGCGAGGATCATCGCGAGGCCGGTCTGCGAGCCCTGCCCCATTTCGGATTTGTCGACGGTAAGGGTGACGGAGCCGTCGCTCGCGATTCGGATCCAGGCGTTGGGGGAGAACGTCGCGTCGTCGAGCTCGGCCGGGAGCGACCGGGATGGGAGACGGAACGCGATGACGAGTCCCGCGCTGGTCGCGACGAAGTCGCGGCGGGAGAGGGTGGAGCTCATGGGGCCTCCTGAATACGTGCGCGGTGCGCGGTGCGCGGTTGCTTCCGGAGACCGAAGGCTTCTGATGCATCGGCGGCCACCGCGTACCGCGCACCCGATTCTTATGTCAGTTTCCCTATCGGCAGCTTTCTCACTCTTTTTCCTGTTGCCGCGAAGATCGCGTTGCACACGGCCGGGCCGATCGGGGGCGTGCCGGGCTCGCCCACGCCGCCTTGCGCGTCGGTGGACGGCACGATGTGCACCTCCACGCGGGGCATGTCGCCCATGCGGAGCATCAGATAGTTGTTGAAGTTGCTCTGCTGGGCGCGGCCCTTGTCGATGGTGATTTCGCCCCACAGCGCCGCCGTCAGTCCGTACACGATGGCGCTTTCCATCTGGGCCTCGACGATGCTGGGGTTCACCACCGGGCCGCAGTCCACCGCGCATACCACGCGGTGCACGCGCGGTGTGCCGTCGGCGTTCATCGAGATCTCCGCGACCTCCGCCACGTAGCTGTCGAACGATTTCCACACGGCGATGCCACGCCAGCGTCCCGCGGCGAGCGGCGTGCTCCAACCGGCCTTGCTCGCGGCGAGGTTCAAGACGCCGAGGTGGCGCGGCGCCTTGCCGAGCAGGTCGCGCCGGTATTCGTAGGGGTCCTTCTTGGCGGCGTGCGCCAGCTCGTCGATGAAGCTCTCGACCACGAAAGCGTTGAAGGTGTTGTTCACCGAGCGCCAGAACCCTACCGGGATTCCCAGATCCGTGAGGGCGTACTGCACGTGCACGTTCGGGACGGTGTACGGCATTCCGACGGCGCCTTCCACCGTTTCTTCGTCGATGCCGTTCTTGATGACTCCGGGCCCGAACACGCGCGCCATGATCGAGGGTGCCGCGAACGCGTGGGTCCACGCCACGGGCTTGCCCGCCGCATCGAGTCCCGCGCGCATCTGATGCACGCTCGCCGGGCGGTACTGATCGTGCTGCATGTCGTCCTCGCGGGACCACACGACCTTCACCGGCGCGCCCGCCGCCTTGGACGTCTCGAGCGCCTCCTGAATGAAGTCGAGCTCGAACCGGCGGCCGAAGCCGCCTCCCAGATACGTGGTGTGCACCTGGACCTTCTCCGGAGGGACGCCGCCGATCTTGGCGGCGAGCCCCTGCACGCCGGTCTGGAACTGGGTGGGAGCCCAGACGTCGACGCCGTCGGCGCGCACGTGCGCCGTGCAGTTCATCGGCTCCATGGTCGCGTGGGCGAGCAGTGGCAGCTCGTACGCGGCCTCGACCTTGCTGGCCGCTCCGGCGAGTGCGCCGTCGGGATCGCCGTCGTGGCGCGCCTGCGCGCCGGGCTTGGCTGCCTGATCGCGAAGCAGCTGGGAGATGCTCGCGCTCGACAACTGCGCGTTGGGCCCGTCGTCCCACTTCACGTCGAGTGCGTCGCGTCCTTTCTTGGCGTTCCAGTAGCCGTCGGCGATCACGGCCACCCCGGAAGAGATCTGCACTGCGTCCTTCACGCCCGGGACGGCTTTCGCTTTCGTGGCATCGAAGCTCGCGACCTTGCCGCCGATGGCGGGGGAGCGCGCCACGACGGCGACGAGCATGCCGGGGGCCTTGACGTCGATTCCGAACTCCGCCGAGCCGTCGACCTTGGCGGGGGTGTCGAGGCGTTTCACGCGGTGCCCGAGGATCTTCCAGGCCTTGGGCTCCTTGAGCGTGGGATTCTCGGGGACCGGCAGGGAGGCGGCCTTGGCGGCGAGCTGGCCGTAGGTGGCGCGCCGCTTGCTGCGCTCGTGGACCACCGCGCCCCGCTCGGCGTGACATTCCACCTTGTCGACGCCCCAGGTCTGGGCGGCGGCCGCTACGAGCATCTCGCGCGCGGCGGCGCCCGCCTTGCGCAGCGGCGTGTACGCCGCGCGCACACTGGTGCTGCCGCCGGTGCCCTGCATGCCGAACATCGGGTTGATGTACGCCTTGTCCGCCGGCGCGGACTCGATCTTGACCGTGGTCCAGTCGGCGTCGAGCTCTTCCGCGACCAGCATCGGCAGGGCGGTGGTGACGCCCTGGCCCATCTCGGAGCGGTCGACCACGATGAGCACGCTGTTGTCCGGACTGATCCGCAGCCACGCGTTGGGGGCGAAGGGAGCCGCCGGGGCCGCGGCGAAGCGCCCGCCGGCCGGCAGATGGAACCCGATGACGAGTCCGGCGCCGGCCGCCGCGGTCGTCTCGAGAAACTCGCGTCGCGAGACTTGGGAGGGCGCGCTCATGTCACGCTCCCTGCGCAGCCCGGTGGATGGCCGCCCGGATGCGCTGATAGGTGCCACAGCGGCAAATGTTGGTCATCGCGGCGTCGATGTCGGCGTCCGTGGGGTGCGGCTTCTTGGCGAGCAGCGCCGCCGCGGCCATGATCTGACCCGACTGGCAGTAGCCGCACTGCGGCACGTCTTCCGCGATCCACGCCCGCTGCACCGCGTGCGCGCGGTTCTTGGACAGGCCCTCGATCGTGGTGACGCGCTTGCCGGCGACGGCCGAAACGGGCAGCACGCACGTGCGGGTCGCGGTGCCCTCCAGATGCACGGTGCACGCGCCGCACTGTGCGATGCCGCAGCCGAACTTCGTGCCGGTGAGTCCGAGTGTGTCGCGCAGCACCCAGAGGAGCGGCGTATCGGGTGCGACGTCGACGGTTTCGCGCTTGCCGTTGACGGTGAAGGAAATCGGGGGCATGACGAATTTTCCTCAACAAGGGGAATGGTGAACAACGTGCACAGACGTCCCGCTAGACGGAAGGGGGGCGCCGGCGTCCTCCTGCGCGCAAACCGTCGGGTGGATTCCCGAGTTCCTGTTGCAGGGACGCCTCGGCCAATGGACCGGACATGAAAGAGCCGGAGGGTTTATCCCCCGGCTCCTTCGGCGCAGCGAAACTGGCTGCGGGGACCTGTCACGTGTGAGTCATGATAGCCAAAGCGCTTGGCCGATGCAAGCGTAGAGGAACGCGACGGGTGCTGGTGGTGGGACTCGAACCCACACGGGCTTTCGCCCAGTGACGTGACAGGTCACCGCGTTTGCCAATTTCGCCACACCAGCACCACACCGGTTGCGAACCGAGGCAAGCACAAGGCCGGGACGCGAGATCTGACGCGCGCTACCGCGCCGCGACTCGACAGTAACCGTCGTCTGGGACCGTGCGCTATCGGAACTGTGCGGTCCGCATCATTTTCTCGCGCTGTGCCGCACCTTTCCCCATTCCCCTTTCCCGTTTCCCGGCCGTGACCACCTACGCTCGCCGCCTCGGCATTTTTTCGGCCACCATGGCCGTGATCGGCGGCATCATCGGGTCGGGCGTGTTTCTCGGGCCCGAGGTCGTTGCCGCCCGGGTCGGGAGCGCCGGCCTCACCCTCACGGCATGGGTGCTGGGCGGGCTCATCGCGCTGGCGGGAGCGTTCTGCTTCGGCGAGCTGGGCGCGCGCCGGCCTCGGGCGGGCGGCGGGTACGTTTATCTGCGCGAGGCGTTCGGCCCGCTTCCGGCGTTTCTCTATGGATGGGCGCTGCTGCTCGTGATCGCCACCGGCGCCACGGCGGCCGTCGCCGTCACGTTCGCGAGCTACGCCGTGGCGCTGCTGGGCTTCTCACCGCGAGCCACCCTGCCGCTCGCCACGGCCGCGATCGCGCTCCTCTCCGCCGTCAACTACGTGGGCGTCAAGCCGGCGGCAGTGACCCAGAACGTCTTCACCGTTCTCAAGCTCGCCGCGCTGGCTGCCCTGGTGGCCGCCGGCCTGTTCGCGTCCCGTCCCAACCTCCCCCAACCTCCACCGTCCTCCACCGTCCTGGGTGGCGGAGGAGATGTCGTCGTGGCCCTCGGTGCAGCGCTTGTGCCCGTGCTGTTCGCATATGGGGGGTGGCAGCAGACCAACTTCATCGCCGAGGAGATCATCGAGCCGGAGCGGAACCTGCCGCGCGCCCTGGTGCTGGGTGTGGCGGGCGTCGTGACCGTCTATTTACTCGCCAACCTCGCCTATCTGCGCGTGCTCGGCGCGTCCGGGTTGGCGGCGAGCACGGCGCCCGCGGCCGACCTGATGGGGCGTGTGCTCGGCCTCGCGGGGCGCCGCCTGATCAGCGCCGGCATCGCGGTTTCGACCTTCGGGTTCCTGAATCTGGTGATTCTGGTGACGCCGCGCGTATTCCAGGCGATGGCGGCGGACGGCGTGTTCTTCGAGCCGCTCGCCCGGCTCCATCCGCGGTATCGCACGCCGGCAGGTGCGATCGCGTTCATGGGTGGCTGGTCCATCCTGCTGGCGGTGTCCGGGACATACGCCCAGCTGCTCGACTACGTGGTGTTCGGAGACTGGATTTTCTTCGGGCTGACGGTGGCGAGCCTCTTCATCTATAACCTCACCCCCCATCCCCCTCTCCGCGATGCGGAGAGGGGAAGCGAAGGAGGTTTCCGGGTCCCCTTTTATCCGTGGACGCCGGCGCTGTTCGTGCTCGCGGCGGTGTACGTCGTGGTGAGTTCGATCGTGGCGAATCCGCAGAACGCGCTGATCGGGACGGGGTTGTTGGCGCTCGGGGTGCCGGTGTACCGGTGGGCCCGGCGCACCGTTTGACGCGTGAGCGGCCTAAGGCCGCGCCGTGCCGGTCGCAGCGGGCGGCGGCCCGACGTCGCGCGCGCTCACGTAGTAATTCGAGTCCACCCGGAACGCCGCGGCGTCGGCGAGCCGCAGCCGCGCCGTTTTCCACGCCTCCGTCGGGCGAATCACGCTGAAGCCCGATCCGGAGAGGGTGACGCGGACGGGCATGTCGAATCCGGGCACGACATTGCTCCAGCGATAGTGGAGCGTGTTCCCGGCGATCCAGTACTCGAGCACGGGCACCAGCGTGGTGCGCAGATACTGGTCGAACACCTTCGTCAGGTCCCTGCCGGCGTGCCGTCCGATGTACATCTCGATCTGCGCGGTCGTCACGGTCTGATGCCAGAACGTGCGATTCAGCCCGCGCAGGATGCCGCGCCATTTCTCGTCGTCGCCCACGATCTGGCGGATGGTGTGCAGCAGATTACCGCCCTTCGGGTAGCGGTCGCCCGAGCCGTCGGCGTTGACACCGTAGGGGCCGATGATCGGCATGTCGTTCTTGATCCCGCGCCGGGTGCCGATGACGTACGCCGCTCCCGAGTCGCGGCCGAACAGGCACTCGGTGTAGAGATTCTCGGCGTAGTTGGCGAACCCCTCGTGCACCCAGATGTCGGCTTCGTCTCTCGCCGTGATGCTGTTCCCGAACCATTCGTGGGCGCTCTCGTGCACGATGATGAAATCCCACTTGAGCCCGAGCCCCGTCCCCGACAAGTCTCGCCCGCGATACCCGTTGGCGTACCAGTTGCCGTACGCCACCGCGCTCTGGTGCTCCATCCCGCTGTGTGGGACCTCGATGAGCTTGTACCCATCCTCGTACCAGGGATACGGCCCGAACCAGTGCTCGAAGCAGTGCAGCATAGACCTGGCCTGCACGAACTGTCGCCGCGCCGCTTCCACGTGATAATCGAGCGGCCAGAAGTCGAGCGTGAGGGTGCCGCGCTCGCCCTGCAGCGTGTCACTGTAGTGCGCGTAGCTCCCGGCGGCGACGGCAATCGCGTAGTTGTTGATGGGATTCACCACGAACCACTCGTACGTCGTGGTGCCGTCGGCGTTATGGGTCGTCTCGCGCAGACGTCCGTTCGACACGTCTAGCAGCGCGTCCGGTACCGTAAGCGCGATCCGCTGGCTGTCGGGCTCGTCCGCCTGCGTGTCCTTGTTGGGCCACCACACGCTCGCGCCGAGCCCCTGGTCGGTGGTCACGACCCACGTGCGGCCCAGGCTATCGTTGGTCCAGGTGAAGCCGCCATCCCACGGCGGTCGCTTGGCGGGTCGCGGCTGGCCGTGGTAGTAGACCGTGATCGTCTTCGTCGCGCCCTTTGGCTGCGGGGCGTCGAGCTGCGCGAAGAACGCGTCGCCGTCCCGGCGGAACGAGACGGTGCGGCCGTCCTGGACCATGCTGTCGACCTCCAGCGGGACCATGAGGTCGATTTGCAGCTCTTGGGAAGGGGAGGGCTCGAGCACACGATAGGAGATGCCGTTGGACCCCCGGATGCTCGAGTCGATCGGGCTAATGGCCACGTGAAGATCGTAGAAGGTCACGTCCCACCACGCCCGCCCTGGAGTCGAGTAGGAGCCGCGCAACGTATCGGCGTGCGTGAAGGTTTGGCTTTGCGCGGCGAGCGGGATGGGGGCGGCGAGCAGGACGAGAGCCCCGACTCTCAGGCGTTTCATATCGCTCGAAAGCTACCCCTGCTGGTGGCCTTGCGCGGGTGCGCCGGTCGCCCGCAGTTTGGGCACGTTCCCTCACGCCTCTACGAAGGAAGGTCCTGATGACTCTGGTGAAATCAGCGCCCCCGATGTCTCAGGACGTCGACCTGTCCAAGACCTACGACGCCGTGGTCGTGGGCTCGGGCGCGGCGGGCGGGATGGCCGCCCATGTCCTCACCTCGCAAGGCATGGACGTGCTCATGCTCGAGGCCGGCAAGAAGCTGCCGATCGAGCAGGAGCTGCGCTCGATGCAGTGGCCCTACGATCATCCGCGCCGAGGCGACGCGCCGCCCGGATACCATTCCCTGTCGTTCAACGAGTACAACATCCGGACGCCTCCCTACGCGAAAGGGAGCACGTTCAAGCACGTCACGTCCTACGTCGGCGGGTGGGGCGGGTCGGATTACGTCAAGAACATTCTCGTCGACGAGAAGGATCATCCCTACACCGGCACGAAGTACGCGTGGGTGCGTGCCCGCGCGCTCGGGGGCAAGACCAACATCTGGGGCCGCCTCGCACTGCGCCTGTCCGATTACGATTTCAAGGCGAAAACGCACGACGGGTACGGCGACGACTGGCCGATCGCGTACGCCGACATCGAGCCGTACTACGACAGGGTCGACCGCTACCTCGGCATCTCCGGCGTGAAGGAAAACCTGCCGCACCTCCCGGACAGCCTGTTTCAGCGTCCCAACAAGCTCACGTTCGGCGAGGTGAAGCTGCGGGAGGGCCTGAAGAAGATGGGGCGCGTCCTGACGCCGTACCGCGCCGGCGTCACCACGGACGGCTTGAAGCACAACCGCTACCGCAGCAAGTGCTACGGCCGCGGGGCGTGCGACCGGCGACCGGGCGGGTGCGACATTCACGCCGCGTTCGACTCGCCGACGGGTTTGATCTACCCGGCCGTGGACACCGGGCATCTGAAGATCCGCACCAACTCGATCGCGCACGAGGTGCTCGTCGACTCGAACACCGGGAAGGCGCGCGGAGTCGCGTTTGTCGACAGCGTTACGAGGAAGTCGTACGAAGCCAAGGCCAAGGTCGTGATCGTGGCCGCGTCCACGCTCGAATCGGCGCGCCTGTTGCTGCTGTCACGCTCGCCGCAGCATCCCAATGGCATCGGCAACTCGAGCGGGCACGTGGGTCACAACTTCTGCGAGCACGTGATGGGCCCCGGAGTCACCGGGCTCGTGAAGGACCTCGTCGGCAAGCCGCCCACGCTCGACGACGGTCGGCCCGGCGGGTTTTACATTCCGCGGTTCCGCAACTTGAAGGATCGTCAGCCGGGATTCGTACGCGGCTACGGCTTCGAGGGGAGCGGAGGCTTCTCGATCTTCCCGGGGAATGCCTTCGGGACCCCCGGATTCGGCGCGCAGTTCAAGAAAGAAGTGCGTGACCACGCCGGGGCGTTCATTGGGATGGGGGGCTTCGGTGAGGTGCTGGCGCGCTACGAGAATTACGTCGACCTGGATCCCGACGCCAAAGACGCCTGGGGGATCCCCACGCTGCGCTTCCATTATCAGTTCGGCGACAACGAGCGCAAGATGTGCGAGGACATGGTCGCCGCCGGCCGCGAGATGTTCGAGCAGGCGGGGATCGAGGTCGTGGGCACGGACGACAAGATGCTCACCGAGGGGTGGTCGATTCACGAGCTGGGCACGGCGCGCATGGGGAGCGACCCCAAGACGTCGGTGCTGAACCAGTTCCAGCAGTCGCACGACGTGAAGAATTTGTTCGTCGTCGACGGGTCCAGTCATGTGAGCGCATCGTGTCAGAACCCGACGTGGACCATCATGGCGCTGGCGTGGCGCTCCTGCGAGTATCTGGCGGGCGAATTCAAGAAAGGGAACGTATGACAGTCACGCGTCGCGAAATGCTCGCGGTCACGGCGGCGGCCCTGGCGGCTCCCCTCGTGCCCCCAGGGGCGGCAGAGGCGGCACGGGCGGCAGGGCTCGCGCCGAAGTTCTTCACGCCGCCGGAGTTTGCGCTGCTGGACGAGCTGGCGGAGCTGATCATTCCGGCGGACGCCCATTCTCCCGGCGCGCGCGCCGCCGGGGTGGCGAGCTACATCGATTTTCGTCTCTCCGAATCGCTCGAGCCCGAGCGGCAGGCGTCGTGGCGCTCCGGCCTGCAGGCGGTGGACGCGCTGTCGCGCGAGCTCCACGGGCGGTCGTTCCTCGATGCGACGCCGGACCAGCGCGTCGCCGTGCTCACGCGGATCGCGGCGGCAGAGCACGAACCCAAGACTCCCGCCGAGCACTTTTTCCCGGAGCTCAAGCACTGGACGGCGCGGAGCTATTACACGTCCAAGGTCGGCATCCACGCCGACCAGCAGTACAAGGGGAACGTGTACCAGCGAGGCGAATACGCGGGGTACGACGCGAAATGAGGGTCCTTGACAACGCCCCGTTCAGGGGAAGGATAGGGGGAGAAATCAAGCGACGGCGGCACTTCCACTCCCACCGGTAGAGGGCACAGACGTATGACACTTGTCCGTCACCTCGCTTCCGCGCTGGTCGCCGGTCTGTTCCTGGCGGTTCCGCTCAGCGCCCAGGATTCCACGGGCAGCATCGCCGGGAAGGTCATCGACGCCGCGACTCAACAGCCACTCGGCAACGTCGAAGTTGCGGTGGTCGGGACTCCGCACCGCGAGCTCACCCGCGCAGACGGGAGCTTTACGCTGAACGGTGTTCCCGCGGGGGCGCAGCGCCTGCGCGCGACCCGAATCGGGTTCGGATCGCAGATCCAGGAAATCCGCGTCACCGTCAGGGGAACCACGACAGCGCAGTTCTCACTCGCGCCGGCAGCGGCGATCCTCGAGCCGGTGGTGGTGACCGGCTATGGGACGCAGCGGCGGGAGGCGATCACCGGCTCGGTCTCGACGGTCAGCGCCGCGGCGGCGAACGTCGGGGTGATCACCAACGTCGACCAGATGGTCCAGGCCCGGGCGGCGGGTGTCGAGGTCACACGCAACAATGGCGAGCCGGGTGCCGGCACGCAGATCCTGATTCGCGGTGGCAGCTCCATCAGCAACAGCAATGAGCCCCTGTACGTGGTCGATGGCGTGCCGCTCTATAACGAGCCCACCGAACCGCCGGGCTACGCGGCCGCCGGCACGCCCCCGTTGCCGCGCAACCCGCTGAATCTGCTCAACCCCTCGGACATCGCGTCCATCACGATCCTAAAGGACGCTTCCGCGACCGCGATCTACGGCAGCCGCGCCGCGAACGGGGTGATCCTGGTGGAGACGAAGAAGGGCGCGGCGGCCGGCGGGCCGAGCATCGAGTACGACAGCTACGTGGCGGCGGCGTCTCCGGCCAAGTACCTGAATTTGGTGACCGCGGGTGATTACCGGCAGTTCGTAGCGCAGCAGGTGCCGATTTTCATCGCGGATACCGTCGCCTGCGCGCATCCGGGCGGCGTGATAGACCCCAACTGCTTCAATTCGGCCCGGGGGCTCGATCCGAAAATTCAAGCTCAGCTGGGATCCGCGAATACGGACTGGTACCGTGCCGTGACGCGCACCGCCGTCACGCACAATCACGACCTGTCGTTCTCCGGTGGCAGTGAAGACACGCGCTATCGCGCTTCCCTCAATTACATGAAACAGGACGGCGTGTCGCTTGCGAACGGCCTCGAGCGGATTCAGGGACGCCTGACCGCCACGCACAAGGCGCTCGACAACCGGATGCGCCTCGGCGTGAACGTGACGACGTCGCGCGTGAACAACCAGTATATCCTGTTCGAGAACCGGGCCGGCTTCGAGGGCGGCGTGTTCCAGAACGCCGCCAACCTCGATCCGACGCACCCGGTGATGGCGAACGATACGACCTATTACGAGCCGGGGGGCAACTCGTTGCGCAACCCGGTGGCGCTGGCGAAACAGATCACCGACCTGGGCAGGACCACCCGCACCCTGGCCAACGGGACGGCCGAAATCGACTTCGTGCCGGGTTTGACGGGTCAGGTGACCGTCGGGTTGGACTACTCCGCCGGTGGGCGTGACATCTACTTCCCCATCGCGAGTCCGCTCGGCAGGACGTTGGGGAACGGGCTCGCGCGCGTGTACAGTCAGGACAATGCGACGAAGACCCTCCAGACCCTGCTGACGTACCGGCGCCAGTTGGGCGAGGCCCACAGCCTCGATGTGGTGGGCGGATACGAGTACAGCAAGTTCACGAAGACCGTGGCCATGGGCCAAGGGATCGGGTTCGTGACCGACGCGCTCAAGTACAACGCGCTGGACGCCGCCGGAACCTTGCGCGATTCCTCGGACGCGAGCGAGAGTCGGCTCGTGTCCTTCCTCTCGCGAGCCAATTACGGCTACAAGGACCGGTTCTTCGTCACCGGGGTGCTGCGCTACGACGGCTCGTCCAAGTTCGCTGCGGGGCACCAATGGGCCTTGTTCCCGGGGCTGTCGGCGTCGTGGCACCTGACCCAGGAGGAGTTCCTGCGCGGCGGGCCGTTCTCGGACCTGCGCGTGCGCGTCGGCTGGGGGCGGCAAGGCAATCCGGGCATCAAGCCCTATAACTCGTTAGCCACGCTGGTGGGTGGCACCGGCGCGGCGTATCCGTGGAGCGACGTGCCACAGGCGGGTGTCATTCCGCAAAACGTCGGCAACCCGGACTTGAAATGGGAGCAGACGACGCAGTACAACGGCGCCGTCGACTTCGGGTTGTTCGAGAACAAGCTCGCGGGGAGCGTCGAATACTACGTCAAGAACACTTCCGATCTGCTGCTCGAGGTGCCAGTCCCGCAGCCGGCGGCCTCGGCCACGCGGATCGAGAACGTCGGGAAGCTGCGCAACCGCGGCCTGGAGGTCACGCTCGACATGCTGCTCGCTTCGCGGCCGGGTCTGACGTGGCGGTCCGGACTCGTGTTCGCGCTCGAGCGGAGCGCGGTGCTCGATCTCGGTCCCCACAAGTTCCTGCGGTCGGGGATCGTCAGCGGTCAGGGGCAGTCCGACCAGTGGGCCCAGCGCATCCTGGCGCCCGACTCGGCCACGGGGCAGACCTATCCGCTCGGCACGTTCTACGGGCCGGTCTTCGTCGGCGTCGATCCGACGACCGGGTACCAGGTGTTCGCGTGCACACCCGCCAACACGGGGGCGAGCTGCGTGAACGGGCGGACGACGGCCAGGGGAGGGCCGGCCTCCGCCGATTACCGGGTGATCGGCAACGCCAACCCGGACTTCACCGTCGGGCTGCACAGCCAGCTGAACTGGCACAAGTTCGACATCAGCTTCCTGCTGCGGGCGTCGGTGGGTCAGGACGTGTTCAACAACACCGCGCTCGTTTGGTCCACCAAGAGCAACGCGCTGCAGGTCAAGAACTTCCTGGCGCCCGCCCTGACCGACGGCACCGACCTTCACGAGCCGGCCATCTTCTCGTCCCGCTGGGTGGAGCGCGCGTCGTTCCTGCGCCTTCAGAATCTCACCGTGGAGTACGCCCTCGACCTGCCGGTGCTGACCCGCTCGGCCCGGAGCGCGCGCCTGTACGTGTCGGCCGACAACCTGTTCGTGATCACCGGCTATTCGGGGCTAGACCCCGAGGTGTCGAGCTTGAACGAGTCCGACCCGAAAGACGTGGGGCTGGTGGCGCGCGGCATCGATTATCTCTCCTATCCCCGGCCCCGCACCATCACGGGGGGCCTCCGTGTCGCGTTCTAAGGAGCTCTGATCCATGAAGCGACTCTTCGTGACGACGTCGATCGGCGCCCTGGGGCTCTTCACGCTCCTGCTCGTGCCCCTGCAGGGATGCACAGACCTGAGCGAGACGCCCATCAGTTCCATCACCCCGAGCAACTTCTTCCACACCGAGGGGGAAGTGCTCGCCGCGCTCGCCGGCGTGTACGCCGGGTTGCGGAACACCGCCAGCGAGGGCGAGTATTGGGGCGTTTCCGAGGTCAGCACCGACGAGATGGTCGTGCCCACCCGCGGCTCGGACTGGTACGACAACGGGACGTGGCTCGAGACCCATCGCCAGACCTGGTCGGCGAATAGCCCCGCCACGCTCAGCTTCGTGAACAACGTCTGGAACACGGCCTACGCCGGCATTGCGCGGGCCAACGTGCTGCTCGAGGCGCTTCAGAAGACGACCGTGCCGAATCAAGCCGCGATCGAGGGCGAGGCGAGGTTCCTCCGCGCCTTCTACTACTATCTGCTGATGGACACGTTCGGCGGCGTGCCCATCGCCACGACCACGGAGCTCAAGGCGCGGGCGCGCGCGAGCCGCGACTCGACGTTCCGGTTCATCGAGTCCGAGCTCTTGGCGATCCGCCCGAACCTCCCGAAGCAGTGGGGGGACACCACCTTGCTGGGGACGAAGGTCGGCCGCGTCACGAAGGGCGCGGTCAACGCGCTCCTGGCCAACATGTACATCAACGCCCGGGTGTTCAAGAACGAGTCTGCCGCAGCGGGCATCAGTGCCACGAGCTACAACACGTGCCGCGGTATGTTGGTGAGCGGCGGCCTGGATGCCTGTCAGGCGGCGATCAACGTCGTCGACAGCATCATCAACTCGGGGGTGTACCAGCTGGCCCCAGCGTTCACGGACAATTTCAGCCCTGACAACGCCACCTCGCCCGAGAACATTTTCGTGATCAAGTTCGCCGACGCGGACGGCCTGGGCTTCAACATGGTGATGCGGACACTGCACTACAATCAGTTCAGCCCGTCGCCGTGGAACGGCTTTGCCACCCTGGCGCAGACGTACAACGCGTTCGATTCACTCGACCGGCGCCGCAAGATGTTCCTCGTGGGGCCGCAAGTGAACGTCGAAAACGGCAAGCCCACGACCGACCGGAAGGGCAACCCCTTGGTGTTCACGACGACCATCGCTAACGTGACGTCGGCGACCGAGGGCGAAGGCGGGCGCATCTACAAGTGGCCCGCCGACCCGAAGCACGTGCAGCAGAACAACGGCAACGACTTCGCCTGGTTCCGTTTAGCCGAGATGTATCTGATCAAGGCCGAAGCGGAGCTCGCCGGGGCGACGGGCTCGTCGACCCCGCTAGCCCTGTTGCGGACCGTGCGCGCTCGCGCGTTCGCGACAGCGGACACGCTCAGCGCCGTCACGACCGACGTCATCCTACGCGAGCGCCTGTTCGAGCTCAACAGTGAAGGCAAGCGGCGTCAGGATCTGATCCGGCACGGCAAGTACACCGCCTGCTGGGAGTTCAAGGACGCGTCGTCGGGGTCTTGTCCGAGGCCCACGTCGCTCGTCTTGATGCCGATTCCGCAGACGCAGCGGGATGCGAATCCGCTCATCTCGCAGAACCCCGGGTACTGAGCGGGAAGGTTCTGGAGGTTCTGGAGCTTGTGAGCGATCTAGTAGGGGCGCAGCATGTTGCGCCCCTACGCGTTTTTCTACCCGCGCTCTGCCTGCTAGCCGGTTGCTCGGCCGCGTCCGCCCCGGCCCCGCCACCCGCCGACGGCCATCTGTTCACCCTGCTACCCTCGAGCTACACCGGCGTCCGCTTCGAGAATCGCCTCACCGACACCCGCGAGCTGAACGTCTTCACTTATCGCAACTACTACAACGGCGGCGGAGTCGCCCTCGGCGATCTCACCGGCGACGGCCTCCCGGAGATCGTCCTCACGTCGAATCTGGGCGGCGCCCGGCTGTACTTGAACGAAGGAAAGTTCCGGTTTCGCGACGTCACCGCGGAGGCCGGCCTGCACAGCCGGGGATGGACCACCGGCGTCACGCTCGCCGACGTGAACGGCGACGGGCGGCTCGACATCTACGTCTGCCACGCGGGCAACGGCGACGGCAAGCTGCGGGCGAACGAGCTCTACATCAACCAGGGGTTGAACGCCCACGGCGTCCCCACCTTCGTCGAGCAGGCGGCTGCCTACGGCGTGGCCGACACGGGCTATTCGACCCAGGCGGTGTTCTTCGACTACGACCGCGACGGCGACCTCGATCTGTTCGTGATCAACAACTCGCCGCGGCCGGTGGCGAGCTTCGAGCTGAAAAACACCCGCAACGTCCGAGACCCGTTCGGCGGCGCCCGGCTGTACCGCAACGACGGCGGGCACTTCACAGACGTGAGCGAGCGGGCCGGCATCTACGGGAGCGAGATCGGGCTGGGCCTGGGCGTGGGCGTGAGCGACGTGAACGGCGACGGGTGGCCGGACATCTACGTGGCGAACGACTTCTTCGAGCGCGACTATCTCTACATGAACCGGGGCGACGGCACGTTCGCCGAGCGGCTCGAGCAGGAGCTGTCCTACATCAGCTTGTCGTCGATGGGGCTCGACATCGCGGACGTGAACAACGACGGCTGGCCGGACATCTACGTCGCGGACATGCTGCCGGACGACGAGCGTCGCCTCAAGACCACCACCTCGTTCGAGAGCTGGAACCGGCTCCAGACCGAGGTGCGCAACGGCTTTCATTACCAGTTCACCCGCAACATGCTCCACCTCAACAATGGCAACGGCACGTTCTCCGACGTCGGCCAGATGGCGGGCGTGGCGCGGACCGACTGGAGCTGGAGCCCTCTCATCGCCGACCTGGATCTCGACGGTTACAAGGACATCTACGTCACAAACGGTCTCGCCAAGGACGTCACCTCCCAGGACTACATCGCGTTTCTCGCGAGCCGGGAGACCATGATCCAGGCCGCGAGCGGCCGCCGGGTCGACTTTCGGCGCCTGGTGGACGCGATGAGCTCGACCAAACTGCCGAACTACGCGTTTCGGAACCGGGGGGACCTGACCTTCGCGAACGAGAGTGCGGCCTGGGGCCTGGATTCGCCGAGCTTCTCGAGCGGCGCGGCCTACGGCGACCTGGACGGCGACGGCGCGCTCGACCTGGTCGTGAACAACGTCAACCAGGAGGCGTTCGTCTATCGCAACAACGCCAGGACGCTCGGGCAGAACCGCTTCCTGCAGGTGCGGCTCGAGGGAGCGGGCGCCAATCGGTTCGCCATCGGCGCGAAGGTCACGCTGTGGAGCGGGGCGCAGCAGCTCTTCCAGGAGGAGGAGCCGACGCGCGGTTTCCAGTCGAGCGTGGACTACGTCCTC
>QHUU01000012.1 GCA_003222155.1 Gemmatimonadota bacterium | reverse complement strand
CTGGGTCGGACCAACATCAACAGCTGTGATTTCTCGAGCGAGAGCTACACCTACGTCACGGAGGGCGATTCGGCCCTGACGTCCTTTTCGATCGCACACGATCTGCGCTACAAGGTCCCCCTGATCAAGCGGGCGATGGCCGCGAGCGGCAATCGGCTGAAGCTGTTCGCCAGCCCCTGGAGCCCGCCGGCGTTCATGAAGGACAACAACGATATGCTGCACGGCGGTCGCCTGCGCCCCGAATACGCTCACGCCTGGGCCCGCTATTACACGAAGTTCATCGAGCAGTACCGCAGGGCGGGCGTGCCGGTGTGGGGCATCACGATCCAGAACGAGCCGATGGCGACGCAGACATGGGAATCGTGTGTGTTTCAGGCGGCGGACGAGCGGGACTTTCTCAAGAACCACCTCGGCCCCGCGATGTGGCGGCAGGGACTGCGTGACGTCAACATCATGGTCTGGGACCACAATCGCGACCTCATCATCGAGCGGGCGCTCGCGATGTTCGACGATTCCGCGGCCGCGAAGTACGCCTGGGGGATGGCCTTCCACTGGTACGAAGACTGGTCGGGTGGGACGCAGCTGTACGGGAACGTCGCGCTGGTGAACCGGCTCTACCCCAACAAGCACCTGCTGTTTACCGAGGGCACGCCGGCAGGCTTCGACTCCACGGCGTACGGCCGCTGGAGCCTCGGCGAGGCGTACGGGCGGTCGATGATCAACGATTTCAATGCGGGGGCCGAGGGATGGACGGACTGGAATATTCTGCTCGATGAGCGGGGCGGCCCCAATCATGTCGGGAACTTCTGCTTCGCGCCGATCCATGCCGACACGCGGACCGGCAGGCTCATCTACACCAATTCGTACTACTACATCGGCCACTTCTCGAAGTTCATCCGTCCCGGTGCGCGACGGATCCTCGCGTCACCGAGCCGCAGCATGCTGCTCACGACGGCGTTCGTCAACGCGGATGGCACGGTGGCGGTCGTGGTGATGAACCCGACATCCCGTGGCGGCCCCTACTCCCTCGTGGTCGGCTCAACGTCGGTCGAGATTGGCTCGCGGCCACGCTCGATCCAGACCGTGGTGTTCAAGACTCGGTGAATCGTCTGGCGCGTGCTCTTCGGTCGGCGCTGACCCTCCTCGCCGTCTGGCCGTCGGCACGGTCAGCCGCCCAAACCATCGATACGATCGTCGTCGTACGACACAATGTGTACGATCGCAAGCGTGACGCCCCGAGAGTCGTCGCGGCCGCGGGGAATGCGCTGCACATCACCACGCAGGCCTGGGTGGTTCGTCGGGCCCTGCTGCTCAGGCCGGGCGATCCGTATGACTCCGCCAAAGTCGTCGAGAGCGAGCGCGCGCTGCGGGCGCTCACGATCTTTCGCGCGGTGCGCATCGATACGGTCCGCGTGGAGGGACGTCTTGCGCTGCGGGTGGAAACGGACGATGCATGGAGCACTATCCCGGACTTCGACTATTCGTCCGTGGCGGGAGACGTGCTGTGGGCCGTGGCGTTCACGGAGGCGAATGTCCTGGGTACGGGCACCGCCCTGACGGGGCGCTACGAGAAGACCCCCGATCGCCACAGCCTCAGCGTCGGCTACAACAGCACAGGCGTGCTCGGTCGGCGAACCGTGTTGTCGACCCAGTACAAGACCATTTCGGACGGGCGCAGCGGCACGTGGTCCATCGGCGTGCCCTTCTATGAGACGGTGGCTCCGCGTTCCCTCACGACGGACGGTACCGCCGCGAAGGAGCGCGTGCTGCGGTTCCAGGACGGAATCCTCTTGGACAGCCTTCAGCATCGGGAGCTCCGAGTCGGTCTCTCGGGGGGTGTCTCACTCCAGGCGACTCCCTCGGGCTATCTGCGTCTGTGGGCTGGTGCGGCATGGCGCCGCGAAGATTTCGCTGCGGCGACGACCGTGCCATTCCCGCGCTCGAGCTTCGGCACGGTGGGGGCGGGGCTCGAAATGAAGCGCGTGCGCTTCCAGGTGCTCGAGAACTTCAATTCGTTCGCGCGGCAGGAGGATGTGGACCTGTCGCAGACGCTGCACCTCGGTCTCTGGGCGGCGCCCCGGGCCTGGGGGTACGAGCCCGGCCGGGCGGGCGTCGGTCCCGAAGTGAGCGGGCAGCTCAGTGGCGCCTGGCACCGGGGGTTCGCCGTGCTGCGCGGTCAGGCGGCGGGCGTGTTGACCGGGGCGGGGGGCGTCGACTCCGGCCGCGTGATCGGCGGCGTCACGGTCGTGAGCCAGAACCTGCCGAGTCAGTCTCTCATCTTCCATGTGGAGGGCGGCGCGCTGCGCGGGCCGAAGTCGGGGGACGAATTTGATCTATGGCGCGACAGCAAGGGTCCCCGTCTGTTCGGCGCCCACGCCTTCACCGGCACTCGCATGGTCTGGGTCGCGCTCGAAGACCGGGTGGTCGTCAAGGACGAGGTGTGGGGGCTGTTCGGCGTAGGCCTGGCGCCGTTTCTCGACTACGGCGGCGCCTGGTACGACAACGAGCCGACGCGGGTCGGTGGGGATGCGGGACTCGCCCTCCGGCTCGGCCCCACTCGGTTGACCATCACCGACGTCGGGCAATTCGCGCTCGGGTATCGCTTCGGGAAAGGATTCAGCGGGCGGCACTGGGCGTTCACCGCGGCGGGGAACATTGCCTACTGAAGTAGGGACTTCTCGATTTTACGGGCTACTCCCGCGCGCACCGTCCGGTTACGATTGCCCAAATGGACATTAGGAGAAACGGCTCTCAGCCCTCGGGCATTGGACCTGCCGAGTGGTTCACCGGCACGGTGCGTGTCGACCCTCTGTTCCAGGCCCCCGATCCGGCACGTGTGTCCGGCGCCAGTGTCACCTTCGAGCCCGGCGCCCGGACGGCGTGGCACACCCACCCGCTGGGCCAGACCCTGATCGTGACCGCCGGCTCGGGCCTCGCTCAGCGCTGGGGAGGGCCGATCGAGCAGATTCGGCCCGGTGACGTGATCTGGATCCCGCCGGGTGAGAAACATTGGCACGGCGCCACGGCAACCACCGCCGTCACGCACGTCGCCATTCAAGAGCACCTCAAGGGCGAGGTCGTGGACTGGATGGAAAAGGTGACTGACGACCAATACGGAAGCGTCGAGGGGAACAATGCAGAAGCGCAAGCTCGGAAATAGCAACCTGGAAGTCTCGGCGCTGGGGCTCGGCTGGTCTGTGACATGCGCATTGGCATCCTGGGTTCGGGGTTGATGGGCGCCAAGCTCGGCACGATTTGGGCGCGCGCCGGGCATGAAGTGGTCTTCAGCTACGCGCGCAGCGAGCAGAAACTCAAACGGCTCGCAGCCGATGCGAAGGGAAAGGCGCGGGCCGGCACGCCGGGTGAAGCGGCGCGCGACGCCGACGCGCTGTTGCTGGCGGTGCACTGGTCCCGCGTCGACGACGTGTTGCAGCAAGCCGGCGACGTGTCGGCCAAGGTCATCGTCAGCTGCTCGCTCCCGATGAATGCCGACGATACCGGCCTCGTGGTCGCCCACACGTCCTCGGGTGCGGAGGAGCTTGCAAAGAAGGTTCCCAAGGCTCGGATCGTCTCGGCTTTTAACACCGTGCCGAGCGAGGTGCTGTTCGGCGTCTTCGAGGCCAGGCGCAAAACCAGGAGAGCCAGCCTCGTCTACTGCGGGGATGACGCCAGCAGCAAGAAGATCGCCGCTCAGCTGATCGGGGACGTGGGTTTCGATCCCGTGGACGCCGGGCCGTTACGGATCGCCCGTTACACGGAGCCGTTCGCCCTGCTCGTCGCGCAACTCGCGTACGAGGGGGACGGCGGTCCGGAGCTCGCGTACCGCTTCGAGCGGTTCGAGAAGTAGGGGTGGCTCTCGTTGTTTTCCTGCGGGGTGTGAATGTCGGCGGGCACAGGACGTTTCGCCCAAGCATCCTCTCAAGAACACTGAGGCACTATGACGTCGTGAATGTGGGTGCTGCAGGCACGTTTGTCGTTCGCAAGCCTGGATCTCGAGCAAAGTTCCGTGCCGCCCTGCTCCGGAAGCTGCCATTCGAAACGGAAGTCATGCTGTGCGACGGCCGCGACGTTGTGAGTCTCGAGACGGTGAATCCGTTTGGAACTGCGCCGTCGCGGCCTGATGTCGTTCGATTCGTGAGCATCCTGTCGAAAGCCGGCCGCGTCCGGGCTGCCATTCCCATCACCCTTCCGCCACGTGGGAAGTGGTTGTTGCGAGTTATCGCATCGAAAGACCGATTCGTCTTCGGTGTGTACCGTCGGCACATGAAAACGATCGGCTACCTTGGCCAGCTCGACAAACTGTTCGGCGTGCCGGCGACGACACGGAATTGGAACACCATAGTCGCGATCGTGCGGATTTTGAAAGGCCAGGGGAAGCAAGGTCGGCAAACGGCTACTTGATCGTCGCCTCCACGAGGCCGGCGAGGGCCGCCTGGGTGGTTTGCGCCGCCTTGAGGCCGAGCCGGAAGTCCTTGTCGCTGTAGGTGGCGTACAGGTCGGTCGGCTGGTGCCAGTTCGGGTCCCAGCCCGCCCCAATGTGGGCCCCCCGCTCGTTTTCGCGCAGACTGATCGCCGCCACGAGGTCCTGGAACGGCGCCGAGTCGGTGTTGGTCATGTGTGAGCCGACGGACGCCGGATAATCGCTCGCGTACTTCTCGTTGGCCGCCTGAAACGTCCACGCCAGCTGCACGGGTCGGCCGTACATTCTCGCTAGGCGGGTGTCGAGTCCGGGCAGGCGGTTGCACCGCGTAGTTCAGGTGCGTAAGGTCAAGCAAGATCGCACGTCGCCGCGCGGCAATGAGGATTCCACTGATGCATTCATGGAGAGGTTCTCGGTGCCTCGGCATCGTGATCCTCGCATGTGCTCCGACACTGTGTGCTCCGCAGTCTGCGGCGCAGGCTCCCCCGCGCCCGGCCCAAGCGCCACAGGCTGGCCGCGATGGCAATCGTGCTCCGGACTATCCGGTGCATCCTCCCGCCCCTCCCGAGCAGGTTGCCCGTGGCGAGCAGATCTTCCGGAGCAATTGCAGCTTCTGCCATGGCTCGGATGCCAGGGGCGGAGAAACCGGCCCGAACCTCGTCCGGGACGAGGTGGTGCTCCGCGATCAGCGCGGGGAGCTGATTACTCCCATCGTGCAGAACGGCATCCCCGCCCAGGGTATGCCAAAGTTCGCGCTCTCCGCGGCGGACATTACCGACATCGCCGCCTGGTTGCACAGTCAGCCGCTTTCCGATCGTGGCGCGCCCAGCACACTCGATATCCTGGTGGGCGACGCCAAGCACGGCGAGGCCTACTTCAACGGAGCCGGGCGCTGCACGCAATGCCACTCGGCCACCGGAGATCTCGCCGGGATCGGCAGCCGCTACGAGCCCAAGACGATTCAAAACCTGATCGTCTCCGGTGGCGGCGGGCGCGGGCGTCGCCGGTCGGCCGCTGCCGCGCCGCCGGTGAACGTGCCGCCCACGACGGTGACCGTGACGCTCCCCTCGGGGCAGCGCGTGCAGGGCGACCTCGATCACCTCTCCGCCTTCGTCGTGGCGCTGAGAGACTCGAACGGGGCGTACCACAGCTTCGCCCGGCACGATTCGATCCCGAAGGTGGTCGTCACCAATCCGTTGCAATGGCACATCGACAGGCTCCCGCAATGGCGCGACGCGGACATCCATGACCTGACGGCCTATCTCGTCACCTTGAAATGAAGACCGGCGCGCTGCTGCTCTCGATTGCGCTCTGTCTGGCGACCGGGCCGCTGGTGGGCCAGGGGTTGGCGACGGACGCGTGGCCGACCTACGCGGGCGACTATTCGCAGCGTCGCTACAGCCCACTCAGACAGATCGACCAGACCAACGTTCGGCACCTCACGCTCGCCTGGCTGCGGCGCCTGACGGCCGGCCCCGGCGGGAGCGAAGGCGGGTGGTTCGGCCCGCCTCCTGGACCTCCCGCCATCACCGGCGGTGTGGCCGAGGAGCCGGTGACCATGCCGGGCGCGACGAGCGGATCGCCGCGTCTGTCGGGATCGATTCTGCAGGTGAACGGCATTCTGTATGTGTCATCGCCCGACAATGCGTGGGCGATGGACGCGCTGGACGGGCACATTCTCTGGCACTACTGGTGGAAGTCGCGCGGCGGCATCCACATCGGCAACCGCGGCATGGCGATGTACGGTGACTGGCTCTATTTCGAGACGCCGGACGACTATCTCGTGTCGCTGGACGCGAAGACGGGCCAGGAGCGCTGGCACAAGGAGATCGCCGATTTCAGCCAGCAGTACTTCTCCACCACGGCACCCGTGGTGGTCGGGGATCACGTGCTGGTCGGTACGGGCGACGATCTCGACGCGCCGGGTTTTCTGCAGTCGTTCGATCCGCAGACCGGCGACCTCCAGTGGAAGTTCTACACGGTGCCGATGAACCAGGGGGATCCGGGCCTGGAGACGTGGGCGAGCCTCGACGCGGCACGCCACGGCGGCGCGCAGGTGTGGACGCCGGGCTCGTACGACCCCGAGACGCATCTGTACATCTTCGGGACCGGGAATCCGACGCCGGCGTACACGGCCAGGCTGCGCGCACCGCGCGACGAACACACCAATCTGTACACCTGCTCGGTGGTGGCGCTGAACGTCGACACCGGAAAGCCAGCGTGGTACTTCCAGACGTCGCCGAACGACACGCACGATTGGGATGCGACGCAGGCGCCGGTATTGTTCGACGGGATGGTCGCGGGGAAGCCGCGCAAGCTGACGATGCAGGCGTCGCGCAACGGCTACGTCTTCGTGCTGGACCGGACCAACGGTAAGCATCTACTCACGGCGAAGTACTCCGACGCCGCCAACTGGGCCGAAACCGTCAACGCCGAGGGACAGCCGGTGCGGAACGCCGCCAAGGACAACACGGTTGCCGGCTCGCTGGTATCGCCCGACAACGGTGGCGCAACGAACTGGAATCCGCCGAGCTACGATCCTCGGACGGGATTTTTGTACGTCGTGCTGCGTGAGATCTACGCGATGTATTACCTGACGAACAAGGATCCGCGCATGCTCGTCGGGCTGGGAGGCAGCGAGCAGGACGTCGTGGGATCGCTCGGCACGTCCATCGTCGCGATCGATTACCGGACAGGCAAGCTCGCTTGGAAATACCGGCTCACCGGCGGAAGTGGCACTGGGTTGCTCACGACGGCGGGCGGTCTGCTGTTCGCCAACGACGGATCCGGGAGCCTGGTGGCCCTTGGCCTGCGGGGGAGGCGGTCCCCGGTGCCGCTCTGGCATGCCCAGATCGGCTCGATCGAGAACGCCGCGGAGACGTACACCGTGGGCGGCCGCCAATATGTGCTCGTGGCCGCCGAGGGGGCGCTGTACG
>QHUU01000101.1 GCA_003222155.1 Gemmatimonadota bacterium | reverse complement strand
GATGCTCGGCAACTTCTCCTTCGGCGACTACTTCAAGAAGGAAGCGATCGCGTACGCCTGGGAGTGGGTGACGGGGGAAGACTGGCTGGGGATCGCGCCCGGGCGGCTGTACGTCACCGTGCACGAGAGCGACGACGAAGCCCGGCGGCTGTGGCGCCAGGTGACCGGAATCGCCGACACGCGCATCTACCGGCTCGGCGACCAGGACAACTTCTGGCAGATGGGCGACACCGGTCCCTGCGGTCCCTGCTCCGAGATCCTCATCGATATTCGAACCAACGCGGAACGCGGAACGCGGAACGTGGAACTGCGCCAGGACGAGTTCGTCGCGCTGAGCGAGGCGGGCCGGCTGCTGGAGATCTGGAATCTGGTGTTCATGCAGTTCGATCAGCAGGCCGACGGGTCTCGGCCTCCGCTACCTGCTCCCTCAGTAGACACGGGAGCCGGTCTCGAGCGCATCGCCGCCGTCATGCAGGGCGTGCCGTCGAACTTCGACACCGATCTGTTCGTCCCGATCATCGAGCGGGCGGTGGAGGTGATCGGCAGGAAATACGACCGCGGGCCCGCCGGAGCCCCGTATCGGGTGCTGGCCGACCACGCGCGTGCGGTCGCGTTCCTGTTGGCCGACGGCGTGTACCCGTCCAACGAGGGGCGCGGCTACGTGCTGCGCCGCATCCTGCGCCGGGCGGTGCGGCATGCCTGGCTGCTCGGTCGCCGCGAGCCGACGCTCGTCCACCTGGTACACGCGGTGGGCGGGGTGATGGGGAGCGTCTACCCGGAGTTGGTGGAGAAGCGTACCCACGTGGAGAGCGTGACGCGCGCCGAGGAGGAGCGCTTCTTCGACACGATCGAGGGTGGCCTGGAGCGGCTGGAGCAGCTCAGGGACGCCAAGCAGATCTCGGGCGCCGAGGCGTTCAAGCTGTACGACACCTACGGGTTCCCCATCGACCTCACGCAGCTCATCGCCGGCGAGCGCGGCCAGACGGTCGACGTGGCGGGATTCGAGCGCGAGCTGGCCCGGCAGCGCACCCGCTCGCTCGACGCGTTGGAGCGAAGCAAGCGGGGAGGCGCGGACAAAGCCGCCGTCCACGTGAAGCGCGGCGGCGAATGGCGCACCGTGAAGCCCAGGGCCAAGCAGAAATGGGTGGGTTACGAGACCACGCAGGCCGACACCGCCGTGCTCCGGTTTCGGCAGGAGGGCGACGTGGTCGAGGTGGTGCTGCAGGAGAATCCGTTCTACGCCGAGTCGGGCGGGCAGGTCAGCGATACCGGACGCGTGAAGGGGGAGGGGTGGACGCTCGACGTGGAAGGCGTCGAAAAGGTGGACGGCCTGAGCGCGGTCGTGGGACACTTCGCGGACGAGTTCGAGCCCACGGCGGTGCTGGCCCAGGTCGACGAGCCGCGGCGCAGGAACATCGAGCGCAACCACACCGCGACCCACCTGGTGCACGCGGCGCTGCGCAAGACCCTGGGGCCGCACGTGCGCCAGCAGGGCTCGGTCGTGGCTCCCGAGCGGCTGCGCTTCGACTTCGCGCATCACGGGCCGGTGGACGACGCGACGCTCGCCCGAATCGAGGAAGAGGTGAACCGCCATGTCTGGGCGAACCTGCCGGTCACCACGCGCGAGATGAAGTACAAGGAAGCGATCGCCGCGGGCGCGATGGCGTTCTTCACCGAGAAATACGGCGAGGTCGTTCGGGTGGTGGACGTGCCGGGCGTGTCGCTCGAGCTGTGCGGCGGAACCCATGTGCCGAGCACGGGCCAGATCGCGCTGTTCCGGTTCACGCACGAGACGGGAGCGGCGGCGGGGGTGCGGCGCATCGAGGCCGTGACCGGGCCGGGGGCGTACGCCCTGATCCGCAGGCTCCAGGGGGAGCTGGAGAATGCGGCCGGCGCGCTCAAGACGCAGCCGGAGCACCTGGTGCGCCGCATCGAGCAGCTGCTGGAAGAGAACAAGAAGCTCGAGAAGCGCATGGACGAGCTGCTCAAGACCGGAAGCGGGAACCGGGAAACGGGAAACGTGGAGCGCATCGGCGACGTCGAGCTCTACATCGCGGACTCCGATCTCGAGGATCGCGATCAGATCGGGCTCGTGATGGATGCGTTCCGCTCGAGCCACAAGCGCGCGATCTCCGTCCTGTTCACGAACGGCGAGCGCGCCGGCGTGCATGTGGGCGTCACCGACGATCTGGTGCAGCAGGGGGTGAAGGCGGGGGACATCGCCAACGCGATCGCCGCGGTGTCGGGTGGAAAGGGTGGTGGGCGGCCGCATTTCGCATCCGCGGGCGCGGGCGACCCCGCCAAGCTCGGCGAGACCCGCGCGCAGACGGCCACCATCGTCAAGCGGCTGCTCGCACCATGACCCGGCGCGCGCTGCTCGCGTGGCTCGAGACGCGCCGTCCGGCGCCGCCCGACGTGCTGCGCCCCTGCCTCGCGGCCGCCGTGGACGACGCGGACCTGCCCCTGCCGGACCATCTGGCCCTGCTGGGGCAGCGCCTGCTGACACGGGTGGCGGGGCGACCGGCGGGCGGGCGCGAGCTGGCGCTGGATCTGCTCGCGGCCGACGCATTCGTCACGTACGCGTTCGAGGCGCAGGCCGAAGCCGACGTCGCCGGCCTCGCGGCGCTCGCGGGACGCGTGGGGGCAGGGGGCGGGGGCGGGGGCGGATCGTGAACGCGCTGCTCGGGGCGGGCCCGGGGCTGCTGGTGCTGGTGGACCCGAGTCGCACCGCGCCGGCGGAGGCCGCGGTCGTGGCCCGGGCGGCGCGCGCTGCGGGCGCCGCGGGCGTCCTCCTGGGCTCCTCCTTCGACGGCACGCAGGACACGGAGCTCGTGGCGCGGGCGATCCGGCAGGCGGCGGCGGGACTGCCCGTGGCGCTGTTCCCCGGCTCGGCGCTGCAGCTCACGAAGGAGGTGGACCTGATCCTGTTTCTGTCCCTCGTGTCCGGGCGCAATCCCCAGTACCTGATCGAGGAGCACGTGCGGGCCGTGCCGTTCCTGACGCGCCACGCCGTGCCGACGCTCTCAACCGGGTACATCCTGGTCGACGGGGGACGTGTGACGAGCGTGGAAGCGGTGAGCCAGACGCGCCCGCTCCCGGCCGACAAGCCGGAGCTCGCGCGGGCGCACGCGACGGCGGCGCGGCTCATCGGCATGCAGGCCATCTATCTGGACGCGGGCAGCGGCGCTCCCCGGCCCGTGTCGGCCGAGGTGATCCGCGCCTGCCGCGAGGGCGTTCCCGGCCTCACGCTGTTCGTGGGCGGCGGCATCCGGCGCCCGGAGCAAGTGCGCGCGGCCCGGCTCGCCGGCGCGGACTTCGTGGTGGTGGGGACGGCGCTCGAAGAGCGCGGCGCCGGGGGGGGGCCGGACGCCGATCTGCCGGCGCTGGTGCGGGCGGTCGCCGGGTGACCCCCGCCGAGCAGGCGCGGGTCGGCCTGGCCGGCCTCGCGGCGCTCGCCTCCCAGGTCGCCGAGCAGCATGCCACCGACATCGCGCGGTTGGCCGGCCTCTACGTCGACACGCTGCGGGGCGGTGGCACGCTGTGGTTCGCGGGGAACGGCGGCAGCGCGGCCGACGCCCAACACGTGGCCGCCGAGTACATGGTCCGCTACGGGCACACCCGCCGGGCTCTCCCGGCCGTCGCGTTGACGACCGACACGTCGCTGCTCACGGCGTGCGGCAACGATCTGGGGTTCGACGCGGTGTTCGCCCGGCAGGTGGAGGCGGTGGTGCGGCCCGGCGACCTGCTCGTGCTGCACTCGACCAGCGGCGAGAGCGCGAACGTGGTGCGCGCGGCGCAGGCGGCGCGCGCCAAGGGCGTGCGGGTGGTCGCGCTGCTCGGCAAGGGCGGCGGCGCCGTGCGGCGGCTCGTGGACGACTCCCTCGTGATACCGGCCGATGAGACCTCGCATGTGCAGGAGCTGCAGCTCGCGGTCGAGCACGTCATCTGCGCGATCGTGGAAGCACAGTTGAAGACGTAACGGTGATCGATCTCTCCGGTAAGCGCGCGTTTGTGACCGGTGGCGGCAGAGGCATCGGCCGGGCGACGGCGATGATGCTGGCGCGGGCCGGATGCCGCGTCGCGGTCGGCTACCGCAGCCGCAAAGCGGACGCCGAAGAAACGGTCAGGGCGGTAGGGGGCGGCAAAGAGCGGCAGAGGGCGGTAACGATCGGGGGTGACCTGGGGGATCCGGCCGCGGCGCAGCGGGCGGTGGCCGAGGCGGCGCAGGCCCTCGGCGGACTGGACCTGCTGATCGTGAACCACGGCATCTGGCCACCCGACGAGGTACCGCTCGAGCGCATGACCGACGCGCAGTGGGACGTGACGATGCGCGCCAACCTGGACGCCGTGCTGTACGTGTGCCGCGCGGGCATTCCGCTGCTGCCCGACGGCGGCAAGGTGGTGCTCGTCTCGTCCACGGCGGGGCAGCGCGGCGAGGCGTTCCACGCCGACTACGCGGCGACCAAGGGCGCGGTCATTGCGCTCACCAAATCCCTCGCCGTGGAGCTCGCCCCGCGCCAGATCGGCGTGAATTGCGTGGCGCCGGGGTGGGTCGACACGGAGATGTCGCGGCAGCCGTACGCGCGGGAAACGGGAGAGGGACGACGGGAGATCGAGCAGACCATCCCGCTGGGGCGGGTCGCGAGCGCGGAAGACGTCGCCGGGCCGATCGTGTTTCTCTGCTCCGATCTGGCGCGCCACATCACGGGCGAGATCCTCAATGTCAACGGCGGCAGCGTGCTGTGCGGGTGAGGAGTGTGTCGCGGTGATCCTCGGCATCGGGCTGGACATCGTGGAGACCGCGCGGGTGCGCCAGCTCCTGGACGACCACGACCGGCGCTTCGAGGAGCTGGTCTTCACGCCGGCCGAGCGGGGGGAGTGCGCCGGTCGTGCGGACAAGGTCCAGGCGCTCGCGGCGCGCTTCGCCGCCAAGGAGGCGTGCCTCAAGGCGCTGGGGACGGGATGGAACCAGGGCGTGTCGTTGCTGCAGGTGGAGGTGGGCAAGGTGAAAGGCGGGGGCGGCGCGCCCGAGCTGCGGCTCTCCGGGCAGGCGGCGGAGCGCGCGCGGGAGCGCGGCGTACGGCACGTGCACGTGAGCCTCACCCACACCGGCGCCGCGGCCGCCGCGACCGTGATTCTCGAGGGCTAGCATCCGGCATGGGGTTTCCCGCCCGGCTCGCCATTCCCGATAATGTGGTGCGGATCGCCCAGAAGCTGGAAACAGCCGGGTACGAGACGTGGTGCGTCGGCGGCGCGATCCGCGACAATCTGCTGGGACTCGAGAACCACGACTTCGATCTCACCACCGCCGCGCCGCCCGAGGAGGTGCGGCGCCTGTTCAAGCGCACGGTCCCGGTCGGGATCGAGCACGGCACCGTGGCGGTGCTCGATCGCGACAACCGGGCGCACGAAGTCACCACGTTCCGCCGGGACATCCGCACCGACGGCCGCCACGCCGTGGTGGAGTTCGGCGTGTCGCTCACCGACGACCTCGCCCGGCGCGACTTCACGATCAACGCGATCGCTTATCATCCGATCCGGCACGAGTGGCGCGACCCCTTCAAGGGCGCCGCGGACCTGGCCAGGAAGCTGATCCGCTCGGTGGGGGACGCGAACTGGCGCTTCCAGGAAGACTACCTCCGGATCCTGCGGGCGTTGCGCTTCAGCGCGCGCTTCGACTTCCGCATCCACGGCGGGACGCTCGAAGCGGCGAAGGCCAACGTCCAGGGGTTGTCGCAGCTGTCGGCCGAGCGGGTGCGGGAGGAGTGGTTCAAGGGGATCCGGACGGCGGGCCGGGTCTCGAAGCTGCTCACGCTCTGGATCGACGTGGGGGCGGCGAGGATCTGGCTGCCGGAAATCGGCGGGAAGAGGGACGAGGGAAGGGGGAAGAGTCCGGTCGACAACCTGCCACGCGATCCCGTATTGATCACGTCATTCCTGGCAGGCGACCCCGCGTCGCTCCTGACGCGACTCAAGGCTTCCAACAAGGACATCGAGCGGGGGCGCGTCATCGGCCAATGGCGGGACAAGTATCCGGATCCGAAGCACCTCCCGGCCGTACGACGCTGGCTGTCGGAGCTGGGGGAGTACGCCGACGACTTGCTTGCTCTTCCCTCCTCCCCCGTCCCGCTTTCCCGCGTCGTGTCGTCGATCCGCGCCGCGAAGGATCCCCTGACCCTCAAGGACCTCGCCGTCACCGGGGACGACCTCATCGCGGCGGGCGTGCGGCCCGGCCCGGAGGTGGGCGAGACGCTGGCGCGGCTGCTCGGCGAAGTGCTGGAGGACCCGACGCGCAATACGCGGGAGCTGCTGCTCGCCCGTGTCTAGCGCGCTGCTGTACGCCCTGGTGGCGGCCCTGGGCAACGTCGCCGGCGCCCTCGCGGTGACCCGGCGCGCGGCACGGGAGCTGGCGCTGATCGAGCACTTCGTCGCGTTCGGCGCCGGGTTCATGCTGGCCGTGGCGCTCGTGGAGCTGCTCCCCGAGGCGTTCGCGCGCTCGGGCACGGCGGCCCCGGGCCTGGTGCTCGCGGGGTATCTGGCGGTGCATCTCACGCAGCATACGCTGACGCCCCACTTCCACTTCGGCGAGGAGACCCACGCCGTCAACCGCGTGGCCGGCACGTCGGCTCTGGTGGGGCTGCTGCTGCACACCTTTTTCGACGGCGTCGCCATCGCCAGCGCGTTTCTGGTGCGGCCGGCGCTCGGCGTGATGGTGTTCATCGCGATCTTCCTGCACAAGCTGCCGGAGGGCGTGACGGTGTCGAGCCTGATGCTGGCGGGCGGGCGCTCCGGCGGGCAGGCCGTCGGCGCGGCCGCGATGCTGGGCGGCGCGACGCTCGCGGGCGTCGTGTTCACGGACCAGCTTTCGTTCCTGGTGCGCCACGGGCTGGCACTGTCCGCCGGCGTCACGATCTATGTCGCGGCGTCGAACCTGGTGCCGGAATTTCAGGGAAAGCGGGGGTGGAAGCTGCCGGCGGCGTTCTTCGCGGGAGCGGCGGCGTTCGTCGTCACGAAGATCGTCCTCGAGCAGCTGTCGTGAAATGAAGACGGCGTGAATGACTGATCCGACCCTGTTTCAGCGCTCGTCGGAGCCCCTCGCCGCCCGCATGCGGCCGACGCGCCTGGAGGATTTTCTCGGCCAGGAGCACCTGCTCGGGCCCGGGAAGGCACTGGGTGAGCTGATCCGGCGCGGCGACGTGGGGTCGTGCATCTTCTGGGGCCCGCCGGGCTCGGGCAAGACGACCCTCGCCCGGCTGATCGCGAATCACACCGATCGTCACTTCGAGCCGTTCTCCGCGGTCACCGAAGGGGTGGCCCGCGTGCGCGAGATCATCAAGCAAGCGGAGGAGCGGCTCAAGTACGAAGGGCGTGGCACCATCCTGTTCTGCGACGAGATCCACCGCTTCAACCGGGCGCAGCAGGACGCGTTCCTTCCGTGGGTCGAGAACGGCATCATCACGCTGATCGGCGCCACCACCGAGAACCCCAGCTTCGAGCTCACGGCCCCGCTGCTGTCGCGCTGCCGCGTGTTCGTGTTCGAGCCGCTCAAAGACGAGCACATCCGGATGGTGATCGAGCATGCGGTGGCGCACGTGGGACGGGTGACGGGGGACGAGGGACGGGTGGAGCTGCTGTCGGGCGCGGCCATCGACAAGCTGGTGCAGTACGCCCAGGGCGACGCGCGTCGCGCCCTCAATGGCCTGGAAGCGATCCTGAAGCACGTAGACTCGGCCCGGTCCCCCGTCCCTCGTCCCCTCTCCCCCGAATTCGTCGTCTCCGCCCTCGAGCGCCCCCTCCCCGCCTACGACAAATCCGGCGAGCAGCACTTCAACCTCATCTCCGCCCTGCACAAGGCCGTGCGCGGGTCCGACGTGGAAGGCTCGCTCTACTGGCTGGCCCGGATGCTCGCAGGGGGTGAGGATCCGCTGTACGTCGCCCGTCGGGTGGTGCGCATCGCCGCCGAAGACGTGGGATTGGCAGATCCGCGCGCCCTGTCCGTCGCGCTCGCGGCCAAGGAGGCGTACCACTTCCTCGGCTCGCCCGAGGGAGAGCTCGCCCTGGCTCAGGCGGTCGTGTATCTGGCGACCGCGCCCAAGTCGAACCGGGTGTACGCCGCGTTCGGCCAGGCGATGGAGGCGGCCCACGCGCATCCCGCCGAGGCGGTGCCGCTGCACATCCGCAATGCGCCGACCAAGCTCATGGAGGACCTGGGCTATGGGGCGGGGTACCAATACGCCCACGCCTTCGCCGACGCCTACGTGCCGCAGGAGTACCTGCCGGAGGTGCTCCGCGGGCAGAAATGGTACGAGCCGACCGAGTTCGGTTTCGAGAAGGACATCAAGAAGCGCATGGAGTGGTGGGCGGAGCTCAAGCGCAAGGCTGCGGAGGAAAAGACAGAATGACCGCTACCGTCCTCCGCCGTCTCCTGCCGCCCTTGGCCGGCCTCAGTCTCGCCTGCGCCACCCTCGGCCGCCTCTCCTTCACCGAGCCCGATGTCACTCTCCAGGAGATCGACGTCACCGGCGTCGGGCTCACGGGCGGCACGTTCGATCTGGTGTTCGACGTGTGGAACCCGAACGACTACCGGCTCCGCTCCACGCGGCTCGAAGTGGGGATCGATCTCGAGGGCACGCACTTCGGCGACGCGTTGGTGGACCGGCCGCTCGATCTGTCGCCCACGAATCACAGCCGGGTGGTGGTGCCGGTGCGATTCGCCTGGGCGGCATTGGGGGCGGGAGCGAAGGCTCTGCTCACCCGGCAGACCCTGGGATACGGGGTGACGGGTCGCGTGTTCCTGGACACGCCTGTCGGCACGAAGACCGTGGGGCTCACGGGGAAGGGAAACGTGCCGCTTATGAAACTGCTGAAATGATGTGTAGATTGATGCTCGAGAGCATGCCAAGGAGCCGGTTCCGATCCGACAACTAATCGACATCCAGCCGCCCGTCGAGCGCGCGTTCCTGGTGGGCGCGCCACGCAAGGGCTCGCTGGACGCGTCCCAGGTGGACGACCATCTCGACGAGCTCGGCCGGCTCGCCGACACCGCGGGCGCCGAGGTGGTGGGGCGGACCTACCAGCGCGTGGAAGCCCCCACCCCCACGTTCTACCTCGGGCAGGGGAAGGTCGAGGAGCTCAAGAGCGTTCTTCAAGACACGGGCTCGACGCTGGTGTTGTTCGACGAGGCGCTCTCGCCGGTGCAGGGGTCGAGCCTGGAGAAGGCGCTCGCGGTGCGGGTGATGGATCGCACCGAGGTGATCCTCGACATCTTCGCGACGCGCGCGCGCTCGGCCGAGGCGAAGATGCAGGTCGAGCTGGCGCAGCTCCAGTACCTCCTCCCGCGGCTCACGCGGATGTGGACCCACCTGTCGCGCATCCGCGGCGGCATCGGACTGCGCGGGCCAGGCGAGACGCAGCTCGAGACCGACCGGCGGGTCATCCGGCGCAAGATCTCCAACCTGAAGCGGCGCCTCGAGGAGGTCGCCCACCATCGCGCCAACCAGCGCCAGGGACGCCGCGACCTTCCCAGCGCGGCGCT
This sequence comes from Gemmatimonadota bacterium, assembly GCA_003222155.1. Lineage (GTDB taxonomy): Bacteria > Gemmatimonadota > Gemmatimonadetes > Gemmatimonadales > GWC2-71-9 > AG41. The sequence continues at coordinate 11,936 of QHUU01000101.1, read as the reverse complement.
CGTCGGCTACACCAACGCCGGCAAGTCGAGTCTGTTGCGGGCTCTCTCGGGGGCCGAGATCCTGGTCGAAGACCGGCTGTTCGCCACGCTCGACACGCTGACGCGGGAAGTCGATGTGGGCGGCGGCTACCGCTTCCGGGTGACCGATACGGTGGGGTTCATCCGCAAGCTGCCGCATCATCTGGTCGCCTCGTTCCGTGCCACGCTCGAGGAGGCGCGCGAGGCCGACCTGCTGCTGCATGTGATCGACGCGGGAGCCCAGAATTGGGAGGAGCAGGTGGAGGTGGTGGACAACGAAACGCGGAACGCGGAAGGCGGAACGCGGAACAGCAGTGGAAACCCCGAGCACAAACGTGTGATCTACGTGTTCAACAAGGCCGATTTGCTCCCCGATCCCGAGACGTTTCTTACCCGCGTTCAAGAGCAGTATCCCCATGCCGTGCTGACTTCGACTGTTCCGCGTTCCGCTGTTCCGCGTTCCGCGTTCCGCGTTCAGCCTTGGAGTGGTGTGGACGGGCTGCGCGCCGTGCTCCGCACCTCCGCGCAAGCGCTCCGTCCCGTCGCCCGCATCCGCGTCCCGGTGGGGGATGGGAAGCTACTCGCGGCGCTGCACCGCGACTCGGAGGTGCTCGGCGAAGCGCAGGTGGACGGCGTCGTCGAAGTCACCGCCCGGGTGCAGGCGTGGCTGCTCGGGAAGCTGCGGCGCGACGGGGTGGTCGTGGAAATCGGGGACTAGACCCCGAGGCCCGGCTCGTAGCGGCGCTGCGCGCGGGCCAGCGCCCACGGAAAGACGTAGCGGAACAGCCTGTCCCTCCGGCCCATCTCGACCACGCGGTCGATCATGGCACGTACTCGAGGCCAACCCGGCGGCGCGATGCCGGCGAGCGGCGCCACCAGCCGACCGCCCAGGCGCCACAGGGCTTCGGTCGGGCGTCCAGCCGGGCCGCGCGGATCGCCGGCGCGCTCGGCCAACCAGCTCGTGTACTCGGCGAGGGAGCCCGGCGTCAGGAATCCCTCGTCGAACAGGAGGACGGACGCCGCCCGCTTCTCGAGACCGAAGCCGTGGCGTGGCAGCCCGGCCTCTTCGAGGATACGGCGGCAGATCGGCCGGCTGTTGGCCGACGGCCAGTCCCAGCGCGCCATCTCGGGCGAACGGCTGATGGCGTTGATGGCGGCCGCCTGCCGGATGCCGAAGAAGGGCACGGGGCAGTGAAGGAAGCCGATCCATAACCGATACTCGGACAGCGACAGGCCCGACTGGTCCTTGCGAACGACGTCGCCGTTCAAACGGTGGCGCGCGCGGGACCACGCGCCGTCGCCGTGAAAGCCGGTGAGCAGGACCCTCCCGGCGAGGTGCGACTCGGCGCCCTTCAAGTACACATCCTCTCCCTTGGCGTCGGACGCGAGGAAGGGGACCTCGGGAAAGGCGTGCTGCCGCCACGCGTCGCGCTCCACGACGTGCGTCGTGAGACCGAGCCGGGCGGCGAGCTCGAGGCCCGAGTCCGCGCCGCCGCCGCGCGACCGGTTCACGGTGATCGCCTCGGACAACCCCACCTCACGCCCCAGGACGGCCGCGGTGGCCGAGTCGTAGCCGCTGGAGATCGTGCCCAGGAATGTGAATGGCCGTCGGCGCCGGCGGTCCGCCATGTTGTCGGCGAGGGACCGCAAGGATTCGCTGAGGAAGGTGCGGTACTGCCAAAAGGAGTCGAGGCTGCGCAGCGCGGCGGGCTTGCTCACGGGTTGGAGACGACGACCATCCCACTCGAGGTTACGGTAATAGGTCAACCGAACCGCGCCGCGCGTGGTCAAGAGCGACGGCCGGTATCGGACCAGTCCGTCGCGAATGGTGCGAAAGTCCTCGAAGTAGCGTGGGTAGAGGGGGTCGACCCGCGCTCGGGCCGAGGCGAGAAGGCAGGCGAGCGAGTTCGACACCCACACACCGTCGGACAGCTCCAGCGAGTGCAGCCGATCCACGGTCGACGCCGAGGATACGAACGTCGCGCGGCCGCCGCGGATGCGACCGCCGGATCCGAGCACGACCTCGCTCTTGTCGAAGTCCGCGGCCTGGTAGTCTCCCGTCCAGGCCGCTTCGCAGAACCAATCGTGCGCGACCTCCACGCGATCACCGTGGAGCACGTCGATCTCCCGGTCCGAAGCGGTGCACCGGGCCAACCAGGCGAGAGGCGGCCAGTCGGCGATCCGCGTGCAGCGGAGGCGCAGGGGCATCGCGGTCGCGCGCTACCGGGTGAGCGCCAGGGTGGCGTCGTCGCGCGGGCGCCTGCCCAGGCCCAACAGGTGGTGTGCCACGCCCTGCAGGAACCCAAGCCCGTAACTCGTGTGGATGGTGACGAAGATGAAGGGCAGGGTGAAGGCACACGCCAGGCCCTGCTTGCGGGCCGCGGCGAGCCCGCAGCCCACGGCCAGGGCCGCGTAGGCCAGGCCCAAGGCCCCGAACGCCACTCGGGCCACAGGCAGCCAGGGGCTCAGCGCGGCGGTTCCGACCAAGCCGAGCACGAAGCACGCCGGCACGAGCTGGCGTAGGGTCATCACGCGGCGGACCTTCTTCGCGACGAGCGGTTTGAAGTAGCCGTACTGGTACCACATGCGCGCGACCTGCCGGATGGATCCCCGGGCGTAGTAGTACGCGACCAGCCGGGGCTCGAGCAACACGCGCGCTCCGTGCTTGGCGAGCCGGAAGTTGAACTCGTCGTCCTGGTTGCGGGGCAGCTCCTCATCGAACATGCCGACCTGGTCGAACAGGCGGCGATGGAAGCACCCGAAGGGCACCGTGTCGACCCAGCGGCGCTCGCGGCTGCCGATGCGGAAGTGGGAATTGCCGACTCCGAAGGGATGCGAGAGCGCGACCGCGATGGCCCGCGCGACCGCGTTGCCGTCCGCCGGGCGCGTCACGATCACCGGGCCCACGTTGTCGGCGCCGGTCTGCTCCAGCGCGGCGACCGACAGAGCGATGTAGTCCGGCGGATAGACGACGTGCGCGTCCATCCGGACGATCACGTCGCCGCGCGCCGCGCGGATACCGGCGTTGAGCCCGGCGGGCGTGATGTGGCTCGAGTTGTCGATCAACCGCACGGCCCGGTGGCGTTTCGCGTACGCGGCGACGATGGGCCGGGTACGGTCCTCGCTCATCCCGTCCACGATCAGCACCTCCAGCCGGTCGGACGGATAGGTGGTGGCGAGGATGGAGTCGAGGCACGACGCGACGTACCGCTCCTCGTTGAGGCAGGGTACGACGACGGACACGAACGGCAGCGACGTCGCGGTCATGCGCCGCTCCGCACCAGGTCCGCCCCGCCCGGCGTCCACGCGACGTTGCTGACGATGGCACGGACCTTTCCGGCGGCGGTCCGCGGCAGCTCTGCCAGCGGCTCGAGCACGACGTCCACATCGCCGAGGCGGTCCCGGATACGAGCGACGAGAGTCCGGCCGGCGACCTCCGTGAACGCGGGCGTGGGGACGAAGCGGACACGGATGCGCCGAACCGACTCCTGGACGATCTGGCCCTGGCGCACGGGCAGGCCGTACAGGACGGGGTTCATCCAGAAGATGCGACGCCCATCGGACGTCACGAGGAGGTCGCTCGTGCGTCCTTCGATGGCGGCGATCAGGGGCAATGTCCGCCCGCATGGGCACGTTTCGCCCGCGGGTGCGAGCCGGCCGCGGTCGCCGAGCCGGTATCGGATCAACGGCATGGCATCGTTGATGAGTCCGGTGCAGATGAACTCCTCGTCCACGGCCTCGATGACGCCCACCTCGGGCCACTGGTGGAGCCCTCCGGCCTCGCACTCGCTCGCCGCCGCCACGTTCTCGGTCATGCCGTACGTCTCGCGCACCGGGCAGCCGAACGCCGCTTCGATGGCCGCCCGCTGATCCTCGCCGAGGGGCTCCGCGCTCGTGACCACGACCTTCATGCGGAGGTCCACCCGGCCGGCGCGCAGCATTTCATGGGCGAGCGCCACGAGCGACGACGTGTAGCCGGTGAGGCAAACGATGTGGTACCGCACCAACGCATCGAGGTAGTGGGGGACGAGCTCGGGCGCGAGGTGGAACGTGGACATGTAGAGCTCTCGCCCCGCCGCGTTCCATACCCAGAACGGGGGTCGGCGTTGCGCGAATGGGGCAACGAGCTGACCCCCCAGGCGGGCCGTGCGGTCTCCCGGGAGCACCCCGTACCAGCGCCGCGCACGCGCCGCCGCCAGCGCGTACAGCCCGCGCAGCGTACCGCGGCTCTTCCCGACGGAGAGGGGGAGCCCCGTGGTGCCGCTCGTGTGCTCGCGCAGCAGATCGCGGCCGGCGCGGTCGTCCGCCCGAAAGGCCCCGGGGTTCTCGCGCAGCGTCTGCTTTTCGAGCACGGGCCAGTTCTCGAGCAGCTCCCAAGAGGCGCGATCGCCGGCGCGCCGCCGGGCCCGCCAGGCTTCGCGGTAATAGGGTACGCGCGTCGCCGCACGGTCCAGCAGAGCGCCCAGCTGCTCGTCCTGCCAGGCCTTCCAGTGCTGGGGCGTCCAGCGCTCGCGGGCGAGCGCTCCCTCGACCAGTCGCTCGAAGTCCGCGCCGTAGCGCCACGCGCGAAGGTAGAAGCCGCGCAACGTCGCGGCCGCGGATCGGGCAGGGGCCGGCAGGCGATGATACAGCCGGAGCAGTGCGTCGCTCACCATGTGCGCGCCTGTGCCAGCCGGGTACCCATCATGGCGAACGGCCAGAGACCGAGTCTCAGCGCCGTATTCCACTCCGCCCGTCCGAGCGAGCGACCAAACTGGCGGCCGTGGAGCCACCCGGTCACCCGCACGGCGGGGAATTGGAATCCGGCTTCGCGCAGCGTGGCGTGCCCCCAGCCATGGAGCGTGAGCGTACGTCGCTGCTCGACGGCCAGGAGCTCCCGTCCGACGAGCCGCGCGTGCGCTTCATCCACGTAATGGAGGTAGCAGCTCAGCCCGTCCCAGCCCCCATGGGCCACGGCCGTCGCGAGCACGCGGTGCCAGTCGAGGCGAGGGCGCCGCAGGATCGCGATCGTCTGGAGCATGTCGCAGAGATGGAACGAGCGTCGCCCTGCTACCTTCTCCAAGCCCTGGAGCACCAGCTGGTCCTCGGGCGCCGGCACGCACAGCTCGGTCCCGCCGAGCACGTGGCGCTGCCCGTTGCGGGCGAGGACGCGCGCGAAGGCCGCATGCTGACCGGCAGGGCCCACCCGGCCGTGATGGACATCCAACACGAGGCCGGACGCCATCGCTCCCGCCACCGTATAGACGGTGCTGCCCGACAGGCGGTTGGCAAAGGACGGCCGCTCGCACGTGACGGGAACGTCTTCCAGGACGAGCCGGTCGATCGCCACGTCCGACGTGAAGACGAGGAGATCCAGATCGTCGCCCACATCGGGATAGCGCTGCAGCACCTTCGGAGCCATCCACGCGATGCGGTGCCGGACGCACGCCGCCTGCACGAGCCGCAGCACGTCGAGCGTCGCGCGCGCCCGGTCGCGCTCCCACTCGGCCGCCGCCGCGAACCCAGGCGGCACGGGGACCCCGAGGTCCACCAGGCGGTCCGCGACCCGGACGAGGACGGCGTGTCGCTGCGCGAGCCGGGCGAGGAGCGGCCAGTCGGGCCCGTCGAGCGCGGGTCCCTTCCCCGCAGGGTCGTCGAGCAGCAACTCGAGGATGAAGCGCGCATGGCGCTCTTCCTGGGTCAGCGGCTGCAGGGGCACGGTCATACCGGATGCGCGGACAGGACAGGAGCGGCGCTCGACCGCTCCGGGTGGGCGCCCGGCGCCGCGCGCTGGAGCAGCTCCGCGAGTCGCGCTCCGTTGCGCACCATGTCGAACTGCTCTTCCGTGCGGCGCCGCGCGCGGTCGGCGAGTGTACGGCGCAGCGCGGGATCGCCCAGCAGCGTGGCGATCGCGTCCGCCAGGGCGCCGATGTCCCGTGGCGGAGTCAGGACTCCGCAGCGGCCGTCGTCCAACGCCTCCGGAATGCCGGCGACGCGCGAGGCGATGACCGGGGTGCCGAGCGCCATGGCCTCGCGCAGCACGTTGGGCAGGCCGTCGCCCAGGCCGTCGGAGGGGTGGACGAGCACGGTCGCCTGGCCCATGGCGGAGCGGACCTCATCGAACGTGAGCCAGCCACGGAACGCCACCCGGTCGCCGATGCCGAGCCGGCGGGTGAGTCGCTCGAGCGGGCGGCGCTCCTCGCCGTCGCCCACGATCTCGAGCTCGACCGGCGAGCCGCGGCCCGCGAGCACCGCCACGGCGCGCAACAGATAGGCGAACCCCTTGTCGCGGGCGAGACGACCGACCGCGATCAGCTTGCCGGGGGGGCGATCGTCGGGGCGGAAGGGAAAGACCGGCAGGTCCAATCCGTGGTAGCACACATGGATCTTGGGAGCGAGGCGATGGGCCACCTCCCGATAGCGCTCCAAGATGAACGAACGGTTGAACTCGCAGCAGGTAATGACATTGTCGGCGTACTCGAGCTTCTGGCGCAGGTACGCGGGTCGGAAGTAGAGATCCGTGCCGGCGTGCAGCCAGAGCGAGAACGGAACGCGGCGCCGCTGCAATCGGTGGAACAGGTAGGCGCAGGTGCCGGCGTAATTCCCCCAGTAGGCGAGCACGTGGTCGTAGCGATCCGCGTACCGCTCGGCGGCGGCCCAGGCCTTGGGCAGCACGTACGCCGTTTTCGCAAGCGAAACGGGTCCGTAGCGAAGCGCGGCGGCGCTCACCGCCCCGGCATCGCGCAGGAAGCGACCGAGCGGGCGGCCCGGGCGGGCGACCACGCGACCGAGACTCGAGGCGAAGCCAAGATGATGAACCCGTTCGCGCGGCAGCACGTCGGCGTCGAGCAGCGGCTGAGCGTAGCGCCACATGCGCCGGTCGAGAGGGTAAATGGGAAACACGTCGAGCTCGACCCCCGCCTCGATCAGCGATCGCATGTCGCGCTCGAAGAACGTGGCCACGCGAGCCGGATACTTGCTCGTGAAGACCGCCAGTTTCACCCTGAGCTCCCCGCCGTTGCGCCACAATGCTCCAGCAGGACCCATGCGGGCGAGCAGTCGATCTTAATGCCATGTCACCTATGTGCTTAGGGGTCGTCGCCCGGACGCTGGCGCGACCCCATGTGGCAGGGGCGTTACAGCTGCGCGGGCCTCCCGATACGGCGTCCAGACCGACGGCCGGCCGGCACTCCGGCCCACCTGTTTTCGGGTGCCTTTCGGGATGTCGCCCGAGTGCCGCGCCGGAGCATGACGTGCGTCACGGATTCGCGCCGGCGGGTGGTCTTAGTATGCGCCCTCGCACGCTGCTCAGAGCAAAGCCGTCGAAAGGCGGTGACGCAGAGCCACGGGGCTAACGCGGTTCGATCCGCTATGCTCGCCGGGCCGCCAGCGATCCCGACACGGGTCGATGTTGGCGGCCCGGTCTGTTTTTCCATCAGCGGGGGCGTGCCATGACATTCAAGCACAAGTTGGCGAGCCGGTTGGCGCGCCTAAAAGACCTGACCGCCTGGGCGGCCGCGCTGACGGTCGCCTTCGTGTTCGCGTGCGAAAAGCCGATTGCAGTCACCGGTCCAGGATCGAACATCGCGCAGCTCGTTGTCTCCCCGAAGAACGTGACGCTACAGCCGAACCAGACCCAGGACTTCCTTGCGGTCGGCCTCACGGCTACGGGCGACAGCGCGGACGTCTCCGTGACCTGGACCGCGACCGGGGGCAGTGTCAGCGGCAGCAGCAACGGCAAGCGCCATTACGGCCACTACCAGAACGCCTACTGCGGCTCGTTCCAGGTCGTGGCGACCAGCACCCCCGGCAATCTGTCCGATGCCGCGAGCGTCACCGTCACCGGCTGCACCGTCCCGGTCGCATCGGTGAGCGTGACGCCGTCGACGGCCACGGTGCTGGCGGGGCAGACGGTGCAGCTGACGGCGACGCCCAAGGACGCCAACGGCAACCCCCTGTCGGGGCGCACGGTCACGTGGTCCAGTAACAACACGTCGGTGGCGGTCGCGGACGTGAACGGGAAGGTGACCGGTGTGGCGCCGGGATCGGCCACGATTACGGCGACGAGCGAAGGGCAGAGCGGGACCGCCGCGATCACGGTGACGACCATCCCCGTGGCGTCGGTCACGGTCAGCCCGGCCTCGGCGAGCGTCGCGGCAGGGCAGACGGTGCAGCTCACGGCCACCGCCAAGGACGCCAACGGCAACACCCTGTCGGGCCGCGTCGTGACGTGGAGCAGCGGCAATACAGCGGCCGCGACGGTGAACGGCAGTGGGCTCGTCACGGGGGTCGCGGCCGGCTCGGCGACGATCACGGCGACGAGCGAAGGTCAGAGCGGCGCGTCGGCGATCACGGTGACGGGTCCGGCCCCGGGTTGCGCCACCAGCACGACCGCGTTCCAGAACAGCGCCTTCGCCTCCCAGACCGGGTCCTTCACGGCGACGTTCGATGCGACTCCCAACGGCGCCGGGCTCGATGCCGCGACAGGCCTGTCGCAGGGCGCCGCGGCCGCGTACAGCGACATGGCGGTGATCGTGCGGTTCAACACGGGCGGCACCATCGATGCTCGGGACGGCGGGGCATACGCCGCCGCGAACAGCATCCCCTACACGGCGGGGACGAGCTACCACTTCCGCTTGGTGGTCGACGTGTCCAGCCACACGTACTCGGCGTACGTGACACCGGCGGGGAGCGCCGAGCAGACGATCGGGACCGGGTTCGCGTTCCGGACGGAACAGGCCGGCGTAACTTCGCTCGCCAACTGGACGCTGACCGCGATCACCGGCAGCCACACCGTGTGCAACTTCGCGATCGCCGGCAGTCAACCTCCGGCGCCCGTGGCGACGGTGACGCTGGCGCCGGCGTCGGCCACGGTGAACGAGGGCCAGACGCTGCAGCTCACGGCCACGCTGAAGGACGCCAACGGCAACACGCTCACCGGGCGGTCGATCACCTGGTCGAGCAGCAACACGTCGGCGGCGACGGTGAGCGCGAGCGGGTTGGTGAGGGGTATCGTGGCCGGGTCGGCCACGATCACGGCCACGAGCGAAGGGCAGAGCGGGACCTCGGCCATTACGGTCGTGCACATGCCCGTCGCTACGGTGACGGTCGCACCCGCGACGGCCAGCGTGCAGGTCGGCCTCACGGTGCAGCTCACGGCCACGACCAAGGACGCGAACGGCAACACCCTCACGGGTCGGACGGTCACCTGGTCGAGCGGTAACACGGGCGTTGCGACCGTGAGCTCGAGCGGGCTCGTGACTGGCGTGGCGGCCGGGTCGGCAACGATCACGGCCACGAGCGAAGGCCAGAGCGGGACGTCGGCCATCACGGTGACCGCGGCTCCGCCTCCGGGCACGTCGCAGTTCGGGCACGTGGTGATCGTGACCGAAGAGAACACGGATTACGTCGACGTCACCAGCTCGTCGATGCCGTACCTGACCGGCCTGGCGCAGCAGTACGGCCTGGCGACGCAGTACTACGCCGTCACGCACCCGTCGATCGGGAACTACTTCGAGCTGGCGACAGGTCAGGTTCTCACGAACGACGACGGCTCGTCCACGATCCAGAACGTGCCCAACATCGTGCGCAGCCTGGTCGGCGCGGGCAAGACGTGGAAATCCTACGCCGAGAGTATCCCGAGCGCGTGCTATCTGGGTGGCGACACCGGGGATTATGCCCGCAAGCACAACGTGTTCGCGCTGTTGTCGGACGTGGCGAACGACCCGACCGGGCAGGCGTGCAATATCGTTCCGTTCACCCAGTTCGCGACTGACCTGGCGAACGGCGCGCTGCCCACGTTCTCGAACGTCGTGCCGAACCTGTGCAACGACGCGCATGACTGCTCGCTGAGCACCGCGGACAGCTGGCTCAGGACGAATATCGCGCCGCTGCTCGCGAGCCCTGTGTTCCAACGGGACGGCTTGTTGATCATCACGTTCGACGAGGCGGGTGGGGACAACACCAACGGCGGGGGACGCGTGTACTGGATGGCGATCAGCCCCAAGTCGAAGCCGGGCTACCAGTCCGCGACCACGTACCTGCATCAGAGCACCTTGCGACTGATCCTCAAGGGGCTCGGGATAACCACGTTCCCCGGCGACGCGGCCACGGCGCCGGACATGAGCGAGTTCTTCAATCCTTAGGGTGGGGGGGGACGACGACCAATGACGTTCAAGTACAAGCTGTCGCGGCGGCTGGCCCTGCTGAAGAACCGCCGGGCCGTGTCCCTGGCGGTGGTGCTCGCCGCCGCGGTCGCGAACTGCGAGCGCCCGGTCCAGCTCACCGATGTGGTCGGCGGGCTCGCCGCCCTGGTCGTCGTCCCCTCGACCGTCAGCTTGGCGGAGAATCAGGCCACCGATTTCGTGGCGTTCGGCTTGACGGCCGCGGGCGACACGATCCCAGTCGCCGTGAGCTGGAGCGTCACGGGCGGCAACATCACCGATTCGACCGGAAGCCAAGGGGTGCACTACGGGCACTACCAGGCAGGCCCGCAGGCGGGTCGCTTCCAGGTAGTGGCGAGCGATCCGACCAACGGCATGGCCGACACCGCGACCGCCGTGGTGACGGCCACGGCGGTGCCGATCGCCGCGGTCGTGGTGCTGCCGGCGTCGGCCAGTGCGCCCGTGGGCGGCAGCGTCCAGTTCGTGGCGGTCCCGCTCGACTCCACCGGCACGGCGCTCGGTGGCCGGGTGATCGCCTGGGCGAGCTCCAACACGTCCGTGGCGAGCGTGAACGACGGCGGACTGGCGACGGGCCTGGCCGCCGGGTCGGCGACGATCAGCGCGACGAGTGAGGGGCACAGCGGCACGGCGGCGTTCACGGTCAGCGCGGTGACCGTGCCGGTGGCGTCGGTGACCGTGAGCCCGCCCTCCGCTTCCGTCCCCGCGGGCCAGACTGTCCAGTTGACGGCGACCCCGAAGGACGCGGGCGGTAACGCGCTCACCGGTCGGACGATCACGTGGACGAGCGGCACGCCCTCGGTCGCCACGGTCAGCACCGGCGGGCTGGTGCGCGGTGTGGCAGCCGGCTCGGCCACCATCACCGCGACCTCGGAAGGCAAGAGCGGCACGTCGGCCGTCACCGTGACGGCCGTGACGGTGCCGGTGGCGACGGTGAGCGTGAGCCCGCCGTCCGCGACGGTGTTCGTGAGCCAGACGCTGCAGCTCACGGCGACCCCGAAGGACGCGGGCGGCAACACACTCACCGGTCGCACCATCACCTGGGGGAGCAGCAGCTCCTCCGTGGCGACGGTCAGCTCGAGCGGACTGGTGAGCGGCGTCGCGACGGGCTCGGCGACCATCACCGCCACGTCCGAGGGCAAGAGCGGCACGGCGGCGATCACCGTCAGCACACCGCCCCCGCCGCCGACGGGTACGTGCCTGAGCCAGGCCGGCTCCCTCGTGACCCTGAGCGGGCTCCGCACGTCGACCTACGAAACCGGGAGTCTCGGCGCCACCGCCAAGGTGGATGCGACGACCGCGCAGTTCCTGGTCGATCAGGGGACCAACGTCCCGGTGCGCGTGGGCGGCGGCGACGGCATCTGCTGGTCGGGGGGCGAGGTTCTGGGGCAGTTCCCGCCGTCGACCTCGTGGAGCACGATGCACGACAAGTACGGCATGATTCCGGGCAGCGGCAGCAGCGCGAACGGGATCCAGATCCAGAACGTCACCGTCTTTTCCTACGGCGACGGGATCAGCTTCGACGTGCAGAGCGACGCCAACTGGGTCATCCGCAACGTCCACATCAAGTACAGCCGCGATGACTGCGTCGAGAACGACTTCCTCAACGCGGGCACGATCGACTCGACGTTCCTGGACGGCTGTTACGATGCGGTGAGCGCGCAGGAGTACTCCGGCAGCCCCAACGGGAACAACAACATCGTCACCATCAGCAACTCGCTGTTGCGGTTGCAGTCGATGGACGCGGTGTACGGGGGC